>JAOTWP010000182.1 GCA_029862975.1 Acidobacteriota bacterium
GGACCCACCACGGCGATCCCTCCTCGCGCAGCCAGCCCCGCAGCGCGCCCAACGCCGCGGCGAGGGCGACGACGAAGAAGAGCCTCTGCGTGCTGTCGATGGGCGGCCAGGCGGGCCAGCCGCTCGCGGCCACGTGTGCCGACAGCAGAGCGGCCCCCAGGGCGGCGGCGCCGCCGCCGACCGTCGACGAGCGGCGGCGGCGATCCGCCAGCACGGCCGCGAGGAGCACCGCGGCCGCGCACGCCGTGGGGATCACGACCCCCGGCAGCAAGATGTTCTCGAAGAGCATGACGACGCGGACCGATGGCGAGCCGGGGCCCGTGGAGCCCTACTTGCCGGCTTCGAGAGCCAGGATGATCTCCACCTGCTCGCTCAGCGGCCCCGCCATGAACGTCATCCCGAAGTCCGTGCGGTCGACCGCGAAGCGGGCCTCGAAGCCCACCAGGTCCCGGCCCGACCGGGGGTGCTTGCCCTCGCCGGTCTTCTCGGCCGTGACCTGGATCTCCCGGGTCACCCCGTGGAGGGTCAGATCGCCGGTGACCTCGTAGCGGTCGTCGCCGGCCGGAGCCACGCGGGTGCTGCGGAACGAGATCGTCGGGAACTCGACGACGTTGAGGAAGTCCTGGCTCTTGAGGTGGTCGTCGCGCTGCCCGTTGCGCGAGTCGACGCTGGCCGCGGCGATCGTCACCTCCACGGCCAGCCCTTCGGGGCTCTCAGGGTCGTACTCGATCCGGCCCGAGACCTCGCGGAACGCGCCGTAGAAATTGGCGACTCCGAAGTGCTTCACCTTGAAGATGGCCGACGAGTGGACGGGATCGACCTCGTAGGTGGCGGCCGCGGCCGGCAGCGCTGCCAGCGTCAGGACGGCGGTCGCCCCCAGTGCCGCGAGCGCGGCCGTTCTCGGAAGACTGCTTCGCATCGGGTGAAACCTCCTCTCTACTCTTGGTGGGACCGAGCGTACAAGCTCGGATTGCGGACGGGTTCAAAGCGTTCTCATTCGACGGAAGCCCGGCTGCGGTTCCACCCCGCGCCGGACATTCTCGGCTACGACGCCAGCTCGGCTCGAATCTCCTCGTTGTGCTCGCCGAGGCGCGGCGGGTGGCGCCGGTAGGTCGGCGCCGTCGCCGACATCGAGATCGGGTTGGCCAGCGTCTTGACGATGCCCAGCAGCGGGTGCTCGAGCTCGACGATCATGCGCCGGGCGTGCAGCTGCTCGTCGGCCAGCGTCTGGTCCGGGAAGTTGATCGGCCCGGCCGGGATCCCCGCGGCCGAGAGCTCTTCGATCCACGCCTCCGCGTCGCGCCGGGCGAGCTCGGCCTCGAGCAGCGGCACCAGCTCGGCGCGGTGCTCGTTGCGCTGCTCGTTGGTCGCGAAGCGCGGATCGTCCGCGAGCGTCCCGGCCACTCCCAGGACCTCGCAGAAGCGGCGCCACAGCCGCTGCGTGCCCACCGCGACGATCATCATCTGGTCGCGCGCCCGCAGCGGCTGGTAGGGGGTGATCGTGGGGTGCTGGTTGCCCATCTTCGGCGGCCGCCGGCCGGTCGCGAAGAAGCTCCCGGCGAGGTTGGCCAGCCAGGTGACCTGGCTGTCGAGCAGCGCCACGTCGAGGAACTGCCCCTCGCCGCTGCCTCCCGGCCGGTCCCGGGCGTAGAGCGCCGCCAGGGCGCCGATCGCCGAGTAGATCCCCGCGCTGAAGTCGGCCATCGGCGTCGGGAAGCGGATCGGACCGCCGCCCGGCTCCCCGGTGAGCGCCATCAGGCCCGCGGCGCCCTGCGCGATGAGATCGTAGCCGGACCGCCCCGCCTTCGGGCCGGTGTGGCCGTAGCCGCTGATCGCCACGTAGACCAGCCGCGGGTTGAGGCCTCGCGCCGTCCCCGGGTCGAGGCGAACGCGCTCCAGGGACTCCAGCCGCGGGTTGTTGGTGAGGAACACGTCGGCCCGCTCGAGGAGGCGGTGCAGGAGGGCCAGGTCGGCCGGCTCCTTGACGTCGAGCTCGAAGCTGCGCTTGTTGCGGTTGACCGACAGGTAGTAGGCGCTCTCGCCGTCGACGAACGGCGGCCCCCAGCGCCGCGACTGGTCCCCCGTGCCGGGCCGCTCGATCTTGATCACGTCGGCCCCCAGATCGCCCAGGGTCATGGCGCAGAACGGCCCCGCCAGGGCCTCCGTCATCTCGACGACGCGCAGGCCCTCGAGAGCCGACACGCCGCCACTGTCACCACCGTCGAGCACCGGCGGGAGTCTAACCCGAGACGCCCCGTCGCAAGCGGCGGTCGCCCGCGCCCGCGGTCACTCGGGAGCCGGGCGGGCGGGCGGCACCGTCAGGACCGGGCAGGGCGTCCGGCGCAGGACGAGGTCGGTCGTCCCGCCCAGCAGGCCGCGCTCCCGCGAGGTACGGGGCGGCATGACGATGAGGCCGCATCGGGCCCGCCGGGCGTGGTCGACGATCGCGTGGGCCGGCCAGCCGTCGGCGACGACGACCTCGGCGTCCTCGTCGCCCAGTCCCGCGCGGCGCGCCAGCTCGCGCAGCTCGCCGGCGGCGCGCTCCGCGATGGGGGCCGTGTCGACGGGAAACACCTGCCCGTACATCGACGGCACGGTCGGGACGTTGACCACGTGAAGGAGGGTCAGCCCCGCTTCGTAGAGGCCCGCGAGCTCGGCGGCGAGCCGGACGCTCTCGACGGAGGCGGCGGAGAAGTCGATCGGTACGAGGACCGTGCGGATTCGATGCAGCGGCTGGCCGCCCTCTCGCTCGCGCACGGCCAGCACGGGGCAGGTGGCGTGCCGCAGCACCTCCTCGGCGACGCTCCCCAGAAACCAGCGCATCGGCCCGCGCCGCCCATGGGTGCCCATGACGATGAGGTCCGCGCCGGCTTCCCGGGCGTAGTCCAGGATCACGAGGCTGGCCGGTAATCCGCGGCGGCGTATCTCGCGCACCCGCAGCTCGGCGACGTTCTCGCGGCCGGCGATGGCCCCCAGCTGGGTGTTGGTCACCTGCTCGAGCCGATCGAGCAGCGCCGTCTCCTCGGGAAAGCGGCGTTCCGGGTCGGCCGGATCGTCGTGCATCAGGATCAGGGCGTGCAGAAGGTGAAGCTCCGCGTCGAACTGCTCCGCCAGGAGGGCGCCGTAGTCGAGCGCCTGGTCCGAGCACTCCGAGAAGTCGGTGGGCAGCAGGATCTTGGTGAAGCGGGGCATGGCGTCTCCTTCGATCGTCAGGGTCCGGCGCACCGCCCGCCGGCTACCAGCCGGTGTAGACGAGGAAGCACCCGAGCACGGCGGCGGCGGCGAAGCCGAGCGAGGCCACCAGCGCCGCGCGGTCGAGCCACCAGTCGACGAGCCGGTCGTAGCGCGGGGCGCCCATCACGCCGAGGCTCAGCCCGGACGCGAGCGCCACCCCGCCCAGCAGCCGTGCGATCTTGGGAGTCCGGCAGTCGGGCGCGGCCACGAGAAGCAGGATGCCGAGGCCGAGCAGCAGCGCGATCGCGAGGTGGTAGCGAGCCGGCATGCCGATTGAGTGCATCCACTCGAGGGTGCGGAACGGCGCGACGATCCCGACGAGGGCCAGGAGACCGATGACGGCTCCGACCGCTGCGACAGCAAGACCCATGGTGCGTCCTCCCGGTCGCGGCCGCCGCGCACCGCGTGACCAGCCGGCAGCCGCGGATTGCCTCTCCTACCTCCGAATGCTCTCCTCCCGCGGCGGCCGGCACCACCCGTCGCCGGGCAGCGCCGAGCCGACCCGACAGGGTGGGCGGCGCAACGAGCGCTCCGGCGAGGCTTCGCACCCACCCCCGCGGGCGAGCCGGCGACCGCGCCGAAGGGGTGTTGGAGGGTGGCGGCGATGACGTATCGTGGGGGGCGGCTCTCTCGCCTCCCGGGAGACGCCGCCGTCCCATGACCATCGAGCCCTTCCGGATCAAGGTCGTCGAGCCCATCCGCATGAGCACGGCCGCCGAGCGCGAGGAGGCTCTGCGAGCGGCGGGATTCAACCTCTTCAAGGTGCCGGCCTCGGCGATCATCATCGATCTGTTGACCGACAGCGGCACCGGCGCGATGAGCTCGAACCAGTGGGCGGCCATGATGCAGGGCGACGAGTCCTACGCCGGTGGCGCCAGCTGGGTCCGCTTCGAGACCGCCGTCAAGGACATCTTCGGCTTCCAGCACGTCATCCCGACCCACCAGGGACGGGCCGCCGAGCGCATCCTCGCGTCGACGCTGTGCCGCCCCGGCCAGGTCGTGCCGAACAACACCCACTTCGACACGACGCGGGCGAACATCGAGGCCACCGGCGCCGAGGCTGTGGACGTGCCCTGCCCGGAGGCCGCCGACCTCGCCACCCCCCACCCGTTCAAGGGCAACATCGACCTCGAAGCGCTACGGGCTGTCCTCGACGGCGGCGCCGAGATCCCGTTCGCCATGATGACGGTCACCAACAACGGCGGCGGCGGCCAGCCGGCCGCCATGGAGAACATCGCCGCCGCCTCGCGGCTGTGCCGCTCGCGGGGAGTGCCGTTCTACCTCGACGCCTGCCGCTACGCCGAGAACTCGTACTTCATCCAGCAGCGGACCCCGCGCTACGCCGCGACGCCGCTGATCGACATCGCCCGCGAGATGTTCTCGTACGCCGACGGCTGCACGATGAGCGCCAAGAAGGACGGGATGGCCAACATCGGCGGCTTCCTGTGCACGAACGACGACCAGCTCGCGAACCGGGAGCGCGAGGTGCTGATCCTCACCGAGGGCTTCCCCACCTACGGCGGGCTCGCCGGCCGCGATCTCGAGGCCGTCGCCGTCGGGCTCTACGAGGCCCTGGACCAGGACTACCAGACGTACCGCGCGGCCTCGACCCGCTACCTGGGCCGCCATCTGGCGCAGGGCGGGGTGCCGATCGTCGAGCCGCCGGGCGGCCACGCGATCTACATCGACGCCCGGAGGCTGCTGCCGCACATCCCGCCTTCCGAGTACCCCGGCCAGGCGCTGGCGATCGAGATCTACCGCACCGGCGGCATCCGCAGCGTCGAGGTCGGGTCCGTGATGTTCGGCCGGATCGACAAGGCGACGGGGCGGGAATCGCCGGCGGCGAACGAGCTCGTGCGCCTGGCGGTGCCGCGGCGCGTGTACACCCAGAGCCAGATCGACTACACGGTCAGGATGGTGCTCGAGGTGGCCGCGAGGCGCGAGACGCTGCGCGGCGTCCGCATCGTCGAGCAGCCGCCGGTCCTGCGCCACTTCAGCGCCGTCTTCCAGCCGCTGGCTGACCGGAGCGCGGCGGCGGCCGCCGCCGCGACGACGTGATCTACTCACCACGCCAGGGCCGAGGAGCGGCGGCCGGGCACGGAGGAGCCGGAGAGCCTGATGGGTAGACCGAGCGCGAGCGGCAGGGGCCCGGGGGCCAGCCGGCGGGTCCTGATCACCGGCGCCGGCGGCGGCATCGGCCGCGCGCTCGCCGGGGCGTTCGCGCACGGCGGCTGGGAGGTCGTCCTCACGGACGTCGACGAGAGCGCGCTCGAGGCGGCGCGAGACGCCCTGGCGGCGGACGGCGCCGCCTGCCACGCCTTCCCCCTCGACGTCACCGATCCGGAGTCCATCTTCGCCGCCCGCGCCGCCGTGCACGAGCGGGTCGGCAGGATCGGCGCGCTCGTCAACAACGCGGGGACGGTGCACGGCGGCCCGTTCCTCGACGTGCCGCTCGAGCTGCACCGGCGCGTCTACCGCATCAACGTCGAGGGCACCGTGGCGGTGACCCACGCCTTCCTACCCGAGATCCTCGACGCCCGAGAGGGGTGCCTGGTCTTCATCGCCAGCGCCTCGGGATTCATCGGCCTGCCCAACGGCAGCACCTACGCCTCGAGCAAGTGGGCGACGATCGGCTTCGCCGAGTCGATCCGCGCCGAGCTGCGCCATCAGGGACACTGCCACGTCCACGTCACCACCGTCTGCCCCAGCTACGTCGACACCGGGCTCTTCGCGGGGGTGTCTCCTCCCCGCTCCACGAAGCTCCTCGACCCCGCGGAGCTCGCCGCCGAGATCCTGGAAGCCGTCGTGAAGAAGAAGGTGTGGCTCCTGACACCGGCGACGGTGAAGCTGACCCCGCTCCTGCGCTCGCTGCTCCCGACCAGGATCTCGGACCGCGTGGCGACCGCGCTCGGAGTGGACCGCAGCATGGACCACTGGGCCGGGCACCCGAGGGTCGAGCCCGGGCGCGAGGGCTAGATCAAGAAATCGACCGGATCCTGCCCAGGCGCGCGGATGCGGACGGATCCGGCGAG
>JAOTWP010000183.1 GCA_029862975.1 Acidobacteriota bacterium
CTCGCGGACCACACGGACCCAGGCGTCCTCGGCGATGCCTTCCGTCGTGAGCTTCCAGGTCGCGCCGTAGTCGGCCGTGCGGTAGACGCGCGGCGTGTAATCGCCGAACTTGTAGCGCGTGACCGCGAGGTAGGCCTTGGCCGGATCGTGGGGCGAGACCTCGATGGCGTTGACGAGAGCCTCGGGAAGCCCCTTCGGCGTCACGTTCGTCCAGCTGGCGCCGCCGTCGCGGGTCAGGTGGACGAGGCCGTCGTCGCTGCCGACCCAGATCGTGCCCGCCTCGTGGGGCGACTCGACGACGTAGAGGATCGTGTTGTAGTTCTCGCCGCCCGCCGCCTCGTTGGTGATCGGGCCGCCGCCCGGGCCCTGCTTGTCCTCCTCGTCGCGGGTCAGGTCGGGGCTGATCTCGACCCAGGAGTTGCCGCGATCCCGGGTCACGAGCAGCTTGTTGGCCGCGTGGTAGATGACGGACGGGTCGTGCGGCGACGCCACGATGGGGGCGTTCCAGTTGAAGCGGTAGCGCATGTCCCTGGGGGTCGCGCCGAGGCCCAGGAACTCGTAGGCCATGACGCTGCGCTCGTGGCGGGTCACGGTGTCGAGCTCGCCGATGAGCCCCTGGTAGCAGCCGGAGTAGACGTAGCGCGGGTCGTCCGGGTCGAAGGCCGAGTAGGCCGTCTCGCAGCCGCCGGCCGAGGTCCAGGCGTCCCGCCCGATGCCGCTCGCGTGGATCGTGCGGCTCTGGATGGAGACGCTCGAGTTGTCCTGCTGCCCGCCGTAGAGCCGGTAGGGGAACTGGTTGTCGGTCGCGACCCGGTAGAACTGGGCCGTCGGCTGGTTGTCCTGGGTCGACCACGTCCGGCCGCCGTTGGTGGAGACGGTGGCGCCGCCGTCGTTGCCGTTGACGAGGACGTCGGTGTCTCGTGGGTGGATCCACAGGTGGTGGTTGTCGCCGTGCGGCGTCGGGACGCGGCTGAACGTCTTGCCGCCGTCGATCGACTTCATCGCGGGCGCGTTGAGCACCCAGACGACGTTCGCGTCCCGGGGGTCGGCGAAGATGTGGGTGTAGTACCAGGCGCGGGCGCGCAGCACCCGCTCTTCGTTGATCCGCTGCCACGTCGCCCCGCCGTCGTCCGAGCGGAAGACCCCGCCCTCCTCGGCCTCGACGATGGCCCACACCCGCTCGGGCCTGGCGGGCGAGACGGCGACGCCGATCTTGCCGGGCTCCGCGGGCAGCCCCGCGGTGAGCTCTTCCCACGTGTCGCCGCCGTCCACGGACCTGTAGATGCCGCCGTCGGGGCCGCCGCTCTCCACCCGCCACGGGTGGCGCCGGTGCTGCCAGAGGCCGGCGTAGAGGATGCGCGGGTTGGTCACGTCGATCACCAGCGAGCTGGCGCCCGCGTCCTCGGAGACGAAGAGGACGTGCTCCCAGGTGGTCCCGCCGTCCCGCGAGCGGTAGACGCCGCGCTCCCGGCTGGCCTTGCCCTGATGGCCCTGGGCGGCGACGTACACGACGTCGGGGTCGGCGGGATGGACGACGACGTCGGCGATGTGCCGCGTCTCCACGAGCCCGAGGTGGGCCCACGTTCGGCCGCCGTCGGTGGACCTGTAGACCCCGTCGCCGTGGGAGTTGGCGACGCCGCGGATCGAGGCCTCGCCCATGCCCGCGTAGACGACGTTGGGATCCGAGGGCGCGACGGCGATGGCGCCGACCGAGCCGGTGCCGAAGTGGCCGTCGGAGACGTTGCTCCAGCTCACGCCGGCGTCCTCGGTCTTCCAGATCCCGCCGCCCGTCGCCCCCATGTAGAACGTGGAGGTGTCCTGGACCACGCCGGCCACGGCGGTCACGCGGCCGCCGCGGAAGGGTCCGACGAGACGCCACTCGAGGGTCGAGAGCAGCGCCGGATCGAGCTCAGCGCCGGCGGCCGCTGCCGGGAGGGCGAGGGCGGCGAGGCCGGCGAGGGCCTGGAGGGCGGGGCGGCACAGCCGCGGAAACGAACGATCGACCATGGTTGGGCTCTCCTCGGAGTCGGGGCCTCCGGATTGTAATCGCACCGGCCGTCTGCGGCGCCGTACACTGCCGCGCGGTGCGACGACCGCTGGCCGACCGACGCCGGCCCCGCCGGCTTCTCCCAGGACGTGCCTCTACGCTCGACTTCGAGACCGCGGCCGATCTCGACCCGAGGGTCGTCCTCCCGCCAGTCGTCTCAAAGGTCCTGATCCAGGACAGCTTCTTGACCGGCCTCGAGATCCTGGGTTAGGGTGCCGGAGCTTCTCCGACACGCGTCATGCCTGAAGCTCGACGGCTCGACTCTCGCGGGTCGGGAGAGCCTTCCGAGCAGGCTGGGGGACCTGGCGAGCGAGCCGTGGGGATCGAGACCTCAGAGCCGTTGCAGAGCCGGCCCGCCAAGGGCGGCGAGCAGGCGGCCGTCGACAAGCGCTTCGCCGAGGTCCACGAAAAAGAGCTCGAGTACGTCCGCGAGCGACGCGAGGCGGTCGAGCCGGGGTCCGGGAACGTCGCTTCGCTTCGACGTCCCTCGACGGCCAATCGACTGGTGGGGTTGGCCTTCTCGGGCGGCGGGATCCGGTCCGCGACGTTCCATCTAGGGGTCCTGCAGGCGCTCCACCGCTGGGGAGTGCTGAAGCAAGTGGATCTGCTGTCCACAGTGTCGGGGGGCGGCTTCATCGGATCCTCCCTCACTTCGCAGATGAGTCAGGGCGGAGGGTTTCCCTTCGAGGGGGAGTCGGCGGCCGTCGTTCACCTGCGCAACAACTCCAATTACCTCGCTCCCCGCGGCTTTCTCGACTACCTGCGGATGTTCGCGGTCCTGGTCCGGGGGATCATCCTGAACTTCCTGGTCCTGGTGCCCTTCCTTCTGATTCCCTGTCTGATCGCCACCGTGGTCTACGGGCCGCAGCTGCTGAGCCGCCTCCAGTACGACGAGACCGTGGAGCGCATGCACCGCTATCTGGAAGCCGCGGCGGTGGCGGACCAGGTCCGGATCGCGGGAGGCCGACAAGTCGCGCCCCTGATGACACTGCTGAAGAAGAGGGGTTTCGTGCTGCTGGGAGTTGCCCAGAACGACCTGCGAATCAGCGATGCCCTGCAGAAGCGGGACCCCTCGTACCGCGAGATCACTGAACCGTTGATCACCGGCATCGGCAGCAAATCCGTGCCGCACACGTTCCTGCCTGGCGTGACGCTGCGTGAGGTCGCCATCCGGTTGCACGACGCCAAGGTGCTCGAGGATCACGACGTGATCGAGGAGGTCCAGGCGGTCGAGCTCTTCCTTCGCACGAATGGAGTCCGCCTCGGCGGGGCGGGTCAGAAGGTGGATGGGGCGCGCAGCGAGGACGTCGGGAGCTTCATCAGGGAGCTCTCGGCCCACCTGCCACGTCCGGAGAGCTCCGATCCCAAGCCGTTCATGGCCTTCGTATCGGCGCAGACCCTGCGGCAGGTCCTGGTTGACTCGAAGATCATCGAGAAGGAGGGCGCGGAGGCCGACGACTCGGCGACCGAACGGCGCGAGGGGCAGGTGGCGAGCGCCGAGGACGACCCTCTCGAGCTCGCCAAGTACCGCTTTGCCGCGGACGAAGGCAAGCGCATCTACAGCCTCACCCAGATCCTCCAGGCCTTCTACTACGAGCGGCTGTTCGACAGGCGGTGGCTCGATCTGAATCGTTCGGCGGCGCACGACGAAGGCCTGCGGTATCGCTGGCCGAACGACGAAGCGGTCCACCTCGAGGTCGAGGCGGCGTCTCTGGCCCTCTGGGACGGATTCGACGGCCTCTGGGACGAGCGCCTGGGCTGGACGGGCTCGGTCGCCGATCTCTTCGAGCACCTGGAGACCCGCAGCGAATCCGGGGCGGGCGCGGCCGCTCCGACCAAGCTCGCGTCCTCCAGCAAGGGATCGGGTGCCGGCAAACGGCCCTCGTCGGGCAAGGCCTTCGCGGCCTCCAAGTTCTCGCAGCCGCTGCTTGCGGCCGAGTTCGAGAGCCACGGGCGCTCCCTACTCGCGGCGATGAAGGCCTCCGGCGTCGTGACGATGGGCAAGGAAGTCTGCGAGATTCGGGAGCCGAGCCAGCCGTCCTCCACCGACGGGCCGAACGCTTCGCCCGCCACGGGCGGAGTCTCCTCAGCCGAGCCCTCCACACCGAGGAAGCCCTTCGCGGCGAGCAAGATCTCCGCCGCCGGGTCCTCCCCGAAGAAGCCGTTCGCGACGAGCAAGACCGCCTCCAGCGAGCTCTCCGAGGAGAAGCCCTTCGCCTCTCGGGAGGCGGCTCCATCCGGACTCGAGCAGGAGCCTCTCGGCGGCTGCCGTCTCGACCCCGCGTTCGGCCTGCTCCGGCTGGCGCCGCTCCTCTACAAGCAGGAGCTCTACAACAGAAAGTGGTTCCTCGAGCGCGAGCCCTGGCGCCAGAAAGAAACCAAAGGAAGCCGGTTCCGCCGGTTCGCCCTGTGGCGGGACGATCCGCCGAGTCTCTACTACCAGAGCGAGAGAGGAAGCCGGGACCTCGAGATCGAAGTTGCGCGCAGGGCTCTGGACCTGCGGCCCGGCGAGACCGTCGCCCAGACGCTGAAGCGCCTGATCAGCCTCTCCGACGCGCTGACCACGACGGACGGCAGGGTCGTCAGGGCGAGCTCGAAGAGCGTGGGCGCCACGCCGCTGATCACCTCCCGCAGGGCGACTCCGGCGAAGATGCTCGAGGCTCTGGAAGAGGCCGACCTCGTAGAGGCGCGCGCAGGCGCGACCCTCGCCTGCAGCGTGGACTCGCTGGACAGCTGCATCTTCACGGCGGGCGACAGCGTAGAGGCGATTCCCAGGCTCTTCTACGAGAAGGAGTTCTACAACCTGGAGTGGTTCCGCGAGCGGTGGAGAGCCCGAGGCGACGTCCGGAGTCGGCGGGATCTCGGGGCGGGCGAAGAGAGCGGGACGTCGAGGCGGGGCGAAGAGGACGTCGCGTATCTGGACGGCCCGGTCGCCGCCCTCGGGACGCTACTCGACGTCAGCCGGGGGAACGTCGATCGTCTGTTCGATTATCTCGAGAAGAACCCGATCGTGCGAGATCCGAAGAATGCCTTCCGGATCCTTCGCAAGGACGGCCTGATCGAGAGAACGGCTAAGAAGCGAGGCAACTGCGCCTTTAGCGATCGCGCCCTCTGCTCTTTCAGGAACAACGACATGGAGACGGCGCTCTGGGAGCTATACGCCAGGCGTCAGTTTCGCGGCGAGTGGCTGGCGAGCCACTCCGCGTCGGACGACGACTTCAACCGGTGGTTCGAGAGGATCCGGACGAGGACCAAGGCCTTCCTCGCCCAGACCCTGCTGGGCGACGCTCTCTGGAATCCGCGCGAACTGCGCATGCCGCTGACGGCGAGGGTGGCGATCCTGGGACTGATCTGGGTTCTCGTCTTCCCGCTCGTCGTGCTGCTGTCGCGCTCGGTCGACGCGGGCAAGGTGCACGAGCGCGGCGATCTGGGGCGAAGCTTCAGCCTTCTGCTGATCGCGATCACCGCCGTCGCCTTCTTCGAGCTACAGCCGTACCTGATCTTCCACTGGCGGTATCTCGACATCGCTCCAAGCTGGTCCCTGATCGTCGCGGTCGTCTCGATCGGCAGCACGCTCGCGGCCGGCCCCGCCCTAGCGTTCTTCGAGAAGTTCGGCAAGAAGATCGTGATTCTCCTGGTCTCGATCCTCGGCCCCCTGCTCCCCTTCGTCATCTACCTGACGGTGATGAGCCGTCTCGTCTACTCGGAACGGTGGTGGACGCCCCGCTCCGGCTACGCCCTGAACGTGGAGCACGCCTTCGTGCTCTTCGCCGGCGCGGCGCTGGTGACACACCTGTTTCTCCTGGCACTGGATCCGAACCGCACGAGCATTCACGACTTCTATCGGGATCGCCTCTGCAAGGCCTACCTCGTGGGCTCGCGGGCGGAGGGTGCACTGATTCCGAATCGGACCCTCGCGCTGTCGCAGATCTGCCCCCGGGGCGCCACGGTCCCCTATCATCTGGTCAACGTCGCCTTGAACCTGCAGGGCAGCAAGCGGGCCGACCTGCGAGACCGGCACAGCGACTTCTTCATCTTCAGCAAGTACTGGGTCGGCGGCGGGAAGAAGGCGCAGTACTGCCGGACCATGGACATGGAGGCCTCGGTCCCGGACCTCGGCCTCGGCGCGGCGATGGCGGTGTCGGGCGCCGCGGCGGCCCCCAACATGGGGGCCTTCACCATGGGACCGCTGGTCGTGCTGCTCGCCCTGCTCAA
>JAOTWP010000184.1 GCA_029862975.1 Acidobacteriota bacterium
AACGTCGGCGGCGGTCCCGACCTCGAACTCACCGATCGGGTCGAGCGTCGCTGGGTTGGAAACGCGCAGGCGGCGATGGCCGTCCGGCGCATTGTCCACCCACTCGACCAGACCCATGAAGGCTCCCGCCATCGGGCCGCATCGCGCCCCGGTGGCCAAGCACGATACGGGATCCCCGCGGGAATTGTCAATCAGCGCCTCACCCCGGTTGCAGCGCCCGGCCGCGCGTGCGATCCAGGGGCGTGCCTTCGTCGGAGCTGGCCCTGTTTCGCGCCTGGCCGGCGCTGCGCGACCGGCTACCGCGACATCCGGTGGTGTCCGTTCCGACACCCGTGGAGCCGCTCGCGCTCGACGGGCTTCGAGCCGGCTCGCTGTTCGCGAAGCGAGACGATCGCTGCTGTCCGCTCTACGGCGGCAACAAGCCCCGGAAGCTCGAATTCGTCGTGGGGTCGGCCACCGCCCGGGGCGCCCGGCGCCTCGTCACGACCGGCGGGCTCGGGTCGAACCACGGCCTGGCGACGACCATCGTGGGCCGGAACGCGGGCCTCGCGGCGACCCTCGTCCTCCTGCGACAGCCGGTCACGCCCGAGGTCCGACACGCGCTGCTGCTCGACGCGGCCTACGGCGCGAAGCTCGTCTACGGGGCGAACGTCCCGGGGACCGCGTTGCAGGTGCTGCGGGTGCTGGCGGCCTCGGCCCTGCGCGGTGAGAAACCCTTCCTGGTCTCGACCGGGGGGTCCTCGACGCGCGGCACGGTCGGCTTCGTCTCCGCCGGCCTCGAGCTCGCCGAGCAGGTGCGGGCGGGGGCGCTGCCGGCGCCGGCGCAGGTCTGGGTGGCCGTGGGGACCGGCGGGACCCTCGCCGGGCTGGTCGCGGGTCTCAAGCTGGCGGGGCTTCCGACCCGGGTCGTAGGCGTGATCGTGACGGACATCCTGCCCCCCACGCCGCGCAGCCTGGCACGGGCCGCGCGGGCGGTGCTGCGCCGGCTGCGCCGAGCCGAGCCGCGCATCCCCGAGGTGCCGGTCTCGCCCGCCGACTTCGACCTGGTCCACGACCAGCTCGGGGTGGGCTACGGCGCTCCCACTCCGGCCGCTCGGGACGCGGTCGCCGCGGCCGCCGCCTGCGGGCTGGTGCTCGAAACGACCTACACCGGAAAATGTGTGGCGGCCATTCGCGGGCGAGCGGCGAGCGGCGCGCTTCCGGACGGACCGCTGCTCTTCTGGAACACCTACAACGGCGTGGACGTCGAGGCTCTGGCGCCGCGGCCCCTCGACCCGGCCGCGCTCCCCGCCCGCTTTCGCGAGTTCCTGCGGCCCGACGCCTCGGGCCGGGGAGCCTGGGAGGACTAGGCTTCGACCCGCGCTCTTGAGCCTTGGCGGTGCCGCGCGGGCGGTGGTAGGAAAGGAGCGGTCATGAGGCTCCGCCGCACAGCGCGCGCCCCGCGGGCAACGGCCACGTCCTACCCCTCCGCCACGCGACGGGGCTTCCTGCGGCTGGTCGGCTCCACGGCGACCCTCGCGACGCTGGCGCAGCTGCGGGCGCTGCCCGCTGCCGCCGCGGCACGGGTGGAGGGCGCGGCGCGCTTCTTCAACACGACCGAGACCGAGATCCTCAGGCAAGTCATGGAGCGGATGGTCGACACGGGCCTCGCCGATGCGCCCCGGGTTCGGGACACGCGCGCGGTGGCCAGCGTCGACGCCTTGTGCGCCGGGCTCGACCCGCGCGCGACGGATCTGCTTCCGCTCCTGCTCCGCGCGTTCGAGTACGGCCCCATCCTCTTCGACCTCCGCTTCTCCCGTTTCACCCGGCTCTCGGACGCGGAGCAGGACGAATCGCTTGCCGGGTGGATGAAGAGCCGCATCGGACTCCGGCGCACGGCGTTCCTGGCCATGCGCAACCTCTGCTTCGTGGGCTGGTACAGCCAGCAGGAGACCTGGCCCCTCATCGGCTACGAGGGTCCGCTGCTGGGCAAGGAGCCCCCGGCGTGATCGAGAAGCTGCTCGAGGGCGGCGGCGACCTCGTCGAGCGCGCCGACGTCTGCGTGATCGGATCGGGGGCCGGCGGCGCGGTGGCCGCCGCGGAGCTCGCCGCCGCCGGGCGCTCGGTCGTCGTACTCGAGCAGGGGCCCTACTGGACGAACGCGGACTTCACGCAGCGCGAGGACCAGATGCTGCCGCGCCTGTTCGAGGACGCCGGCATGCGGCAGACCGCCGACGGGGCCGTGACGATCTTGCAGGGTCGCAACGTCGGCGGCTCGACCGTGCACAACCTCTGCTACGCGTTCCGGACGCCGGGGCCCATCGTCGACCTCTGGCGCGAGGAGCACGGCCTCGACGGATTCACCCGCGAGGCGCTCGAGCCCTCGTTCGGGCGCGTCGAGGCGAACCTGCGCGTCAAGCCCATCCGCGAGGACGAAGTGAGCCCGCTCAACCGCCGGATCCGCACCGGCGCCGAGAAGCTCGGCTACTCGGGCTTCGTGACCCGTCACAATCGCGAGAACTGCGTGAAGGCCGGCTACTGCATGCTCGGGTGCACGTACGGCGCCAAGCAGTCGATGCTCGTGACCTACGTACCCCGCGCCGCCGCGGCCGGGGCGCGCATCTACGCGGACGCGCGGGCCGAACGCATCGAGGCCGAGGGCGGCGGCGTACGCCGGGTGCTCGGCTCCGTCGTCGACTCCGCGGGCCGCGTCCACGGCTCGGTCGAGGTGCGCGCGCGGGTCGTGGTCCTGGCCGCCGGAGCGGTGAACTCGCCGGACCTGTGGCTGCGCAGCGGCCTCGCGAACGGGAGCGGTCAGGTCGGGCGCAACCTGCACCTCCACCCGTCCGTGACGGTGGCCGGCGTCTGGGATGAGCCGCTCCACGCCTATCGGGGAATCCCGCAGAGCTACTACATCGACGAGTTCATCGATCTCGAGCGCAACCCGCACAGCGGCTACGTGCTGATGCCGATCTCCGGCTTCCCGGTGCTCACGGCCTTGACGCTTCCGGGCTTCGGGCGGCGCCACTTCGAGCAGATGCGCGACTACACCGGGATCGGCGGTCTGCTGGTCCTCCTGCACGACCGCAGCGCCGGGTCGGTGGTTCCGGGGAGCGGCGTCGGACGGCCCGAGATCCGCTACGCGCTCACGCCTCACGACCGGCGCCTGCTGGCCGAAGGCGTGCGCCACTGCGCTGAGGTGCTGTTCGCCGCGGGCGCGCGCCGCATCGTCGCCCCCACCCTGCCGGGCCCGCTGGTGCTGGAACGCGGCGACGACCTCGGCGCCCTGCCCTCCGAGATCGCCGCGGGCGAGGCCCCGATCGCCTCGACGCACCCCCAGTCGACCTGCCGCATGGGCGGTGATCCGAGAACCTCGGTGGTGGACGCCTTCGGCGAGAGCCACGAGGTGCCGGGTCTCTTCGTCGCCGACATGAGCGTGTTCCCGACCTCGCTGGGAGCTCCCCCGCAGATCACCACGGCCGCCCTCGCCGACCGCAGCGCCCAGCGCATCCTCGCCCGCTGGCCCGAGTTGGCGGGTTGACCCGAGGGGAGCGGCGGCGGCTCTAGGTCTTCGCGGGCTTCAGCCCGGCGAAGTAGGCGAGGACGTCGGTCTCGGTGAGCATGCCCACGACGGTGTCGCCGCCGAGGACAGGAAGGCAGCCGATCTTCTTCTCGGCCATCACGCGCGCCGCCTCCTCGACCGTGGCACCCGGGTCGATCACGACGGGCGGCGTCGACATGACGCGGGCGATCTCGACGACCTGAAGGAAGGCGCGTCGGTGCTCGCTGCCGAACTCGATCAGGTTGGAGAGCGAGGCGCGCAGGAGATCTCGCTCGGAGACCACGCCCACGAGCCTGCCGCCGTGGACGACGGGCATGTGGCGCACGTGACCGAGCGTCATGATATCCTCGAACGTCGATAACGTGTCGCCAGCGCTGATCGTGACGATCTTCTCGTCCATGATGTCACGAACGTAGGTACGTCCCATGGGAGGCCATTTTACTCCATGGCACAGGATCAAGGGCAAGAAACGGACCCGCCCGTCGAGGCGACCGAGACGCTCGAGCCCGAAGAGAACGACGGAGCCGGGCCCCTCACGGCGATTCCGGACCTGCTGCGGAAGGCCCTCGCCGTCGGGTTCTCGGGGTTCTTCCTCACGGAAACCGCGATCCGCAAGGCGCTCGGCGACACCCTTCCCAAGGACTGGGTCGACTTCGCCATCGACCAGAGCGAACGCACGCGGGCGGAGTTCATCGAGCGCATGACCTTCGAGGTGGCGAGGAGTCTGGAGACCGTGGATCTCGCCGCCGTCCTCACCCGGCTGTTCGAGGGCCGCACGCTGGAGGTGAAGGCCGAGCTGCGGCTGGGCGCGAAGGACGAGGGCTCCCGCGCGAGCCCGATCCGGATCTCCGTGCGCAACGACAAGCGGGAGACGTGAGCGGACGCGAGGGGCCCCGCCCCACGGCGGCGATCGGGGCCTGGCTCCTCCTCGCGGCGTTGCTGTTCTACACGGCGGCGATCCACTACGGCGTCGGCCCGAAGCCTCATGCGGACGCCGCGCGCTGGTACGACCCGCGCGCTTTCTTCTTCGGCTGGGAGATCCTCACCCCGTTGCTCGAAGGCCCCGCGCGGGCCGTCGCCGGCCTGGGCGGGGTGGCGGCGGCGCTGGCCGTCGCCGTGGCGATCACGGGACGGTCGGCGCTCGCGACCGCGATCGCAGCCTCCTGCGTGATCGCCGTCGCCCTGTTCGCCTTCTACGGCGTGCAGGCGGACTTCGTGTGGCGGTTCTTTCACTGGCGCGGCTCGGCCGTGATCGCGACGACGGCGCTGGTGGTGGGCTTCGCCGTCGCGGCGCCGCTGCTGGCGGGAAGCTGGCTGCGCCTGTCCTGGCCCTGGCGGGTCGCCGTCTACCTGCCCTTCTGCCTCGCCGTGCCGGCCTTCATGGGCAATGCGACGGGCACCGACCCCACCCTGCGCTTCGCCATCTCGCCGTGGCCCGCCGTCCCGGTCTTCGGCCTCGCGATTGGCGCGGCCTTTGCGGCGATCGCCTTCGCGGCGGTCGCACTGGGAACCGGCGCCCTCGCCCTGGCGAGGACGCGCTCGGGTGTCGCAGCCGTCGGGCTCGGCGCGGCGGGCGTCGGCCTCGGCCTCGCGCTCCCCGTCCTGCTCCTCCGCGTCGGCTCCGCGGCGGGGCTCTTCCCCTTTCGGACCGGCGGCCCGACGCTCGCGGGCGCCAGCCTCGGTGCGGCGCTGCTGCTCGCCGCCGTGGCCGGCGCCCGCTGGTCGGGCGGCGCCGCGGCGCTGGCCCGCAGCACCCGCATCCTGGCCGTCGGGGCGGCCCTCATCGCGCTACCGCTGCTGACCGGACACCTGCTCTCGCGCGACGACTACCGCACCACCCGCGAGCAACGGGCCGGCGCGATCATCGACGCGCTCGCAGCCTACTACGAGCGCGAGCGCCTGTATCCCGATTCGCTGGAGGAGCTGGTCGCGAGCGCCGACCTCGCGTCGATCCCGGAGCCGCGGATCGGCATCGGCTTGCTGTACGACGCCGACTTCCAGTACCAGAACTTCGGCACGAGCTACATCCTCGAGTTCTCCGCCCCGGGCTGGGTGCAGTGCGCCTACAACCCGCCCTGGGACGACGACGAAGCAGACGCCGAAGCCGACGGCGAGGAGGCGCTGGGCGGGGCCTGGTCGTGCCCGACGGAGCCACCCGAGCTGTGGTGAACGCGAGGCCCCCGAAGAAGGTCTCGGCCTCGGAGCGGCTGTATCGGGCCCGGCGCATCGGCTCCACCTTCGGTCGCATCTACCTGGGCGCCAAGGCCCAGCGCTTCATCGCGCGCCGCCTCCGGCCGCCGGACATGCCGGAGCGCTGGGCGCACTTCAACCGCAGCAGCGCCCGAGCCGTCTACGACACCGCCATCGAGCTGCGAGGCCTCATCCTCAAGGGCTGTCAGTTCCTCGGCTCGCGCGCCGACGTCCTGCCGCCGGAGTACGTGCACGTGCTCTCCCGTTTGCAGGACCGCGTGCCGCCGCAGCCCTTCGCCGTGGCGCGCGCCACCGTGGAGCGCGAGCTGGGACGCGGGCTGTCGGAGCTGTTCGCCGACTTCTCGCCCCGGCCCATCGCCTCGGCCTCGCTCGCCCAGGTCCACGAAGCGCACCTCCAGAGCGGCGAGCGCGTGGCGGTCAAGATCCAGTACCCCGAGATCGAGAGCCTCGTGCGCGGCGACCTCGCCAACCTGCGCTTCCTCTTCCGCGCGCTCGGCTTCGTGGA
>JAOTWP010000054.1 GCA_029862975.1 Acidobacteriota bacterium
ACGTATAGTGCACGTACATGTCCAGAAAACTCACGATCAGCATCGACGACGCCGTCTACGAGGGCCTCTATCGGCGGATCGGGCCGCGGAAGATCGGGCGGTTTCTCGAGTCGTTGGCGCGGCCCCACGTCATCGACGAGGAGCTCGAGGGCGCCTACGCGGCGATGGCGGCCGACGAGGTGCGGGAGGCCGAGGCCGAGGAGTGGGTCGAGAATCTCGTGGCGGACGTCGGCGATGAACCGCGCTGAGGTCTGGTGGGTGGTCTTCGACCGGTCCACCGGCGGGGAGATCCGGAAGCGGCGACCGGCCGTCATCGTCAGCAACGACGCCGCGAACCGAGCTCTCAACCGGGTGCAGGTCGTGCCCCTGACGAGCAACACGGCCCGGCTCTACCCCAGCGAGGCCTACGTGACCGTGCTGGGCAGGCAGAGCAAAGCCATGGCCGACCAGGTGGCGACGGTGTCGAAAGGGCGGCTTGACGAGCGGATCGCGCGCCTCCCGGCTGGCGAGATGACCGGGGTCGAGCGCGCCCTGCGGGTTCAGCTCGGCCTGTGAGCCGGGGCGGCCCGATCCGGCAGGCCGCGGGGAGGTCGTGGCGACGCGAGCCCGTGGGACTGGAGCGACCCGCCCTCGCGCAGGACGCGGTCGCCGCGCGGGTCCTCACCTTGTGCGGGAGTCCGCCAAGTGCCACGCGCAGTGGCGAGCCGTCATCAACGGCTGGCGCGATTGACGGCGGTACCGGAAACCTGTACCGTATCTTCCAGGTACCCGAGATGGACGAGGTCAGCGCCAACGAGTTCAGGGCCCGCCTCAAGAGCAAGGTGGACGAGGTGGTCGGCAACCACACGGTTCTTCGGGTGCGGCGTCGGCGCGGTGGGGACTTCGTCGTTCTCTCGGCCGACGATTGGAGTGCGATCGAAGAGACCCTGTTCCTCAGCCGCGTGCCGGGCCTCGTCGACAGCCTTCACGAGGCCGCGGCGGAGCCGCTCGATGAGGGCACCCGGCTCGAGGACCTGGAGTGGTGAGATGGCAGGTCGTCCTCAGCAAGAAAGCCGTCGAAGACGCCGGAAGACTCGCTCGGGCGGGGCTCAAGCCACAGGCCGAGCGACTCCTCGATCTTCTTCAGCGTGACCCTTTTTCCCCGGCGCCGCGTTTCGAGAAGCTCGTGGGCAATCTCGCCGGCTTCTACTCCCGGCGCATCAACATTCAGCACCGGCTGATCTACCGGGTCGACAGAGAGAAAAGTGTCGTGCACGTGCTCCGCATGTGGACGCACTACGAGTAGGCTGCAGGCAGCTCGGCGCGAGCGCGACTGCGAGCCCGGCACCGAGCACCTGTACGGCAACTCGGGGTACGGCGACGCGCGCCCGTGGGACTGGAGCGCCGCGAACGGCAGGCGGATCCGGCACCGCGGATCCGGCGGGTTACAATTCGCTGGCACCTTCGAGCCAGGGGGATCGGAGCCGACGGACCTCGATCGGGCCTCCCGCTGTGTGCTCTCGCCGGAAAGGTAGGTTTCGATGAACTACTTGACAGCGCTGCTCGCGTTCTCGGCGGTCATGATCGTGCTCAGCACGGTCGCGACGGTGGCGGTCGAGTTCCTTCACAAGCTGGGCCGGAAGAGGGCCCAGGACTTCGAAGAGCTGCTGTCGCAGCTCTACACGCAGGCGATCGAGCCGCGGCTCGACAAGGCCGAGGTGGTCGTGACCTCGTCGGTTGCCGACTTCGTCCGGGACATCAGGAAGAACCCCGCCTTCGACGCCGGCAAGGAGCCTCGATACGCGAAGTGGCCGGTGCTCCGGCGGCTCTTCGATACCTCGTTCGAGCAGCTGACCACGCGGCAGTTCGTGGAGCAGTTCGCCCAGACGGAGGCGGGCAGGAAGCTCAGGGCCAAGGGGAGAGACGAGGTCACGGCGCTGATCGGCAAGTTCTCGTACGAGTTCGAGCGCTACGGCGACGCGGCCACGGACTTCTTCAAGCGGCGGGCGACGACGCTGTCCGTCGCGGTCGCGTTCCTGCTGGCTCTGTTCTTGAACATCGACGCCATCAAGCTCTTCAGCGTCCTGGCCGAGGACGAGACTCTCGTCGAGACGGTGATCGCGAGTGTCGACGTCGCCAAGCTCGAAACGAAGGCTCAACAGCAGATAGAGAGCGCAGGCGACGAGCAAGCCAAGGCCGCCATCCGGGAAGAGCTCGACGCGGTTCTGGCGACCATCAAGGAGGAGTCGCGATCGCTCCAGGGCCTCGGCCTCCCCATCGGGTTCGCGTACTTTCCGTTCTGCGAAGCACGAGAAGGCGAGAAGCCCGTGGACGCTCGTTGCGAGGGCGTCCCGAGCTCCGACTTCAGGAGCGATGCCAAGTGGATCGGCGGAGCGCTGACGGTTCTCGTCACGACGCTCGAGAACGCCTGGCTGCGGGTCTTCTCGAAGAGCGCCGGCTGGGGATGGCTGTTCTCGATCGCGGCGGCCGGCGGCCTGATCGGGCTTGGCGCTCCGTTCTGGTTCAAGACCTATCGCGCCGTTGCCGATTTCATTCCGGGCCTCAAGTCGCAGGATCGCACGCAGGAGCGCGGCGGAGGAGGCGGCCAGACGACTCCGGCGCCGAGCGCCCCAGCGGGACAAGGCGCGCTTCCGCCCGGCGCGGTGACGGTGCTCGTGACGGGCCCGGAGGCCGCGCCGGCCCCGGGGACCGCGGCGGCCGCGAGGGGCGTGGCCCCGGACGAGGGCGCCGGCAGGGGCAGGGGTGTCGAGCCCCCTGCGCCCGGCGGCCCGGTCGTGGCCGTCCCGGCCGCCGGAACGGCAGCGGCCGCCGCCACCCTTCAGATGGCGACCAAGGGAGGGCTGTCGGAGACCGACCTCTACCGCGCCTTCGATCAGTCCGATCGAGATTGAGGGCCCGCGCGGCCTGCGAGCCGGGCGCCGGGGAGACGGTCGTCAGTCCCCGAGGACGTAGGCGAAGAGGAGCGGCGCGACGATCGTGGCGTCGGACTCGATGACGTACTTGGGGCTCGCGGCGGCGAGCTTCTCCCAGGTGATCTTCTCGTTGGGGACGGCTCCGGAGTAGGAGCCGTAGCTCGTCGTCGAGTCGCTGATCTGGCAGAAGTAGGACCACAGCGGCGTCTCGTCGAGCTCGAGGTCCTGGCGCAGCATGGGCACGACGCAGATGGGGAAGTCGCCGGCGATGCCGCCGCCGATCTGGAAGAAGCCGAGCGGCGCGGCCGCCGTCTCGCGGCGGTACCAGTCGGCCAGCTCGATCATGGTCTCGATGCCGCCCTTGACGACGGCGGGCCGGAACCGGCCCTGGATGCAGTGCGAGGCGAAGATGTTGCCGGTCGTCGAGTCTTCCCAGCCCGGCACGAAGAGCGGCAGGCCGGCCGTGGCCGCGGCGTGGAGCCAGCTGTCGGCGGGGTCGATCTGGTACTGCGCCTCGAGCCGGCCGCTGGCGAGGATGCGGTAGAAGAACTCGTGGGGAAAGCGGCGGGCGCCCGTCCGCGCCGCCTCGTCCCATTCCGCGAGGACGGCCGCTTCGATCCGCCGGATCGCCTCCTCCTCCGGAATGCAGGTGTCGGTGACCCGGTTGAGATGCCGCGCCAGGAGGTCCTCCTCGTCGCGCGGGGTCAGGTCGCGGTAGTGCGGGATCCGGACGTAGTGGTCGTGGGCGACGAGGTTGTAGAGGTCCTCTTCGAGGTTGGCGCCGGTGCAGCAGACGGCGTGGACCTTGCCGCGGCGGATCATCTCGGCCAGCGACAGGCCGAGCTCCGCCGTGCTCATGGCGCCGGCCAGCGTCACGAGCATCTTGCCGCCGCCGTCGAGATGGCGGCGGTAGCCGCGGGCGGCGTCGACCAGCGCCGCGGCGTTGAAGTGGCGGAAGTGGTGGTCGAGGAACGACCGGATCTGCGGCGCGTCGTTCATGCCGTGCCTCCCGGCGGGCAGTGGATGAAGGAGAGCGTCTTGTAGAGCAGCTTGGCGACCGCGAAATCGGCGTGGTGCAGGCCTGGCGACGGCGCCAGCTCGACGCAGTCCATGCCGACGACCATCGCCGCCCGGGAGATCGCCCGCGTCATGGCCAGGGCCTGGCTCCAGTCGAGGCCGCCGGGCTCGGGGGTTCCCGTCGCCGGCACCAGCGCCGGGTCGAGGCCGTCGACGTCGATCGACAGGTAGACGTCGCGTCCGGAGAGGCGCTCCTCGAGCTCCGCCACCCAGCCGCCGGCGTGGATCTCCTCCGCCCACCAGACCCGCAGGCGCTCGGGCTCGGCGGCGATGAGCTCGGCCTCCTCGGTCGCGACCGAGCGGATGCCGAGCTGCAGGATCTGGTCGACCCGGCTCTCCTCGAGCAGCCGGCGGGCGACGCAGGCGTGGTTGTAGGCGCTGCCCGCGTAGCGCGCCCTCAAGTCCGCGTGGGCGTCGATCTGGACGACGGTGAGGCCCCCGGGGCGGGCGCGCAGGACTCCGCGCACCGCGCCGACCGTCAACGTGTGCTCGCCGCCCAGGGAGAGGACGAAGGCCCCCGCCGCCGTCCGCTCGGCGACGGCGCGGGCGATCTCGTCGACCGCCGTGGCCGGGTCGGCGGTGGTCGCCAGCGGCGCGAGCGTCGCGACGCCGTAGTCGAGCACCGGCTCGCGGCCGAGCTCGCGGTCGTAGAGCTCGACCTGCTGCGAGGCCTCGAGGATCGCCGCCGGCCCGCGCGCCGTGCCGCCGCCGAAGGTGACGGTGAGCTCGAGCGGAATCGGCAGGACGGCGACCGCCGGCGCGCGCTCGAAGTCGCGGGCGGACAGCCCGAGGAAGCCCGGCGCGTCCATGCCCCCGCTCAGATCAGGATGGCGGCCGCGATCACCGTGGTCCAGACGCCGCCCTCCTCCGCGGTGCGGGCCATGGTCACGCTGGTGCTGTCGACGATCTCGCCGCCCATCTTGTACTGCTCGCGGCGCTCGCTGTAGTCGCGCTCGGGATCGAACGGCACGCCGAGGGTCGTCGCCAGCATCGTGGCCGCGAGGTCCTCCGCGTAGTCTCCCGCTTCCTTCTCGGTCTCGCCGAAGCCGTGATGCTCCGACAGGTAGCCGTACTGATCCTGGTTCGCCGGGCGCGCCACGCCGATCGAGGCGGCGACCCGGCGGCCGGCCTCGTTGGTCGCCATCTCGGCGAGCACGGCGAAGACGATCTCGCCCGGCTGCAGGAGCTCGAGGCCGGCTTCGGGATCGACGATCTTGCAGCGCGGCGGGAAGATCGAAGACACCCGAACGAGGTTGAACTGGGCGATCGCGGCATCGCGCAGGGCGAGCTCGAAGCTCGTGAGCTTCTCGCGATGCACTCCGAAGCCGCGGGTCAGGAAGAGCTTCTGGGGTACCAGGCGCATCGGTCGAGGGTCCTCGCGGGCGGCTCGGAGCCGGGCGGCACGGACGGCGCCTGGCCGAGCGGTCAATGGCTCGCCGGCACGGCAGTGCCGCGAGAAAGGGCGAGTCTAGTCGAAATCAGCCCCGATTCCTCGCCCCACGGCGAGCGAAGCGGCCCCGCCGGCGCAGCCGCGACGGCGCGAGAAACGGCAGCTAGAGCTGGCGATGGGAGGGACTGCGTCGCCGCCCCCGCGCGCGGGGATCGTGGCCGCCCCAGTCGCCCTCGTGGGCTCTCGGCCCGCGAAGGTGGGCGGCCGGCTCGTCGTCGTCCGACTCGCCGTCGGTCCAGTCCTGCCACTCGTCCCAGCTGTCGTCGGAGTCCGGCTCGAGGTCGTCCTCGATGGCCAGAGACTCGAGCTCGGAGATGTTTTCGGGGTCGAACAACCACGGTTTGCGGGCCATCTGTCGGGTCTCCTCTGTCGCCTGGGTTGCCTGGGCTGCCTGGGTCTCCTGGGGCGCGCGGGTCGCCGGAGCCGGGGAAAGCGGCGGCGGAGGCGAGCTCACGCGGCCTCTCAAGGTCGCCTGCACGATCGCCAGCTCCGACCGGACCGCCTCGATCTCCTGGAGCGGGGCCGCGCGGGGGCCGGCTGCGGTGCCGTTCGCCGCTCCCCGCGCCCGCTCCCGCAATCGTTCGAGGCGGGTACCGATGGCCTGCACGAGCTGCTGCAGGCCCACCCGCGATGACGGGTCGAGGGTCGCGGTGAGCTCGGAGAGTCGGCGATGATCCTCGACGAGCTGCGCGAGCATCGCCCAGGCGCCGTCAGGCGGCGCGTCGGCGAACGCGGGAAGGGTCGTCGGCAGCATGGCGCAACCTTTCGACTCCGGACTGTCAGAGCAAGCCGCCTGCCATTTCCGGCAAAGGAGCGCCGGTACCGTAACCTGCTTTTCGGTCAGTGCTTTAGCAGGCTCGAGGGAGGGGGGAGGCCGACGGGTGCTTGATTTTCGGTTCGCGAGTGCCGAAAATCCGGATGGAGTCTGCCGTTTTTCCGTCGAGGATCCCGTGCTCCCCCGCGCTCTCGTCGCCTCTCCCGACCCGGCCCGGCGCGATCGCCTGTTGGCGCTGCTGGAGGGGATGGGGCTGGCCACCGGGGCCTCCCAGCCGGCCGACATGTGGCGGCGTCTGGGAGACGAGCCCTTCGATCTCGTGCTCGTCGAGGACCGGCTGGTGCCGCTCGGCGAGGTCGGCGCGATCGCGGAGATCCGGCGGCTCCCGGGCCAGCCGGAGGTCGTCGTCTTCGGGTCGGGGATGAGCCCGGACCGGGCCGCGCTCCTGCAGGGCGCCGGAGCCCTGACCCTGATCGACGTCGAGGTCGCGGACGAGGCCCTCGCCGGGACGCTGGCGGCGCTCGTGGGCCGCCGCCGCGAGCGGGGCGTGGGGCGCGACGAGCCGGCCGGCGCCGCGCCCGCTCTCAGCCGGCTCGCGAGCGAGAGCCGCGCGATGCGCGAGGTGCTGCGCCTGGCCCGCAAGGTGGTCGCCACGGACACCTCGCTGCTCATCCTCGGGGAGACGGGCTCGGGCAAGGAGTGGCTGGCGCGGGCGATCCACGGCGACAGCCCGCGGGCGGGCAGCGCCTTCATCGCCGTCAACTGCGCCGCCGTGCCGGAGGGACTGCTCGAGAGCGAGCTCTTCGGCCACGAGAAGGGCGCGTTCACCGGCGCCATCCGCACCCGGCGGGGCTGCTTCGAGTCGGCGCACGGCGGCACGCTGTTTCTCGACGAGGTCGGCGACATGAGCGTCCACCTGCAGGCCAAGCTGCTGCGGGCCCTGCAGGAGGGCATGATCCAGCGCGTCGGCGGCGACGTGCCCATGAGGGTCGATGCGCGCATCATCGCGGCGACGAACCAGGATCTCGAGCGGGCCATGAAGGACGGCCGCTTCCGGCGCGACCTCTACTACCGGCTCGGGGTGATGACCCTGACGATGCCGCCGCTGCGGGACCGGCGGGAGGACATCCCCGCGCTCGCGGTCCGTCTCCTGGAGCGTTTCCGGACCCAGCTCTCGCGCCTCGACGTGGCGGGGATCTCCGCCGCGGCGATGGACAGCCTCGTGAGCCACGACTGGCCGGGCAACGTGCGGGAGCTCATCAACGTCATCGAGCGCTCCGTGCTGTTGTGCGAGGGCCGGCAGATCGATCTGCCCGACCTTCCGGACTTCCTCGACCGCGGGCGCGGCGCCGGGCTGGGCGAAGCGGCGTCGCGCGAGCTCTTCGAGCTCGACCTGCCCGCCGCCCGCCGCGAGATGCTGGCCCGTTTCGACCGCCGCTACCTCGACCACCTGCTGCGCGAGCATCGCGGGCGGATCGCGAAGACGGCGCAGAGCGCCGGCGTGAGCGAGCGGACGCTCTACTCGCGGATGCGCGAGCTCGGCCTCCAGAAGGCGCGCTACAAGTAGCGGCCGATTGCACAGCGGGCGGGCGGAAAAGGGGTGGTATAGTCGGCACTTAGCCATCGTCGGACGCATCCGACCCCTGCCGAGGAGCCTGCCATGCCACAAAGGACCCGACCTCGCTTCCTCCGCCACCCGGCGGTCCGGATCGCCGTTCTGTCGCTGCTCCTGGCCCCGCTCGCGACGGCGCCGGCCGCGACGGCGGAGACCTTCACGGTGACGCTCGACAACGGCAACACCCTGACCTCGCGCTACCAGCCCAGGCTCAGCCTGCCGGACGAGTCCAAGGTCATGCTCCTGACCGACACCGGGAACTGGATCGCGCTGCCGCGCGAGCGCGTGGTGGACGTCACCAGCAACACCGAGAGCCGCGGGTTCGGGCGCGTCATCGACACGACGACGATCGCGCTCGGCTACGGCCCCAACGAGGGCGACCCGATGGCCGAGGCCGAGGCGGCGATGGACCCGACCTCTCAGCTGCTGCGCTACCTGGCGCAGCGCGATGCGGCACCGCAGCGGGACTATTCGGTCGACCAGTTCGTCGACACCGAGCAGGCCGGGCAGGGAGGCTTCCCGTCGAGCTTCGGCGGCGGCTCCTTCGGCGTCGGTGGCCCCGGCTCCTTCGTCCAGCCGGGCTCGGTCGTCGTGCCGCCGCCGGTCGCGGCACCGGCTCCGGCGGACGGCGTCCAGTAGACTCGGCTATACTGCCCGCCGGCTCGGGACGGTCGACCGACCGTCCCTTTTGACAACTCGACGTCGTGGCGGGCAGCCCTAGAGACTGCCGTGGGAAGCCGGTGAGAGTCCGGCGCGGCCCCCGCCACTGTAACCGGTGACGAACCCGGGAGATCCACTGCACGGCGCGATGGCGCAGCGCCGTCGACCGTGTGGGAAGGCTCGGAAGGAGGAAGAACCGGAAGCCAGGAGACCGGCCACGACGTCCGACGCCCAGCGACGGCTGGGTCTTCCCGCGGGGTGCGTGGATGCCAGCTCGAGCCGGCTTCGCGTCGCCGCCCCCGCCAGCGGACGGGCGTCGGCAACGGACGCGGAGGCTCGACATTGCGAATCGCTACTTTCTGCCTGGGGATCCTCGGGGGCGTGATCCCGGCGCTGGCGCATCCCGGGGGGGCCGCGCCGGTCCCGCCGCCCCCGCCCACGGTGGCGGAGACGATCCTCGTCACCGGCTCGCTCACCGAGGAGCGCCGCGACCGGCTGCCGGTCTCGGCCGAGGTCATCGACGCCGCGGAGATCGCCGCCCGCCAGGCGACGGCGGTGGCGGACCTGCTGCGCACGGTGGCCGGCCTCGACGTCGTGCGCTCCGGCTCCGAGGGCAAGGCGACCTCGGTCTTCACCCGCGGCACCGAATCGGACCACACGATGGTGCTGTGGAACGGGATCGAGCTCAACAGCCCGTTCTTCGGCGGCTTCGACTGGAGCCTGCTGCCGACCGAGGGCGTCGAGCGCGTCGAGGTCGTGCGCGGGCCGTTCAGCGCGCTCTACGGCAGCGACGCCCTCGGCGGGGTGGTGCAGATCCTCACGGGCCGCATGGCCGACCGCCTCGCGTTCGAGGCCGGCGAGGACGGCTACCGGCGGCTGACGCTGACGGCCGGGGCCGAGCTCGGCCCCGCCCGCTTCGACTTGGCGGCGCACGGCCGGCGCGGCGACGGCCTGGCCGCCAACGACTTCTACGACAGCGACCAGGTGATGGCGACCGGCGGCTGGCGGATCGGCGAAGGCGCCGAGCTCGGCCTCGTCGTGCGCGCCAACGACACCGAGCTCGGGATTCCGTTCGCCGGCGGCAGCGCGACGCCGAACCGCGTGACGACCTGGCGCGAGCGCGAGGTGGCCCTGCCGGTGCGGGTCGACGCCGGCCGCTGGAGCTTCGAGGGCCGGCTCTCGCGGGTCACGTTCGACAACCGCCTCGACGACCCGGACGATCCGTTCGGCTTCACGTTCGCCGAGTCCGCGTCGTCGTCGGAGCGCGCCAGGGCCGTGGCCACCTACCGCTTCGACGAGGACCTGTGGCTGGCGGTGGGCGGCGAGCACGAGCGCCAGGAGGTCGACAGCGGCTCGGTCTTCGGGATCGACCTCGACGGCGACGGCCAGGCGACGAAGGCCGTCTTCGGGCAGCTCTTCTGGGCCGTCGGCGACTTCCGCCTCGACCTCGGCGTGCGGCGTGACGACCACGACGCCTTCGGCGCCACGACCCATCCCCGGACCGGACTCGCCTGGCGGATCGGCGAGCGCCACCGCCTCCACGCGGCCTACGGCGAAGGGTTCCGGGCGCCGTCGGTGGGCGAGCTCTACTTCCCGTTCAGCGGCAACCCGGCGCTCGAGCCCGAGGAGAGCACCAGCCTCGAGCTCGGCTACGCCCTCGACGGCGAGGCCTGGGAGCTGACGCTGGCGGGGTTCGACAACGAGCTCGACAACCTGATCGACTTCGACTTCGTGACCTTCACCAACGTCAACGTCGGCCGCGCCCGCAGCCGCGGCGCGGAGCTCGGCTTCGCCCGCGGCGCGCCGCGCTGGCGGCTGCGCGGCCAGGTGAGCTGGCTCGACGCCGTGGACCGCGACTCGGGGCTCGCGCTGCTGCGGCGGCCGGCGTGGCGCGGCTCGCTGGTCGGCACGGTGGACCTCGCGCGCTGGGGGGTGACCGCCACCGCGCTCTACACCGGCGATCGCGCCGACGTCGATCCGCTCACCTTCGAGCGCCGCGTCAACCCCGCCTGGGCGCGCCTCGATCTCGCGGCGCGCTACCTCGGCTGGCCGCGGCTCACCCCGTACGCGAGGCTCGAGAACGTCGCCGGCGAGCGGTACGCCGAGGCCCTGGGCTTCCCGGCGCCGGGCCGCAAGCTCGTGGCCGGCCTGAGCCTCGACTTCTAGCCGGCCGCGTCGACCCGAGATGCTCGCGCGCCGCCTCGAGAAGCTGTCGCCCGCCCGCCGGCGGGCGCTCCTGGCCGCGTCGGCCGTGGTCCTCGTCGCCGGCGTTCTGCTCGTGGCCCGAGGTTGCGGCGGGCCGGCGCGCGAGGCGGGGCGCGAGCGGGCCGTCCCGGAGCGCATCATCACGCTGGCGCCCAGCGCCGCCGAGACCGCCCACGTCCTCGGCCTCGACGATCTCGTGGTCGGAGTCGGCGAGTACGTGAAGTGGCCGCCCGAGCTGGCGGACCGGCCGCGTCTCGGGGGTCTCTTCGACCCCGACTTCGAGAGCATCGTCGCCCTCGCCCCCGACCTCGCAGTGCTGCTGGCGAGCGAGGAGAGCCTGCGCGAGCGCCTGGAGGCGATCGGCGTCGAGGTGCTCACGGTGCCGAGCGACACCCTCGGCGACGTCGAGCGCGCCATCGAGCGGGTGGCCGAGCGCTGCGGCGTGCGGGAGCGCGGCGTCGAGGTGCTGCGGGAGTGGCGCCTGGCGCTCGCTCCCGACCCGTTCGACCGGCCGCTCTCGGTCGTCCTCGTGGTCGGCCGGGAGGCGCGCCGGCTGGGCGACATGGTGGTCGCCGGGCCGGGCACGTTCTTCGACGAGCTCCTCGCCCGCCTCGGCGCCCGCAACGCCTTCCGCGACGTGGCGGCCCGCTACCCGCAGATCGGCGTGGAGGAGATCCTGCGCCGGCAGCCGGACATCGTGGTCGAGGTGCAGCCGCACTTCGTCAACGAGGTGTTCGAGGAGGCGCTGCGCCGCGACTGGCGCGAGCTCGGCGGCCTCGGCGGGCTGGTGGCGCCCTGCGTGGCGATCGTCCAGGGCGACCACGTCCTCGTGCCCGGGCCCCGCCTGCCGCTCGTCTACCGCCAGCTGCGGGACGCGCTGGCGACCTGCGTGAACGGTTCATGACGGCGGCCGGAGCCTCCGGTCTCGCGGCGCGCGGCGTCGAGTGGCGGGTGGCCGAGCGCTCGATCGTCGGTCCCCTGGACCTGGAGCTCGAGCCGGGGGAGTGCCTGGGGGTCGTCGGCCCCAACGGCGCCGGCAAGACGAGCCTGCTGCGCCTCTTGACCGGGCTCGAGCGCCCGAGCGGCGGTGTCGTGACGCTCGACGGCCGCCGGCTCGCGGACTGGCCGGCCAAGGCGCGGGCGCGGCGGATCGGCTACGTGCCGCAGCTGCGGCCCGTGGACGTGCCGCTGACGGCCGGCGAGCTCTTGCTCTCGGGCCGCTACCCCTACCTCTCGGCGAGCCAGCTGGCGCCCGCCGCGAGCGACTTCGCGGCCGTCGCCGCCGCCGCCCGCCGGGTGGGCGTGACGGCTCTCCTGCCGCGGCCCCTGCGCGAGCTCTCGGGCGGCGAGCGGCAGAGCGTCTACGTCGCCGCCGCCCTGGCGCAGGCCAGCGAGATCCTCGTGCTCGACGAGCCGACGACCCATCTCGACGCCGGCAACCGGCGCCGCGTCGCCGCCCTGCTGCTCGAGCTGCGGCGGCACGGCGGCCACACGCTCGTCGTCTCGACCCACGACCTGCGCTTCGCGGGCCGGCTCTGCGATCGCGTCCTGGCGCTCAAGGACGGCCACGCCGTGGTCTGCGGGCCGCCTTCCGAGGTCCTCGTGCCGGGGGTCCTCGAGCCCCTGTTCGACGCCCCCTTCAGGCTGTGGCGGGACGGCGACGAGCTGCTGCCGGTCCTCGATCTCGAGGGGGAGCGCGGGGCGTGACGGAGACGTCCGGCCGCAAGCTGGCGGCGCTGGCGCTCGCCTGGGTGGCGGCGCTGGCGGTGGCCGCGTCGCTCGGCGAGCACTCGATCGGCTGGGGCGCGATCTTCGACTTCGCGGCGCCGGACGCGGTGATCTTCTGGCACATCCGCGTGCCGCGCGTCCTCCTGGCTCTCCTGGCCGGCGGCGCGCTGGCGGCGGCGGGGCTCTCCTTCCAGACCCTCTTTCGCAACCCGCTGGCCGAGCCCTACACCCTGGGCGTCGCCTCTGGGGCCGCCCTCGGGGCGGTGACCGCCATCCAGCTCGGCGCCGGGCCGACCGCTCTGGGGCTCACCGCCATCGGGGCGAGCAGCTTCGCCGGCGCCGGCCTGGTGTCGATCCTCGTCCTCGGGCTCGCGGCGCGCCGGCGGTTCACGACGTCGACGCTGCTGCTGGCCGGCATCGCCGTGTCGCTGACCTGCTCGGCGCTCATCCTCTTCGTCCAGTACCGGGCCGACTTCACCGAGTCCTTCCGCATGGTGCGCTGGATGATGGGCGGGCTGGCGGTGGTGGGCTATCGCGAGGTCCTGTGGCTCGCCCCCTGGGTGGCCGCCGGCCTCGCCGTGCTCGCCGCGCTGCGCTGGGACCTGAACCTGCTCCTGACCGGCGAGGAGATCGCGGCCAGCCGCGGCGTCGATCTCTCCCGGGTACGCTGGCTCGTCCTCGTCGCCGCCTCGGCGATGGTCGGTGCCCTGGTCGCCGTCGTCGGCCCCATCGGCTTCGTCGGCCTCATCGTCCCCCACATCCTGCGCCGCTGGCTTGGCCACGACCACCTCGTCCTCCTGCCCGCCTGCGCCCTCGGCGGCGGCGCCTTCCTCGCCCTCTGCGACCTCGTCGGCCGCCTCGTCATCGCCCCGGCGGAGCTGCCGGTGGGGGTCGTAACGGCGCTCCTGGGGGGGCCTTTCTTTCTCTGGCTGCTGCTGGCGCGGCGGTAGGAGCGCGCCCCGGGAACCGGGGGCGGCCCTCCTTTCGGCGGGAAAGCCGGCCTCGTGCAAGAAAGGCCGGCGCGAGGCCGTCTTGTGCTCCGACGCCCGATCTTGAGCCGGCTGGCGCTCCGAGGGCGGGCGCAAGACGGGCGCAAGAAAGGAGCTGGCCATGGAGAGGAAGCGGCGAGGAAACGCCACCCAAGGCCCTGGCAATCAGGTGACCGGCGCATGGGTGACCGACGGCCAGGCGACAGGCGGGCAGCTGAGAGGCGCAATGCAGCTTTGCGGCGAGGACTCCTCCACGCCCAGGCCTTGTCGACCAGGTCGCGCGCTCTGGCGCAGGGCCCTGCCCGTGGGTCTCTGGCTCGTTCCCCTGTGGCTCGTTCTCGCGGCGCTGTCGGGGGCGCGGCAGGGGCGCGAGGACGGCGGCGAGCGGGCGCTGCTACTGCTCGGCGCGGGGGGCGGCGAGCGGGTGGTCGCCGCCGTCGATCCGTCGTCGCTCGACCTTCTGCCGGTGCCGCGGGCGCCGCTTTCTTCGGGTGCGGATGGCGAGCCGCGGGCCGTCGACGGGCAGGGGGGGACCTGGCGGGGCCGCGGGCAGAGCCTCACCCTCGTCAGCGCGACGGGAGACGAGCTCGTGCGGCTGGCGACGCCGGGCCCGGTCGCGGCGCTCGCCAGCGACCCCGCGGACGGGATCCTGTGGAGCGTCGAGGGCGGCGCGCTCGCCGGCCGCGACCTGGTCTCGGGAGCCGAGCTGCGGCGCCTGGCGCCGGCCTCGACGGCCGCGCCCGTGCTGCTCGCCGCGGCGCCGCGCTCGGGACCGCTGTGGCTGGCGGCGGGCGGCGCCGGCTTCGTCTTCGACCCGGCCGGTGGCGAGCGCCGGCTCGATCTTCCCGCCCCCCTCACCGCGCCGGTCACGGCGCTCGACAGCGACGGCTACGACGCGGCCTGGGCGCTCGCGGGCGGCAGGCTCTTCCATCTGTCGGCGAGCGGCGAAGCGGTTCCGTTCCCGCTCCCCGCCGCGCTGGCGCGCCGCGAGTGGCTCGATCTCGAGGCCTCGAGCGCGGCGCTCTGGCTGACCGACGGCGAGCTCCTCGTCCGTCTGGTTCCGGGCGCCGGTGAGGCGGTCCTGCGGGCGGCCCCGGCGGGGGTGCGCCGGCTGCGCCTCGCGGCGACCGATCGCACTCCGCCCGAGATCTCCTGGGACGCCCCGGAGGAGAGCCCGCCGGCGGGATCGGAGCTCGAGATCCGCCTGGTGGTGGACGAGGCCGGCTCCGGAGTCGCGCCGGCGGCCGTCAGGCTGACGGTCAACGGCGAGACCCGCGCCGGCGCCTGCCGGGCCGGCCCCGGCAGGACCCTCCGGTGCCGCGCCCCGGCACGCTATCCCGGCGGGCGGCTGACCCTCGAGGCGGTCGCGGCGGATCGCGCCGGCAATCCCTCCAACCGGCTGCGGGCCAGCTGGCGCGATCCGCGGGGCCGGCTGCCGGGCGCGACGGTGGAGGCCACTCTCCAGGCGGCGACCGACACCCAACTGAGCATCGCCAAGCCGAACCGCGGCCACGGCTGGCGGCGGTCGATGAAGCTGCGGCGCGGCGGCTTCGACCGGCCCTTCGTCTGGTTCGACCTCGCGCCGCTCGCGGAGGAGGTCGGCGTACTCCACGGCGCCACTCTCGAGCTGACGGTCGTCGAGAACGGGAACGACTGGGGTCCCGGCAGGCTCGTCGACGTCCATCGGGTGACGGCGCCGTGGACGGAGCCGGGCGCGACGTGGAACTGCGCCCACGACGCCGACACGACCAACACCGAGCCGGACTGCGCGCCGCCCTGGACGGGGGGCGAGCGGGTGGAGCTGCCGACCGACAGCGTGCTGCACACGAATGACCTCGGCGGAAGCGTGGCCTTCGACGTCACGGCCGACGTCCAGGCCTTCCTGAGCGGCGAGCCGAACCACGGCTGGATGGCGACCCGCGGGCTCGACGGCGGGGGCACCGTCCGCTACGCCGCGCGCGAGCATCCGGGCGGCGTCGCGCCCGAGCTGCGCCTCGTCTACGAGCCCGTGGCGCAGGACGAGACGCCGCCGACGGTGGTCTTCGTCTGGCCCACCGAGGGAGCGGTCCTCGAGGAGGACCGCCCCGTTCTGGCGCTCGCGATCGCCGACGACGATTCGGGTCCCGACGAGACGACGCTGGCCTTCCGCGTCGACGGCGTCGCGGCCGGGTTTCTGTGCCAGCGGGCGCAAGACCTCTTCTGCGTGCTCGACGAGGCGCTGCCAACGGGTGCGGTCACCCTCTCGGCGACGGTGGAGGACCTGGCCGGCAACGTCTCGGCGCCGGCGCAGGTGACGGTGACGGTGGCGGTCCCGGGCCCGCCCCCGGTGGACCTCCTGCTGACCTCGGCGAGCGACGCGAGCGGCGGCACGACGACGGTGACGGGCCTGCCGGGCGCGGCGCAGGCCTCGACGACGCTCGCGGTGACCAACCCGTCGAACGGCGCCCTGGAGACGGTCGCGGTGGCCGCGGACGGCGGCTTCGTCCTGACGATCGCGGCGCAGCCCGGCGACGTGCTGTCGCTGGTGCTCACCGATGACGAAGGGCGCTCGAGCGCGCCGGCCCAGCTGCTGGTGCCGGTGGTCGGTGCGTGCCACTTGCCGCCCGACCCGGCGCTGCTGGCGAGCCCGGAGCCGCTGCTCAACTACGACCTCTACGAGCACAGCCGGTTCCTGTGGGAGAGCGAGCCGCCGGTGCAGGCGGGCGTCGTGGCCGGCGCCCTGACCGCGGAGAACCTCGTGCTGGTTCACGGCCGGGTGCTCGACCGGGCCGGCAGTCCGCTGCCCGGCGTGTCGGTCGCGGTCCTCGACCGGGGCGAGCTCGGCTGCACGGCGAGCCGGATCGACGGCGGCTACGAGCTCGCCCTCGCCGGCGGCACGGCGGTGCTCGAGTTCTCCCGCGAAGGCTACTTCGAGGTGCAGCGCCGGCTGACGCTTCCCTTCGGCCGCCAGCGCACCCTCGAGGACGTCGTGATGACCGCGTGGCCGGAGGCGGCGACGACGGTGGACTCCGGCCAGCCCGAGGTCCAGGTGGCGCGCGGCGCGGTCGAGACGGACACGAGCGGCGCCCGGCAGGCGACCCTGCTCGTGCCCGCCGGGGTGACGGCGAGCCTCGAGCTGCCGGACGGCTCGAGCCAGCCGGCGCCGCCCCTGACGGTCCGCATCCGGGAGTTCACGGTCGGGACGGACGGCCCGCAGGCGATGCCCGGGGTCCTGCCGCAGGCGAGCGCCTACACCTACGCCTTCGAGGCGACGGCCGACGAGGCCGAGGCGCTGGGTGCCGCGATCGTCTTCAGCGAGCCGGTCTACGAGTACCTGGAGAACTACCTCGACTTCCCGGTCGGCTACGCGATGCCGGTGGGCTACTACGACAAGCGGGCCGGGGTGTGGGTCCCCTCGGCCAACGGCGTCGTGCTCCGGATCCTGGCGGTGGACGGCTCGGGGCGGGCCGAGGTGGACGTCGACGGCTCGGGCCAGCCGGCCGACGCGGCGACCCTGGCGGCGCTCGGGTTCACGGACGCCGAGCGCGTGGAGGTGGCGAGCCTGTACGCCGTGGGCGCGGAGCTGTGGCGCACCCCGATCCCGCATCTGACCCCCTACGACTGCAACGCGCCGTGGATCTTCTCGCCCGCGGACTCGGTCGAGCCCGATCCGCAGGTCACGGCGGGCGGCGGCGAGATCTGCAGCAACCAGGCCGCCGGCTCGATCCTCGAGTGCCAGAACCAGGTGTTTCGGGACGCGATCCCGATCGCCGGCACCCCGTTCGCCCTGCACTACTCGAGCGAGCGGGTGCCGGGCCGGAAGTTCGGGCGCTCGATCGAGATCGTGCTCACCCCGGAGGAGATCCCCGATTCGCTGACCGAGGTGATCCTCGAGATCGAGGTGGTAGGCCGGAAGTTCAGGTACCTGTACTCGCCGGCACCCAACCTGACGGTCACGTTCGTCTGGGACGGCCTCGACAAGTACGGCCGGCCGGTGATCGGCGAGGTCGTGGCGGAGGGCCGGGTGGGCTTCGTCTATCCCCTGGACTACGGCAGCGCGAGCAGCGATCCCGGCTTCGGCCTGCCCGCCAACTCGAACGTCTCGGTGCGCCACGCGCTCGAACAGATCATCTCGTGGGCCGAGTTCTCGGTGACCCTCGAGTCGCTCAACTTCGGACAGACGGGAGGCCAGAACGGCCTGGGCTGGGGCGGCTGGTCGCTCACGCCGCAGCACGTGCACACGCCGCGCGCCCGCCGCTCGGGGGAGCTGCACTTCGGCGACGGGAGCCGCCATCCGTCGCAACCGCTCGCGGCCGTGGACTCGCAGCTCCTGGGGACGAGCGTGGCCGCCAACGTCTGGCGGGGCGGCGCCTGGGTGCTCGAGAACGTGTCGATCCCGAACATCACGGGGCTGGCGGTGGAGCCCGGGGGCAACCTCTACTTCGCGACGATCAACCAATACGCCGTCTATCAGCGGACGCCGGAGGGAGACGTCTACCGGATCGCCGGCGGAGATTCCGCGACCAGCTGGGAGGAAGGAGTGCCGGCGGTGACGGCCCTGCTCTCGCGGCCCGAGCGCCTGGCCGTGGGACCCGACGGCTCGCTGTACATCGCCGAGGTCTACGGCGATCGGATCCGGCGGCTGCGGCCGGGTCTGCCCCTCGAGAGCCGCGTCATCGAGACCGTGGCCCAGATCGAAGCGCCGATGGACGTTTCGATCGGCCCCGATGGCGGGCTCTACACGGCGATGTACGTGCCCGGATCGGGCCACACGGTCCTGCGGGTGGACCTCGAGTCGGGGCAGGTGAGCACCTACGCCGGAGGCAACGGCGCCGCCTGCACGGCGCCGAACCGCGGGGACAACGGATCGGCCCTCCAGGCGTGTCTGGTGCTCTCTTCGAACCACGTCCTGCGCATGGCCTGGATGGCGGACGGCTCGCTGCTTCTCCCGGAGGGCGGCGGCGCCGTTCACGCGAGCCGGATCCGCCGACTCTGGCCCAACGGCACGATCACCACCTTCATGGGCGACGACACCCAGGGTGATCCGGTCTACGGCCAGCACTACTTGAACTCGAATCTGACGAACCCGGTCTTCCTGGCCGTGGATCCGGTGACGGGAGACATCGCGATCGTCGATGGCGCGGTGAACGGCGGCGCCGGCCGGCTCAGCTTGATCGTCGAGGGCGACATCATCGTCCTGGGCGCGTTCCCGGCCTCGCACGTCGAGTACGGGCTCGACGGCGCGCTGTACTGGGCTCGCGACCCGGTGGGCAACCAGGGGACGAAGGTGTTCGAGCGCCTGCAGCAGACGGTGCAGGCGCCGGACGGCAGCTTCGAGGTCGCGTCGCTGGACGGCGGCGAGATCTACGCGTTCTCGGCCGCGGGCCGCCACCTGGAGACGGTCGACGCCTACACCGGGGATCTCGTCCATCGCTTCCATTACGACCCCGCGGGCCGGCTCCTGGAGGTCGAGGATCGCTACGGCGAGAAGGTGACGCTGGCGCGCGATGGGTCCGGGTATCCGACCTCGATCGCGAGTCCGAACGGCCAGGTGACGCAGCTCACGGTCGACCCTGCGGGGCACTTGATCGCCGTACTCGACCCCGAGGGCGGGAGCTGGACGATGGCCTACGGCGAGGGCGGCCTGCTCGAGTCGCTCACCGATCCGCGAGGCCATGCGAAGACCCTTGCCTACGACAGTCTCGGCCGTCTGCTGAGCCACACCGACGCGCGCGGCGCCACGAAGACGCTCGTCCGCTCGCCGGGGACGACGGCGTACGACGTGACCCTGACGACGGCCGAAGGTCGCAGCACCGTCTTCGGGGTCGAGCACCACCTGGACGGGAGTCAAAGCCGCACCGCGACGGCCCCGGGCCCGGTGGTGACCACGACCCTGCTCCGAGAGGACCTCGGCCGCACCGAGACGCTGCCCGACGGCACCTGGGTTGACCTCGAGCTCGGCGAGGACCCCCGATTCGGAGCCCAGGCACCGCTGCCGCGGCTCGTGGTCTCGACGCCGCTCGGCAACCTCGTGAAGACCACCCAGGTGTCGCGCAGCGTGGTGCTCGTCGATCCCGAAGGCTCGCCGCGCGACCCGGCGAACCTCGACTCCTTCACGGAGCAGGTCGAGATCAACGGCAGGATCTACACGTCGCACTACGCGGCGGCGACCCGCACCTGGCAGCTCACCAGTCCCGCGGGCCGGACGGTGACGACCGTGCTCAACGCCGAGGGCGAGGTCGAGCGCATCGAGCGCCCGAGCGTCGAGCCGGTGACCTTCACCTACGACCCGCAGGGACGGCTCACGGAGAGCCGCGCGGGAACGGGGGCCGCGGAGCGCGTCACGACGTTCGCCTACGACCCGGTCGAGGGCTGGCTGGACTCGGTCACGGACGCCGAGCAGCGCACCTTCGGCTGGCAGCGCGACCTGGTGGGACGACCGGAGGTGACGGAGTACCCGGACGCCAGGAGCCTGGCCGCGGCTTTCGACCTCAAGGGCAACCTCGAGGCCCTGACCCCGCCGGAGAGACCCGCCCACGGCTTCACCTACGACGAGGTCGACCTGCCCGCGGCCTACCAGGCGCCGGGCAACCCCGTGGAGAGCTACGCCTTCGACCTCGACCGCGAGCCCCTGACCCTCACCCTGCCGAGCGGGGAGCTCGTGAGCTGGCACTACGACGCGGCGACCCGGCGTGTCGAGCGCATCGAGACCGCGACCGACGACCACAGCTTCGCCTACGTCCCGGGCAGCGATCAGATCCAGTCGATCACCCACTGGCCCGGGGGCTACCCGAACGGGACCCCGCAGACCACGGCCTACAGCTACGACGGCTTCCTGCCGAGCGGCACGGCGTGGTCGGGGCCGGTGACCGGCACGGTCACCCAGAGCTACGACGACGACTTCCGGATCCGCGAGCAGTTCGTCGACAACCAGTGGCAGGTCTCCTACGACTACGACCTCGACAGTCTGGTGACCTCGGCGGCTACCGGGGCGGACGCCCTGGCCGTCGTCCGCGACCCGGCCACGGGCTGGATCGACGGGACGACCCTGGGCGCGGTCGCCACGACCCGGGAGCACGACGGCTTCGGCGAGCTCGACAGCCTCGCCGCCAGCGCCGGCGCCAACCCGCTCTTCGCGGCCAGCTACGTCCGCGACCGCCTCGGCCGGATCGAGCAGAAGACCGAGACCGTCGAAGGCTCGACCGCGACCTGGGTCTACGGCTACGACCTCGCCGGACGTCTCGCCACCGTCCATCGGGACGGCGTGCTCGTCGAGGACTACGCCTACGACGGCAACGACAACCGCCTCTCCTACGACGGCGACTTCGGCCCGGCGGCCGGGACCTACGACTCCCAGGACCGCCTGCTGACCTACGGCGGCGTCGACTACGACTTCGACGCCGACGGCTACCTGACCGCCAGGAGCGCCGGCGGTTACTCCACGACCTACGACTACGACGCGATGGGGTCGCTCAGGAAGGTCGTGCTCGACACGGGCGTCACGATCGAGTACCTGGTCGACGGCCAGAACCGGCGCGTGGGGAAGATGGTGGACGGAGTCCTCACCCGCGGCTTCCTCTACCAGGACCAGCTCAACCCGGTGGCCGAGCTCGACGCCGACGGCAACGTCGTGTCCCGGTTCGTCTACGCGACGAAGCCCCACGTGCCCGACTTCATGGTCACGGCCACGGCCACCTACCGCCTGATCACCGACCACCTCGGCAGCGTCCGCCTCGTCGTCGACACCGCCACGGGAACGATCGCCCAACGCCTCGACTACGACTCCTTCGGCCGCATCACCTACGACACCAACCCCGGCTTCCAACCCTTCGCCTTCGCCGGCGGCCTCTACGACCCCCAAACCGGCCTAACCCGCTTCGGAGCCCGCGACTACGACCCGATCACCGGGAGATGGACGGCCAAGGATCCGATTGGGTTTGGAGGAGGGGATTCGAATCTCTTCGGCTACGTCTCGAACGATCCAGTGAACACTCTCGACCCCAGTGGCCTGCTGAGCCTTCCAGGAATCGGCTGGGTAGACGTTGGAGAGGCGGCCGGCCAGAGCGCGCTTGAGTTCTACGCGGATGTCATTGCAGATCCGAGCACCCCTTGGTACCAAGAAGCAGGAGCTTGGGTAGGAGCAGTCTTCGCTGCCATGTGGACACCATGCACGTCAGACCGCACATTCTTGACGCTGTCCACGGCCCTGGGTGTTGGGCGCTGGGCTGCGAGGCCGTTCTGGCAGTATTACCCAAGAAGTAGTCTAGGCTACAAGAGCCAGTGGCTCACTCGCGGTGCCGGCTGGAAGGCGCCCTATCGTGTTGGTTCACAGGCAGCAGAACAACTTGCACTGCCGCCCTGGAATCCGGGTACGGCTGTCCGTGCGGTACGTCCACCAGCTTGGCGATACGTTCGAGGCCCGAGACCAGTGAGTCCTGTAAGTGATTGGGGTCGAGTCGGGGGTGGGATCGAGTACAAGTTGGGCCCGTGGAACTGAGAATGATCTACGTTGCAAGGCCTGGGGTCGAAATCCTGCGGACGGCCGCGCTGGCAGCGCGGGCTCGACTCCACGTGGCGCGTGGGCGTCGTGTCGTCGAGGGTGAGTGGACTCTGGGTTGGAGCGACTGTTTTCTGAGCCGCCCCATTCCCCAGCTTGCACTGGCCTGTCGTCCCGTCGGTCGGAGCGTGGGTGAGTGGTGCGGTTGGTTGGCTGGACGCGGGGTCGAGGATGTCGGTGTCGAAGCATTGGGTTCACGCTGGGGTCCAAGGCGTGCGGGTGCTGCCAGGTCGCTCGTCCTGGTGACGAAGTCGAGTCGCGAGGTCGTCCGCTGGCGAGCAACGACTCTGTATCGGACTGGCTCTAGCAGTTGGGTCGTCGTCTATCGTGATGCGGGAAGAGTAGGACGGCGGAGGGACGAGTCGGTTGAGCGTGCGGCCTCGAGGCTGCTGTCGACGCTCGAACGAGCTAGGAGCCATTTGGTGTCGAAGAAAGCAGGGGGGTCTCCAGAGAGGCGCGCTTACTTGTTGGCGCGAACCGAGGAGGCGGTGGCTCTCCTCTCGGAACCCAACGCCCGAATCAGAGACGGTGGGGAGCTCTTGCCCGCATCGGGCTACGGGTCTGTAGCGCAGCGACTTGCGGCCGCGTGCCAGGTTGCCTGGGTTTTCGGTGGGGAAGGTAGCTGGAGCGATACCACCGCGGTCGATCGGGAACATGGGATTGCGATGGCCCTGCGAGACTCTATCTTGCGAGCGTTGGTGGCTTCCGTGAACGACCCTCTGGCTTCTGCTCCTGAAAGGAGCTGCATCGATGCTCAAGCGGCGGTGGGCGGCTGATCCAGTCCAGGAGACGCTCGACTTTGAGGCAAATGCTCATCCCACCGTTGCGTGCCTAGGGGTTCGACCGCATCCCTCGCGTGGCGCGAGCGTCCGAGGTCGCCGGCTCGAGGAGCTCGCTCGCGGCTTGGGCGGCGGCTAGGAGGGGCCAGAATCCCGAGCCGGCACCCTGACGAGCCTCGGACTCAGCCCGGGATCTGGACCGGCGGCGCTCCCGAGGTCGTAGAATCCCCGAACATGGCTCTCACTCCGGAGGAGGTTCTCCGAACCGCGAGACCGTTCAGCGCCCTGCCGGACGGAGATCGGCAGCACCTGTCGGCGGTTGCCGAGGTGAGGTCGTTCGCGGCCGGTGAGGTGATTCTCCGCGAGGCGGAGCCGTCGGACTTTCTCTACACGATCGTCTCGGGTCGGGTGAAGGTGTTCAAGATGACCCCGTCGGGCAAGGACATCATCCTGGGGGTCTTCGGCTCCGGAGATCCCGTGGGCAGCGTGGCGGTGTTCAAGGAGCACCCCTACCCGGCCACGGCGGTGGCGCTCGAGGACACGGTGTGCATCAGGATCCCGCGCACCGCCCTCTTCTCGCTGCTCGAGCGTTACCCGACCATCGCGAGGGGCCTCCTCCTCGGCCTCACCCAGCGCCTCGTCGAGCTCGTCAACCGCGTCGGCGAGCTGACCGGGGCGCGGGTCGAGCCGCGGCTGGCGCGCCTCTTCCTGCGTCTCGCACGGGAGATCGGCCGCGAGGAGGGCGGCGGGATCTTCGTCCCCCTGGCGCTCAGCCGCCAGGAGCTCAGCGACATGACCGGCACCACGATCGAGACCTGCATCCGCGTGATGAGCAAGTGGCAGAAGGAGGACACCGTCCACACCGGCAGGGACGGCTTCGTCGTCCTCGACCGCGAGACCCTCACGGCGCTTGCCAACAGCTGACGGCCGCGATCCGCCGCGCATGACGTCCGTCATACGCGAGGGCGGAGGGGCGTGGCAGTTTTGGGGCATCATGAAGCCCCCCAGCCCGGTTGCCGGGCTCGCCGAGATGGCGAGGGTCCATCGCGCGTTGATCGAGCGAGCGCGGCGAACCGACCGCGACCGCCCGTCCGCAGTCCTCGATCTGGGGGTCTCCGTCGCTGCGCTCTCGGCCCAGGCCTGCTCCGCCTTCGAGCAGAATCGATTCCTCGACGAGGCCGTCCTCGAATCGCTGCTCGCCGAGCGTCGCAGCCTTGCCGAAGACCTCGATCTGTTGGCGAGCCTGTCCGCGGCCAACCCGAGGTCCCCCGACATCGAGCCGCTCTCGACCGCCCTCCTGCACCGCATCGAGGAGCTTCTGGAGCGTGAAGATCGTGTGCTCTTCCAACCCCTGATTCGCCTGGCGGCGAGCTCTGGTGAGAAGGCCCGAGCTGCGCCGACGGCCCGTACTGCAGCCGACCGGCGACCCCAGTCCGGCGGCTCTCTGCCAGAGGAGGTGTCCCCATGAGTCAGACACGGCGAAACCCGAGGGCGCGCAACGCGACGCCTTCCATCGGCGCGGGACTTGCCGCCGCCATCCTCGTGCTCGGAGCCTGCTCCGGCGAGGTTGGCGAGCGGCCCGCCGGCACGCCGGCGGCGAAGGCGGCCGCGGCACCGCTCTCCTGGACGCACTTCGACGTGCCCGAGCCGCCCGCCATGACGGCCGAGCTCGCGGCCGCGGGGCGGCAGGTGTTCGCGGAGAACTGCGCCAGCTGCCACGGGGACAGCGGCGCCGCCGACGGCGTCTGCGCCGCCTTCCTGGCGCCGCAGCCGCGCGACTTCACCACCGGCGTCTACCGCTTCAAGACCACGCCGGGAGCCGAGATGCCCACGGACGAGGACCTCTTCCGCACCGTGTCGCTGGGGATCCACAGCACCGGCATGCCGCCCTGGCAGTACCTGCTCTCCGTGGAGGACCGCTGGGCCCTGGTCGCTCATCTCAAGACTCTCTCGGACCGGTTCGAGACGCTCGGGGCCGGCACTCCGGTCGACCTCGGCAGCGAGCCGGCGAGCGTCAGCGACGAGATGATCGCCCGCGGCCGTGAGATCTACGTCAAGGCTCAGTGCGGCAAGTGCCACGGCGAAGAGGGCTACGGCGACGGCCCCTCGGCGCTCACCCTCGTGGACGCCTTCGGCAACTCGATCCCGCCGCGCAACTACCACAAGGCGGCGGACTTCAAGCGCGGCCACACGCTGCGCGACATCGCGCTGACCATCCACACCGGCAACAACGGAACGCCGATGCCGGCCTTCGACGAAGCTCTCGGCGAGGAAGAGGTCTGGGACCTCGCCGCCTACGTCTACAGCCTGGACGAACCGAGGTTCGCCGGCGGCGGCACTCCCGCCGCGGCGGTTCTGGGAAGCGAGCTGGGCGAGCCGGACGTGATCGTCCAGCTGACCGAGCGCCACTGGAAGTTCATTCCCGCCGAGATCCGCGTGCGCGAGGGACAGGTCGTGCGGATCGACTTCCAGCCCACCGACAACGGGCTGGGCGTCGGCCACGGCTTCGCGGTCGACGGCTACGACAAAGCGGTCTTCATGAACGGCGTGCTGGTCCAGCGACCCAAGTCGGTCACGTTCCTCGCCGACAAGGCGGGGACCTTCACCTTCTACTGTGCCACCCAGTGCAGCACCGGTCCGCTGCACCCGAA
>JAOTWP010000185.1 GCA_029862975.1 Acidobacteriota bacterium
AGTGGACCGACACGACCGAGCCGCTTTCTCGGCACCCGGTGCGGGGGTACACTTCTCTTGGCGTGGTGCAAGCGACGGGCGGACAGGAACGAAGGGGCAGCTCGGCCTCCGGGGCGCTGCTGCCGCTGCTCCTGCTGGCCGGCGCTTCGCTCCTGGCCGCGCTGTGGGCCGGGCTCTATCGCGCCGGATGGGAGCTGCCCATTCTGGGAGCACACCATCCGCTGGCCCATGGACCGCTGCTGGTGGGCGGGTTTCTCGGGACCCTGATCGGGCTCGAGAAGGCCCGGGCGCTGGCCCGCTGGTGGGGCTACCTCGCCCCGGGCTGTGCCGCGGCCGGCGGAGTCGCGCTGATCCTCGGTCTCCCCCCGCTCGTGCCGCGGGTCTCCTTCCTCCTCGCGGCGGCGATTCTCGTGCTCGTCTTCGCGAGTCTCCTGCGCCGCCTTCCGGACGCCGCCGGGGCCCTCATGCTGGCCGGGGCGGCGGCGTGGCTGGCCGGCAACGCGCTGTGGCTGGCGGGCCGCTCGGTGCCCGTTGCCGCCTTCTGGTGGCTGGCGTTTCCGGTTCTCGTGATCGTCGGCGAGCGCCTCGAGCTGTCGCGCTTCACCCCTCGGCCTGCCGGCGCCCTCGCGGCGCTGGCGGCGGCACTGGCGATCTACGTCGCCGGCCTGCTCGCGAGCTCCTGGCATCTGGATCGCGCCCTGCGCGTCCAGGGTCTCGGCCTGCTCCTCACCGCGGCGTGGCTCCTGCGCTTCGATCTCGCCCGCCGGACGCTGCGCGCCGCGGGCGTCCACCGCTACAGCGCCTGCTGCCTGCTGTCCGGGTTCTTGTGGCTCGCCGCAGGCGGCGGGCTGGCGCTCGCCTGGGGGGCCGACCTTCAGGGCTGGCGGTACGACGCGCTGCTGCACACGATCCTGCTCGGCTTCGTCTTCGGCATGGTCTTCGGCCACGCGCCGATCGTCGCTCCCATGCTCCTGGGCCGCCGGCTGGCGTTCGACCGCCTCTTCTACGCCCCCTGGCTTCTACTCCAGGCTTCGCTCGCGCTGCGCCTGGCCGCCGATCTGTCCGGCTGGCAGGCCGGCCGCTCGTGGGCCGCCATGGGCAACGCCGCGGCGCTTCTCCTCTTCCTCGGATCGACGGTGCGCGGCGTCCGCCGGGGCGCGCGCGGCGAGCGCGACGCAGCCGCCGGGTTTCGGGTACCATGAGCACGTGACCCGCAGCCGGCCGGGCAGCCGGCTGGGCCGGACAGGGGGAGACGGCGATGATGCTGCAATTGGGTGACCCGGCACCCGACTTCGAGGCGGAGACGACGGCGGGGCCGATCCGCTTTCACGCGTGGCTGGGAGACGCCTGGGGCGTGCTCTTCTCGCACCCCCGCGACTTCACGCCGGTGTGCGCGACCGAGCTCGGCGCCGTGGCCCGGCTGAAGGGCGAGTTCACGGTGCGCAACGTCAGGGTGATCGGGCTCAGCCTCGACTCGCTCGCCGCCCACGAGGCCTGGGCCCGGGACATCGCGGAGACCCAGGGGACGGCCCTCAACTTCCCGCTGATCGCCGACCCCGAGCGCGCGGTCGCCACGCTCTACGGCATGATCCATCCCAACGCCGACGACACGGCGACCGTGCGCGCCGTCTTCGTCATCGATCCCGGCAAGCGGATCCAGCTCATCCTCTCCTACCCGGAGACGACGGGCCGCAACTTCCACGAGATCCTGCGCGCCGTCGACGCCCTCCAGCTGACCGCCTGCCACCGGGTGGGCACTCCCGCCAACTGGCGCCACGGCGAAGACGTCATCATCCTGCCGGCGCTGTCCGACGAAGAGGCCGCCGTCCGCTTCCCCGCCGGCTGGAGAGCCCCGCGGCCGTACCTGAGGATCACGCCCCAGCCCCGCGACCGGCACTAGCGAGCGCGCCGGAGCTCTCCGGGGCCGGCTAGGGAACGGGATCTTCGGTAACGTCCGCCGCGCCGAAGGCGACGCTCCACCCGCGCCCGTCCTCCGCCGCCGGCGCCGCGGACTCGGCCGCCGGGAGGTCGGCCCCAGCCGCGCACGGCGCGATCCCCGCCAGCTCCTCGAGGCGCCGGAGCCGTGCCCCCACCGCCAGCTGCCTGGCCACCACGGCCGCGATCAGCCGGTCGAGCGCCTCCTGCTGGGCCTCGCCGTCGAAGCGGGCGACCTCGAGCCGCAGGACCTCGATCTCGGCGTCGCCCCGTATCAGGTCGCGCTCCAGGTCGAACGCGAGCTCGTCCGCCAGCGCCGCCGCGCCGGCGGGCAGGCGGCCCTCCCCCACCGCCTGCCCGACCTGCGCGAGAAGGGTGCGAAAGCTCTCCAGAGGCGGCAGCGGTGCCGGCGTCTCGGCCGCGGCCCGCAGGGCGGGGCCGAGGAGGAGAAGCGCGAGACCGGGGGCGAGACGGTGACTCACCCCTCTCGAGAGAATGGACGGCATGGCCGGCGCTCGCCTCCCCTAGTAGGTCGTGTAGAAGCCCACGACGAGGCTGCCGATCGAGTCCTCGTTGGTCGACCCGATGTTGGCATCGGCGCTGAAGGCCTCGTAGCCCACCTTGATGTTGGCGTTGTGGCCCGCCATGAAGTAGCTGATCCCGGCCCGCCACAGGTTGTAACTGCCTTTGCCACTCGCGGCGTCGGCGCTCCAGTCCTCGTAGAGGAACCAGGGCTGCCACTTGTCCTTGTTGACGAGATAGCCGGCCTGGACGTAGTAGCCGTTGCCCTCGGCCTGCGGATTGGCGCCGTCGAGGTCCAGGTCGTGGTACGCGGCCTCGAAGCTCACGGACCCGGCTCCCATCGGCTGCTCGGCGAAGACGTCGACGTTCCAGTAGCTGTAGTCCGTTTTCGGGGTGCTCGACCCGGCCACGTCGGACTGCGTGTCGTAGGAGACGCCGATCGAGAAGGTGTCCTTCTTGCCGAGGTAGCTCGCGGTGCTGTAGTAGCTGGGCTCGGAATCGCCGAAGTTGACCTGCAGGCGCCCGGTCGTGCGCTCGCCGTCCGTGCCCGCGGCCGGCAGGCCGTCGTAGGTACCGAGATACCACTTGAAGTGCGTCTTGCCGCTGGAGCTCGAGTTGATGCCGAAGAGCGTGAAACCGGTGTCGCGGACCTGGGCTGGGCCGCTGAAGCCGGCGGCGCTGTCGCCGTAGGTGGCGGTGTCGAAGGTGGTCAGGGCCCGCCCGCCCCAGGTCAGCGCCTTGTAGATCAGGCCCGGCCGGTCCATCGCCAGGAGAGCCCCCGAGGAGGTGATGGTCTGGCGGCTCGACGGCGCGAGGTGCTGGCCGATGAACGCCTGCAGCTTGGCGCTCTTCTTGAGCTGAATGTAGGCGTCGATCATCACGATGTCGTTGCCCGAGACGTCGGTCTGGAAGAACATGCCGAAGTGCTCGTTCACGGTCCCCGTGAGACGGAAGCGGGCGCGCCGGATCTGGAAGTCGTCGACGCTCTCGAAGCTGCCGTCGCCATCGAGGTCGCCCTCGGTGAACTTCCCGAGCACCTGGAGCCGGAACCCGAGGTCGATCTTCTCCTTGCCGTCCGCGTCCAGCAGCTTGAAACCGGCCGACGCCGGCGCCAGGCTCGCGAGGGCCAGCACAACGGTAAGCCACGCCACTCTTCGCTTCATCACTCGTTTCTCCTTCCGTTTCCGTGGTTTGGTCGCTCGAAGGGCCTCATCCATCCGTGATCGTGAGGGCCCGCTGCCCTTCGGGAACCCGGACGACGAGGACCGGGACCCGGCATTTCTCGGTCAATCTCTGGGCCGTGCTGCCGATGATCGTCTCGACCATCGATACGCTGCTATGGGCGCCCACGACGACGAGGTCGGCGCCGGTACTCTCGACGTGTTCGAGGATCTGCTCCAAAGCCTTGCCGCGGGCCACCATCAGCTCGCCGATGTGGCTCCGCCAGTCCTCGTCGGGAGCCTCGCTCTCGAAAAAGGCCTCGAGCCGGTGCGGCAGCCGCTCGGCGGCCTCCGCCTCGGCCTGCTCGATGACCTGCGAAAGCGTGGAGTGCCCCGAATACCCCTCGACCATCGCCCGCTGGCGGGGGGTCAGCCCCTCGATCACGTAGAGCACGTGGATGCGGGCATCGCAGCACTTGGCGAGCGCGTAGGCCCAGCGGAACACGTAGGGGGCGTTGGGGCCCATCTGGGTGCAGTAGAGGATGGTCTTGACGGTCGGCAGCATGGGACGCCCCCTCTCAGGTCGCGACGGCGGACGGCTGTGGCTGGGCGCCGCCGGTGCCCGCCTTCTGCATGAAGTAGACGACCGCCACGAGCACCAGGCCGATGCCGTCGGTCACGTAGCCCGGCCAGTAGAGCAGCACCGTCGCCACCGCCAGGATCGACCACTCGAGAAGGGTGGTGCGCCGCAGCAGGAAGCCCATCGTGAGGGCGGCGAAGGCCATCGTGCCGAGGACCGCGGAGAACATCGAAGAGAAGACCTTCGCCCCCCGCGCCTTCATCTGGGCGAGGATCGCACCGCCCTCGATGAACGAGCCGCCCGTCGTCAGGATCTCCTTCACGACGCCATCCCGGCTGGCCGTGACGTCGCGCATCTCCTCGCCGTCGAGCACGGTGGCGATGACGTCTCCCTCCTGCACGCTGTCTCCGACCGCCATGCGGATCTCGGTGATCATGCCGCCCATCACCTCGTCGTTCATCGGCGGGGCGACGAGGGGCTTGCCCTCGAAGAGGATGGCGGGGGTGAAGGCGAAGAGGATGGGCACCACGTAGAGCAGCTTGGCGAACTTGAAGGCGGTCCAGCCCGTCTTCCACGGATCGGCGCCGGCGATGGCGGCGCCGGCATAGGCCGCCACGCAGACCGGCGGGGTGATGTTGGAGTCCTGGCTGAACCAGTACACGATCATGTGGGCGGCGATCAGCACGACCCCCATCTCCATCAGCGGCGGCACGGCCAGCACGGCGGTGATCAGGTAGGCGGCGGTCACCGGCACGCCCATTCCCAGCACCAGGGAGGCGATTCCGACGAGCAGGATGGCGGGCAGCAGGTGGCCGCCGGCGAGCGAGATGATGATGTCGGAGAACTTCAGCCCGATGCCGGTCAGCGAGATGGTACCGACGATGATGCCGATGACGCCCAGGGTGGCGCCGATGATGAGCGTGTTGCGGGCCCCCGTCTGGATCGCCTCCCAGATCTCCCGCGGGCCCATGCGCGTCTCCTTGCGGAACCAGCTGATGAAGATGCACGACAGGGTGGCCCAGAAGGCGGAAAAGCCGGGGGAGCGGCCGAGGATCATCAGCACGGTGATGATCACGAGCGGCATCGAGAAGTACCACTCCTTGCGCAGCACGGCCGTCCAGTGCGGGAAGTGCTCGTCCTCGAGACCCCGGATGTCGTGCTTCTTGGCCTCGAAGTGGATCATGCAGAAGACCGAGAAGAAGTAGAGCAGCGCCGGAAAGATCGCGATCAGCATGATGTGCACGTAAGGCGTCTCGGTGAGCTCCGCCATGAGGAAGCCGCCGGCCCCCATGATCGGCGGCATGAACATGCCGCCGATCGACGCCGAAGGCTCGATGGCGCCGGCGACGTGGGGGCGGAAGCCCGCCCTCTTCATCAAGGGGATCGTGAACGCGCCCGTCGACACGGTATTCGCGATGGCGCTGCCGGAGACCGACCCGAAAAGCGCCGAGGCCATCACGGCGACCTTGGCCGGACCCCCGGTGCTCTTGCCGGCCAGCGCCATCGGCAGGTCGATGAAGAACTTCCCGGCCCCGGACTTGTGCAGGAACGCGCCGAAGAAGATGAACAGGATCACGTACGTCGCCAGCACGCTGGCCATGACGCCGAAAACCCCGTTGGTGGTGATGAAGAGCGAGGTGCAGAGCCGCTCCAGCCCGAAGCCGCGGTGGGCGATGATGTCCGGGAGGTAGGCGCCGAAATAGGCGTAGGCCAGCATCCCGAGTCCGATCGAGGTCATCGCCATGCCGAGCACGCGGCGGCAGACCTCGAGCGACAGGACGATGCCGATGATGCTGACCAGGGCGTCGAGATCCGTCTCGGCGCCGGCCCGGTAGTTGAGCGCCTCGAAGTTGTGGATCCAGTAGTAGACGACCAGCGCCGACGCCGCCGCGAGCGCCAGGTCGAGCAGCGACGGGTTTCCGGGCCATCGCTGCTCCATCTTCCGGTCGCCGACGAAGAACCCGGCGCCGAGGACCAGCGCTCCCAGCCACAGGGCCCAGAGGCCCGCCGCCGGGTTCTTCGTCGGCGACC
>JAOTWP010000055.1 GCA_029862975.1 Acidobacteriota bacterium
GCCCGGACGACAGCTGGGAACCGACCCGGCAGCTGCTCGACCCCCGCTACTGGCACACGGCGGTGTGGACCGGCAGCGAGATGATCGTCTTCGGCGGCATGAGCTCCGTGAACACGATCTACGGGGACGGCAGCCGCTACGACCCGGCTACCGAGAACTGGACCCTCCTGCCGGCGACCGGCTCCCCCGGTGAGCGGCAGGCGCACGTGGCGGTGTGGACCGGCACGGAGATGGTGGTCTGGGGCGGTCGGTCCGATCCCAGCGGCGCCCGCTACGATCCACTCACCGACACCTGGCAGGCCATGTCCACCGTCAACGCTCCCGTGCCGCGCTGGAATGCCAGCGTCGTCTGGACCGGCACGGAAATGCTCGTGTGGGGCGGCGAAGCGGTAACCGGGGTCGTCAACAGCGGCGCCCGCTACGATCCGGCCAGCGACACCTGGACGCCCATGGCGACGGCGCCGCTCGCGCCGCGGGCCTATCACTCGGCCGTCTGGACCGGTTCGCAGATGATCATCTGGGCCGGTTACAACGTCCACATCGGGCAGCTGTACGGGGACGGCGCGCGTTACAGCCCCGCCACCAACTCATGGACGGCGGTGACCGGCACCAACGCCCCCAACGCGCGCACCTATCACACGGCGGTCTGGACCGGCACCGAGATGATCGTCTGGGGCGGCGCCAACCCCCCCTACGACCTGAGCGGCGGACGCTACGACCCGGCGACCGACACGTGGACTCCGACCAGCCTCGTCGATGCCCCGTCCCTGCGCTGGTTTCATGCCGCGGTCTGGACCGGGACCGAGATGATCATCGAGGGCGGGAGCTTCAACGTCGTCGCCGGCGCCCGCTACGACCCCGCCTCCGACACGTGGACCCCGACCAGTCCGGTGAACTCCGCCAACAACGGCCAGGGCATCACCGCCGTCTGGACGGGCGCCGAGATGATCGTCTGGGGCGGCCTCGACGACGACTTCCTCTTTCACTACGACGGCGGCCGCTACGACCCGCTGCTCGACGTCTGGCATCCCACCGGCACCATGAACGTCCCCATGGCGCGCGGCCTGCACGCCGCCGTGTGGACGGGCAGCGAGATGATCATCTACGGCGGCTCGGGCTGGGGAGCCTTGCCACCCCCCGGCAGCTACGATCCGGCGACCGACAGTTGGAGAGTGGTCAATCCGGTCGGCGCTCCCGTCGCCGGGGGGGACGACAAGGCGGTGTGGACCGGCACCGAGGCAATCTTCTGGGGCGGGGAGGTCGGCGCGCGCTACAACCCGACGACCGACAGTTGGACCCTCACCTCGACGACGAATGCCCCGGTCAGCGGCCCCGGCCACTCGGTCGTCTGGACCGGCAGCGAGATGATCGTCTTCGGCGGCATCGGCACCGACAATGTCGCCAAGCGATACCGGCCCGCGACCGACACCTGGGTCGATGCCACCATCGTCGACGCCCCCGGGGCGCGAGATCACCACGCCGCGGTCTGGAGCGGGACGGAGATGATCATCTGGGGCGGCTTCATCAACGACGGGACCACCCCCACCGGCGGGCGCTACGACCCCGTGGCGGACGCCTGGACGCCGACGAACGTCGCCGACTCTCCCATCACCCGCATGTGGCCGGTCGCGGTCTGGACGGGAACGGAGATGATCGTCTGGGGCGGCTACGACTGGCTGTTCCTCGGCGACCTGGGCGACGGAGCACGCTACGATCCGGCGACCGACAGCTGGACCCCGACCACCCTGGTCAATGCGCCGTCGCCCCGCATCGCGCAGGGCGTCTGGACCGGCAAGGAGCTCCTGCTCTGGGGCGGCACGAACGACTCCAGCGGCGGACGCTACGATCCGGCGACCGACTCCTGGATTGCGACGACGCTGGTGGATGCGCCGCCGGTGCGCTTCGGCGGGCGCTGGTCCACGGTCTGGACCGGTTCCGAGATGATCATCTGGGGTGGCATTATCGAGACCCAGCAGGGGAGCCGGTACTGCGCCGCCACGGCGAGCGAGATCTTCGCCGACGGATTCGAGAGCGGCGACACCTCCGCCTGGACGGTGACGGTTCCGTAGGCGCCACGACGGTTCCAGCGCCGGCAACGACACCAAAGGGTCAACGCATGAGGCGCTGCCACGTCCGGATTGTCACCCTCGTCGCGTTGGCCATCTGCTGATCACGGCTCGCCATCCTCGCGCGGCGGCGTGCGCAGCACCTTGACGAAGAACCTGGCGGTGAAGAAGACGACGACCGCCCAGGTGAGAACGAGCATGATTCCAGCGGATCCGGTCATTTCTCTCTCCGCGCCTTGAGGCGCCACGCCTTCCACACGAGGAAGAAGCAGAGGGCGAAGACGGCCAGCAGCAAGAGCCGGCTGAGGTCCTGCACCATGGCCCGTGTCGGCGCCCCCGCGGCGTCGAGCCAGCTGTAGCCGGCGTCCCCGACGTGCAGCACCCTGCCGATGACACTCTCCGGTGCGAACGGCCACATCTCGCCGCCGAACAGCTTCCAGAACGCGGCCCCCCAGGCTCGTCCCTGGGGTTGGAACAGAGCCCCGAGAAACACGACCAGGATGAAGGTCGGCGTGACCCACTTGATGACGAACCGGAAGATCCGCGGGACCGCGATGTCCGCGCCGCGAGTGATCTCCTCCCAGCCGCGATCCATGCCGAAGATCCACGCGAAGATGACGACCTCGAGCAGGGCGAAGACCACCAGCGCGAACGTGCCGGTCCAGAAATCGAACTCGTCGAACGCGCCGCCCGGATAGAGCCACACGCAGACGAACCCGAGCAGGAAGGTCGCGGCGCCGAACGCCAGGGCCGCGCGGGTCCTGCGGAACCCGAACTCGTCCTCGAGAAACGAGAGGATCGGCTGCCCCATGGCGAGCGACGAGGTGATGCCGGCGAAGAACAACAGGCCGAACCACATGGCCCCCGCCAGCGGCGCGAACCAGCCCCAGTTGTTGAACAGCGTGGGCAGCGTCAGGAATCCGATCCCGAAGCCGCTTCCGCCCGCGGTGGCCGCCTGCACGACGTTGAGGCCGAGATACGCCGTGGCGATGGGGATCAGGATCGACCCACCCAGCACGACCTCCACGAATTCGTTCATCCATCCCGCCGACGCGGCGTTCAGCGCCACGTCCTGCTTCTGCTTCACGTAAGACGCGTAGCAGTGGATGGATCCCATCCCCACGGACAGGGTGAAGAAGATCTGGCCTGCCGCCGCCATCCAGGTCGTCGGATTCAGCAGCCCCGACAGCCGCGGCTGCCACACGAAGTTGAGGCCGACGAGCGGGCTCTCGATCACGCCGGGATCGCCGGGCGCCAGGGTGAGCCCGCGGACGGCGAGGACGAGGGCGAAGACGAGGAGCATCGGCATCCCGATCTTGGCCGCCAGCTCCACGCCCTTCTCCAGTCCGCGCGACAGCACGAAGGTGTTGAGCGCCAGGGTGACGGCGAAGAAGAAGAGCGCCGGGAGCGGCAGCGCGAACATCGAGCCGGCCGTGACCCCCAGGTAGTCGGGGAAGAACCGCTGCGGATCGACCGCGCGGAACGTGCCCGCGACCGAGTGCCAGACGTAGGCCAGCGTCCACGACTCGATGTAACAGTAGTACGCCGCGACGCAGAGGTTGGTGAAGAGCCCGAAGACGCCGACGTACTTGAGCCAGCGGTACGGTCCCAGGCGGTCCAGCTGTCCCGGCGCCGAATGGTGTCCGAAGCCCCCGCCGTGGCGCCCGATCGCCCACTCCACCCACAGCAGCGGGATCCCCATCAGGGCGAACGAGATCAAGTAGGGGATGAGGAACGCCCCGCCGCCGTTCTGCGCCGCCTGGGCCGGGAAGCGCAGGAAATTTCCGAGGCCCACCGCGTTGCCCGCCATCGCGAGCACGAGCCCCACTCGGGTGCCCCACTGCTGGGTTCTGGTCATCGAGACTCCTCTCGGAGAGGCGCCTTGCCACAAGCCGCCGCGAATCTTATGGACCTCGGCTTCGACCCGCAATAGGGCCTGCTGGCGACGTGCGGTCGGGAGGGGGCGCGGGCCCGGCTGCGCTGGTAGCATCGACGCGCCGCAGGGAGAGAGCGCGACAGGAGGAGACCGTGGGCATCGAATCAGAAGATCTGCGAGAGCTCGGCCCGCGCGGGAACGCGCGACGCCGACGCCGGACCGTCGCCGTGGCCCTGCTGATGGCTCTGTCGCTGGCGGGCTGCGCGGGAGTCCGGGGGCCCTATGCCACGGAGCGCGACAAGACCAGGAAGGGCGCTGCCGTGGGCGCCGCTTCGGGGGCCGCGGCCGCCATTCTCAAGGGCGAGCGCGAGGCCGACGAGATCCTCGCCGGGGCGGCGATCGGGGCCGCCGTCGGGACCGGGGTCGGCGTCTACATGGATCGGCAGGAAGAGGCGCTGGCGCGGATTCCGGGAACGACCGTGGAGCGCATCGGCCAGAACCTGCTCCTCGTTCGGTTCGACTCCAGCGTGCTCTTCGCCGTCGACTCCGCGATCGTCGGAGCTTCGGGGCGTGCCGCCGTCGACCGGGTCGCCGACGTGCTGATCGAGTACCCGAAGACGGCGGTCATCGTGCAGGGACACACCGACTCGACGGGCACCGAGGAGCACAACCAGGACCTCTCGGAGCGGCGCGCCGCAGCGGTGCGCACGCTGCTGGTCGGCTCGGGGGTCGGCGGCGCCCGCGTGACCGCCCTGGGCTACGGCGAGGGCTACCCCGTGGCCTCGAACGACACCGCCGACGGCCGCCGTCTCAACCGCCGGGTGGACGTCCTGCTCAAGGCGAAAGCGCGTTAGCGCTCGGCAGCCGGCGCCAGAGCGCGGTCGGGGCGGCCTCGCGGGCCATCACCCGCCGTAGCGGCGTGGACCGGGCCCCTGCCCCCGTCCGGAAGACCACCCCATGACGCGGGGACGGGCGGCGTCCGGCTTGCTACGGTCGCCGCCGAGCGCGGCGGCAGGGCGGCGCACGGCACGAAAAGGAGGGGTGGAGACGTGGCAAAGCGTATCTATGTCGGTCTGCAGGACCCGCGAGTGGCGTCCGACGTCGCCAAGCGCACGGGAATCGACCTGAGCAAGCTCCAGCAGGCGGCGGCCGGGAAGTTGGAGCTGTCCAGCAAGGAGCTCGAGAGCGTCGAGAAGGCGCTCGCCCGTTCGCGGTAGGGGTGGTCGCCACGAGCGCGCGGGCTGCGCGTCGGCGGGGGCGCTTCAGCTCGGTCGGAACAGACCTTCCGGCCGCGAGCCGAGGAGGCAGGCGGCCAGCACGTCGGGCGTGGCGAGGGCCAGATGGCCGCGAAGATGGCGCGGCACCAGGTCGTAGTGTCGCAGGCGCTCGATGTCCTCTTCGATGGCGAGCAGCCGGCCGCCGGCGAAGCGCCAACCCGAGGCGTCGTAGCGGGAAAGATCGAGGGTGACCGAGTAGGAGCGCAGGGTCTTCACGCCGTCGACCCTGAAGTAGAAGTCGAAGTAGGACATGACGAGCTCCCGCAGCGAGCGGTAGACCGGCTCCCGGTGCCGGAGGGTGGTGCAGTTCGACTTGGCCACCGCGCCCCACAGCCCGCGATGTCGGAAGACGGCGAGCACGTGGTCGTCGTCGTTCTCGGCTCGCAGGTTGAGGAGCAGAGGCCGGTGGCCGAGCTCGGAGAGCGCCGCGGCGGCCAGGATGGCGCCGCCGAAGCATTGCGCCGTCCCGGTCTCGAGGGTCGTGCGCGGCGAGAGCGCGCCGCCTTCCGGCAGGTAGGGGAGCGCGTCGAGGAAGGCCTGGATTCGCGCCGGATCGCGCAGCTCACCCAGCAGCCTGCGCTCGCGGCCCGTCCACTGGTCCGGGGTTCTCATCGCGGTGGAGTGTACGCTGGTACGCCGGCTTCGGGATCGTCACTCCTGCGTCACGGCCGGGACGAAGGGGCGGTCGGAAGAGGCCCGAGGGTGCGAGGCGTTCAGCCAGCGATGCTCGCGAGGATCCGCTGGAACTCGGGCGTGTCCCGCAGCGACTCGAGATCCGGATCGCCGCGCATCTGCTCGGCGCTCGAAAAACCGTTGTCCACGGCGCGCTCGAGCGCTTCCAGCGCCCTCCTGGGATTCCTCGCCCGGGCCTGGGCGCAGGCCAGGTTGTACCAGGCGTCGCCGCGCTCCGGCTTGATCGCGAGGGCGACCTCGAGGGCCGTGGCCGCGGCCCGCCACTCGCCGGCCGCGAAGAGGTCGCGGGTCTCGTAGAACGCGAGCAGCGAGAAGAGGCTCTCGAGCGTCCGCTCCGCCGCGATTCCCGCATAGCCGCCGGCGGCGGCCCGCTTCCGCAGTCCGTGGATCTCGAGCCGGGTCACGATCTCCGAGGAACGGATGGGCGGGTCTCGCTGGGCGAGCGCCGGGCCGAGCCAACCGATGCGGCTCAGGTAGGCGGCTTCGGCGCCGTCCCACTTGCGCTCTTCCTTCTGCGCCAGCTCGACGGCGGAGCTCGCCGCCAGGCGCTCGGCGGCGTCGCGGGCCGCGGCCACGGCCTGCGGATCGCCGAGCGCGCCCACCGTGGCGGCGGCGAGGCGGTAGCGCCGCAGCGCTTCCAGGGGACGCCCCGACTCCTCGAGGGAGCGGGCCGCGGCGATCTCCTGGGCGAAGAAGTCGGCGACGATCCCCGCGTCCGGCGCGCGCAGGCCGGCGTGCATGGCCTGGATCTCCATCCAGACGATCGCCTTGCCGGCCAGGGCCGCGGGCATCCAGGCGTGCGGCCCGTCGAAGGCCTCGAACCAGTGCGGCACGCCCCACCCCTCGACTTGGGAATCGAGGAGCCGCATCGGGGAGTAGTTGAAGTCCGTGCGGCCCGCGACGCCGAAATGGGCGAACGTCCCGCGCGCCTTGCGGTTGTGCTCCTCGGGACGGCCGCCGCAGCCGATCACTCCGGCCAGCTCGCCGGTCCCCAGGCCGAAGGAGAACGCGAGCATCGCTCCACCCGAGAAGCCGGCGGCGTAGATGCGCCGCCAGTCGGTGGAGAACCGCTCGTGGACTTCGGGCCAGAGGGCATCCAGCGCCTTCCGGTTGGGCTCCATCGGCCCGTCGCTGCGGGTGTCCCAGGAGCTCAGGAGGATCCAGCCGTGGGCCTCGGCGGCCGCGACGAAGAGCTCCGCCGCCAGCATGGCGCGGCCCCGGGGGTCGAAGATCAGGAGCGCGGGAAACTTCTTCTCCGGGGTGTAAGCCGACGGCAGGTAGAGGGCGTAGGTCTGCGTCGGGTCCCGGACCGCCGCGACGCGCTCGACCAGCTGGCCGACGGGGAATCTCTCCGGCTCTTGACCCCGGGCGGGGGGGGCCGACACGAAGCCGGCCAGGAGGCCGCACAGCAGTGTCCGAGAGATCCACATGTCGGGGCGCCTTGGACCCACCCTTCCAGGAGGCCCCGATGTTACCGCCCGGCGCGCGCGGGTGCGGAGTTCCGCCGCCGATCACGCGCTAGGAGATGGAGGGAGACAGCCATCACCGCGCATTCTCCCGCAGCGTTCACCCGGAGCACGACCATGCGGCGCAAACTCGTCATCTCCACCCTGACTCTGATCGCCGGCCTCCTCCTCTTTCTCAACTTTCAGCGGCCGCAGAAGGGGATCGGCACGAGCCGGCCGGAAGAGGCCGACCGGGAGGTCCTCGTCCTGCGCGTCGCGCCCCGGGTCCTGCCGCGGGAGCTCAGCGAGGCCGGCCTGCTGGCGGGGTGGCGGGAGGTCGACGTGGTCGCCGAGGCGTCGGGCCGCGTGGTGGCCCCCCCGGTCGAGGTCGGCACCGACGTCGCGGCGGGCGAGCAGCTCGCGCTCGTCGACCCGACCGCCCTCGAGATCGAGCTGCGCAAGGGCGATGCCAGGGTGCGCCAGGTCGAGCTGGCGTCGAGCGTGGCGCGGCGCGAGGCGCGGCGCCTGGCGCCGCTGCGCGACGACGGAGTGGTGAGCGAGAGCGACTGGAGCCGCGCCGCCGACGCCGTCCGGCAGGCGGAGGCGGAGCTCGCCCTCGCCGAGGCGGCTCGCGATGCGGCCCGCGAGGCGCTGGCCGACGCGAGCGTCCGAGCGCCCTTCGCCGGCCGGGTGGTCCGGCGCTACGCCGAGCTGGGAGAGTTCGTCGCCGTGGGTAGCCCGATCGCTCGCGTCGTCGACCTGTCGCGGCTGCGCCTGCGGCTCGGCGCGCCGGCCGCCATGGCGGCGGCCCTCCAGCCGGGGCTCGAGGCCTCGGTCGTGGTCGATACCTACCCCGGCGAGCGCTTCGCGGGGCGCGTGCACTGCGTCGCCGGGCAGGCCGACGCCAACGGCCTCTTTCCGATCGACGTCGTCACGGCGGGGCGCGCCGGCCGGCCGCTCCTGCCCGGCATGGTGGCCCGGGCCCACCTCGTCGCGGGCCGGGGAGAGCCCCGGCTGCTCGTGCCGCCGAGCGCCGTGGCGCGCCGCGACGGCCGCGACGTCGTCTTCGTCGTCGACGAGGCGGCGGACCGGGCTCGGATGCGGGCGGTCTCGCTGGGCGCCCGCAACGGCCGGGCCGTCGAGGTCGTGGACGGCATCGCGGCGGGCGAGCTGATCGCCTACCAGGGCCACTCCGGACTGGAGGACGGCGACGCCGTGCGAGTCCTGACCGAGGCCGCGGCCCTGGCGCCCGACCTCGGCGCGGCGGCTTCCGGGTCGAGCCTCGGAGGAGCGTCGTGAGCCTGGCCCGGTTCGCGCTGCGCAATCGCGTCCTGGTCGACATGGCCGTGGTGCTGACGCTGGCGGTCGGCATCGGTGCTTACGCCACCATGACGCGGGAGATCCTGCCCAACATCTCCCTCGACGTCGTCACCGTCGCGACCCTCTACCCGTCCGCCTCGCCCGAGGAGGTCGAACGCCTGATCACGGCGCCGATCGAGCGCGAGATCCGTGACATCGAGGGCATCGAGGAGGTGCTCTCGACCTCGGTGGAGGGCCTGTCCTCCATCACCTGCCGCCTGCGGGCCGGGCTCGACGACGGCGAGATCGACCGCGTGGTCAACGACGCTCGGACCGCCATCGAGCGCTTGCGCAATCTGCCCGCCGGCGCCGAGGAGAGCGTGGTCCAGGAGCTGCGCGGCGACTTTCAATGGCCGGTGATCGACGTGGCGCTCTACGGCGCGGCCGACGAGCGCCGGCTGGTCGACCTCGCGCGCTCGCTCAAGGACGAGCTGGGCACGATCCCGGGCGTCTCGACGATCCTCGTCTCGGGGCGCCGGGACCGCGAGTTCCGGGTGGCGGCGGATCCCGACCGGCTGGCGGCACTGGGGGTCTCGCTGGAGGAGCTCACGGCAGCCGTGGCGAGCCGCAACGTCGACGCGCCGGGCGGAGTGGTCACGAGCCCGCATGGCGAGATCCTGGTCCGCACCCTCGGTACCGTGACCGCGGCGCACGAGCTCGGCGACATCATCGTCAAGGCGACGCCCGAGGGCGCTCTTCTCAGGGTGCGGGACGTCGCGCGACTCGAAGACGGTTTCGCCGACGCCCGGACCTACGCGCGCCTCAACGGCCAGCGGGCGCTCGATCTGCGGGTGCTCAAGACGGCCGAAGGCAACACTCTCGAGATCGTCGACGCGGTCCAGCGGGTCGCCGCGAGCTTCGCCGATCGTCTGCCGGCCGGGGTACGGACCGAGCTCTTCAACGACTCGTCCGCCTGGATCCGCAACCGGCTGCGCATCATGTACTCCTCCGGAATCCTGGGCCTGACGCTCGTCCTCGTGGTGCTCTACCTGTCTCTGACCGGCCGCCTGGCGGTGATGACGGCGCTCGGGATTCCCGTGGCCATCGCCGTGGCGCTCATCCTCATGCACTTGCTCGGCATGACCATCAACCTGATGACGCTCTTCGGCCTCATCCTGGTGCTCGGCCTGCTGGTCGACGACGCCATCGTGGTGGTCGAGAACGTCTATCGGCATCTGCAGGCCGGCCTGCCGCCCGCCGAGGCGGCGCTGCGCGGCACCGAGCAGGTCTTCTGGCCCGTGGTCGCCACCGTGGTCACCACGGTGGCCGCCTTCCTGCCGTTGCTGATGATGACCGGCCTGCTGGGCAAGATCCTCGGCGTGCTGCCGATCGTCATGACCTGCGCTCTCGTCGGCAGCCTGGTCGAGGCGCTGATCGTCCTGCCGGTCCACGTCGCCGCCTTCGGCCAGGCGCCACCGGTGCGAGCCCGCAGACGGACGGCGAGCCCGATGCCGCGGGCGCGCCGCCTGTACACCCGGCTGCTGGTCTGGGCCCTGCGCCGGCGCTACCGCGTGGTCGCCGCCGTCCTCGTCACCCTCGTTCTCGTCGTGACGGTGCTGGGCCGCTCGGACCGCTTCGTGCTCGTCGACTCGCCGGATCTCGTGATCTTTGCCGTCAAGCTCGAGGCTCCCGAGGGCACGCCGCTCGAGGAGACCGAGCGGCGCCTGGCGCGGCTCGAGCGTGAGCTGCTCGCCTTCCCGGCGGCCGAGGTCAAGACGGTGCTCAGCACCGCCGGCTACTATCAGGTCGACCAGGCGCCCGAGTACGGCAGCCATGTCGGCATGGTGGCCGCCGAGCTGGCCGACTTCGAGCTCCGCGAGCGCCCGGGGGACGACATCCTGGCCGAGTTCCGCCAGCGCATCGCGGGTCTCGAGAGTCTCGGCCGCGTCAGCATCCAGCGGGTGGGGGGCGGGCCGCCGCAGGGGGCGGACGTCGAGCTGCGGATTCGCGGCGATCGCTACGGCGATCTCGCACGGGTCGCCGAGCGCATCGCGGCGGCGCTGCGCGACATGCCGGGAGTCGTCGACGTCCGGGACGACTACGAGGCCGGCAAGCGGGAGCTCCGCGTGCTCGTCGACGAGGAAGCGGCGTTGCTGCGGGGGGTCGACGTGCGGCGGGTGGCGCGCACCGTGCAGACCTCGATCGCCGGTACCGTCGCCGCCCAGCTGCGGACCGGCCAGGAGGAGATCGACGTCGTGGTGCGGCTCGAGGAGCGCTTCCGCGACCGGGAGGAGATCCTGGCCGGCTTGCGGGTGACGAGCCGCGGCGGCGAGCCGGTGCCGCTGGCCGAGGTCGCCCGTCTGGAGCGGAGCATGGGGCCGGCGCGGATCTACCACGTGGACGGCCAGCGCGCGATCACGGTCACGGCCGCCGTCGACCCCTCGGGATCGGCCCCGGACGGATCGCGGGTGACGCCCGCGTCGGTGAACGAGGAGCTGTTTGCGGCCATCGAGGCGATGGGCATCGAGGACGAGTTCCCCGGGGTGACCCTTTCGACGGGCGGCATCAACAAGGAGACGCAGGAATCGATCGCTTCGCTGCTGCGCGCCTTCGGGCTGGCCTTCCTGCTGATCTACGTCATCCTTGGCGGGCTCTTCCGCTCTTGGATCCAGCCGCTGGTGGTGATGTTCACGATCCCGTTCTCCGTCATCGGCGTGCTCGTCGGGGTGGCGGTCATGGGGGCCAAGATCTCGCTACTGACGCTGATCGGCGTCGTCGCCCTGGCGGGGATCGTGGTCAACGACTCCCTGGTGCTCATCGACTTCGTCAACCGCCGGCGCGACGAGGGGATGAGCCTGGCGCGCGCCGTGGTGACGGCGGGGCGCGACCGCTTCCGGCCGGTCCTCCTGACCACGGTGACGACGGTTCTGGCCCTGATGCCGCTGGCGGCGACCGCCAAGGGGCAGGCGGCCTTTCTGGCGCCGATGGCACTGGCCGTCTGCTGGGGGCTCACCTTCGCCACCGCTCTCACCCTGGTGGTCATCCCGAGCGTCTACGCCATCAGCCAGGACCTGCGCCGCCTGGTGGCGGGCCGGGCGACCCGCCGCGCCCGGCAGCCCCGTCTCAATGGACGGCTTCAGGTCCTGGTACCACGAGGACTCCCCGGGCCCGCAGCTGCTCGGCGCTACGGCTGCTTCCGGTCTGCTGCCACCGCTCGTAGAGCCGGAGGAGATCCGAGGGGTCGGTGAGGCAGCAGTTCTCCGCCACCTCGCTCAGGACGTCCGCGAATCGGACGAAGTTGGCGGCCAGCTCGTGGAAGAGCGCCGCCGCGCCGGCAACGGCGCGCGAACGGGCGAGGACCGCGTAGGCCGATCCGCCCAGGCGGACGTAGCAACCGGGTCCGGCGAGAGCGTCACGCAGGCCGTCGGCGTGGAAACCGACGAGAAAGAGCGCCAGGTCCCCGACGAAGCGCAGGCTCGTCAGGGACCGCGGCGAACGGTCCTGGCTCGCGGCGAGGAGGATCTCGGCGAGCGGCTGGTCCGGGCTGGCTCCGGCCGCCGTGAAGCGGGCGTCGTGCCGCACGAAGGAATCCAGGAGATACACGAGATACGCCGTCGAGTCCTCGCTCGCCCCGACTCGTTGATGATCGACGGCGTCTTCGACCAGCTCCTTGAACATCTCCGCCGGAGCCTGCGTCGAGATGATGGTCGTCACCCGCCACCTCCTCTCTGTCTCATGCGTGCGCCGCGATGACTCGCCGGCAGGCTTCACAGAACCCCATGCCGCGCTGGTCGATGACGGCCCGCAGGTAGGCGCGCTCACCGAAGCGATTGAAGTCGCCCTTGGTCATGGGGCACAGGCCGCCGCCGCTCTCTCTCCGGGTCCGGTAGTGGTGGACGAGGCCGAAGTTGTGCCCGAGCTCGTGGAGGCCGACCTTGAGCACCCGCGCGATGCCGACCTCGGGATCCCGCGAGCCGAGGCGGTGCGTCGAGACGATGGCGACGTCGTTGCGATTGTCCTTGCCGCCGAACAGGAACTCCGGTTCGTCGATCGGATCGCTGGCGTGCAGGTCGGCAGCGGTGACGCCGAGAATGTGCCCTCCGATCTCTTCCTCGAGGGCCCGCGTCAGAAGGCTGGCGTCGATCGCGTCGATCGCGGGGGCCTCGTAATCGACGACGTCGGTTTCCGTGATCGCCCTCGCGAACGCGCTGTCGACTCGTTCGCGCAGACGCAGGACGAGGTCGCGCGACACCGACCGGCCGATCCTCACGATCTTGAGCGCTCTCAGGCGATGCACGGGCGTCGTGGCGATCACTGGCGGACCGATCCTACGCAACGACCCCGAGAACGCGAAGCCAGCAGTCACCGCGGTTGGCTGCCAGCGATGCAGGCGCAGGGCATGGATCTGATAACAAGGAACTCACAAACCTCTTGACAGCGGGCTCTGCTCCGTCTAGACTCTTGGCACTCGCCAGGGGAGAGTGCTAACAACCCCGGTGGGATCGGCTCTAACTTACATAAAAATCAAAGAGTTCCGAGAACAACCCCAAGGGAGGATCCATCACAGTGCCTACCAAAGTTCGCCCGCTCCACGATCGTGTGCTGGTCAAGCGCCTCGATGTCGAGGAACAGGTGCGGGGCGGGATCATCATTCCCGACACCGCCAAGGAGAAGCCGCAGGAGGCCGAGGTCGTGGCCGTCGGACCCGGCAAGCTGCAGGAAGACGGCAGCCGCCAGCCGATGGACGTCAAAGCCGGCGACCGGGTCCTCGTCGGCAAGTACTCCGGCAGCGACATCAAGATCGACGACGAAGACTACGTGATCCTGCGCGAGGACGAGATCCTCGCCGTGCTCGGCTGAGCAGGCCGGGCCGCACCGCAAGACGAGAAACGAAAACCACGGAATACCCTGGAGGCTAGATAAGAACATGGCTGCAAAGCAGATCATCTACGCGGAGGACGCGCGCGGCGCGATCCTGCGCGGCGTCAACAAGCTCGCCAACGCCGTCAAGGTGACGCTGGGCCCCAAGGGCCGCAACGTCGTCATCGACAAGAAATACGGCTCGCCGACGATCACCAAGGACGGCGTCACCGTCGCCAAGGAGATCGAGCTCGGCGATGCCCTCGAGAACATGGGTGCCCAGATGCTGCGCGAGGTCGCGTCGAAGACCTCCGACGTGGCCGGTGACGGCACGACCACGGCGACCGTTCTCGCCCAGGCGATCATTCGCGAGGGCTCGAAGAACGTCACCGCCGGCGCCAACCCGATGGAGCTCAAGCGCGGCATCGATCTCGCCACGGCCGCCGCCGTCGGGGCGATCGACAAGATGTCGAAGCCGGTGTCCGGAGAAGAGATCGCCCACGTCGGGACGATCTCCGCCAACAGCGACAGCGAGATCGGCAAGATCATCGCCGAGGCGATGGACAAGGTCGGCAAGGACGGCGTCATCACGGTGGAGGAGGCCAAGAGCCTCGACACGACGCTCGAGGTCGTCGAGGGCATGCAGTTCGACCGCGGCTACCTCTCGCCCTACTTCGTGACCGACCCCGAGCGCATGGAGGTCGTGCTCGAGAACGTCCAGATCCTGCTCCACGAGAAGAAGATCAGCTCGATGAAGGACCTGCTGCCGATCCTCGAGCAGGTGGCCAAGCAGGGCAGCCCCTTCCTGATCCTCGCCGAGGACATCGAGGGCGAGGCTCTCGCGACCCTGGTGGTCAACAAGCTGCGCGGCACCCTGCACGTGGCCGCGGTCAAGGCGCCGGGCTTCGGCGATCGCCGCAAGGCGATGCTCGAGGACGTCGCGATCCTCACCGGCGGTCGCGTGATCACCGAGGATCTCGGCATCAAGCTCGAGAACGTGCAGTGGGACGACCTCGGCCGGGCCAAGAAGGTCGTCATCACCAAGGACGACACGACGATCGTGACCGACTCCGACGACAAGGCGCGTCGTGAGGCGATCGCCGGCCGGGTCAAGCAGCTGCGCAATCAGGTCGAGGATTCGACCTCCGATTACGATCGCGAGAAGCTCCAGGAGCGGCTGGCCAAGCTGGTCGGCGGCGTTGCGATCATTCGCGTCGGCGCGGCGACCGAGACCGAGATGAAGGAGAAGAAGGCTCGCGTCGAGGATGCCATGCACGCCACCAAGGCGGCCGTCGAAGAGGGCATCGTCCCCGGCGGCGGCGTGGCTCTCTTGCGGTCCATCAAGGCCATCGGCAAGCTCGAGGCCGAAGGCGACATCGCGGTGGGCATCGGCATCGTGCGCCGGGCGCTCGAGGAGCCCACCCGGCAGATCGCCAACAACGCCGGCGCCGAGGGCTCCGTCATCGTCAAGGAGGCGCTCGAGAAGGCGGGCAACGTCGGCTTCAACGCCGCCACGGGCGTGTTCGAGGACCTGGTCAAGGCCGGCGTCATCGACCCCGCCAAGGTCGTCAAGACCGCGCTCCTGAACGCCGCGTCGATCTCCGGCCTGATGCTCACGACCGAGGCCCTGGTCGCCGAGATCAAGGAGGAGAAGGAAGACCACGGCCACGGCCACGGTGGCGGCGGCATGGGCGACATGGGCGGCATGGGCGGCTTCTGATCCCCTTTTTCCGTCCACGACGGTTCTTCGCGGCCGGCCGGGGCGACCCGGCCGGCCGTTGGCTTTTCGGGCGCGGCGATCTCCGCTCGCGGCCGCCGCGCTGACGCGGTCCGAGCAGCCCCGCGTGTCGCGGTGACCTATCGCGCGGCGGTACCCCTCCGCCGGGTCAACGTCTCGCTCGCAGGACCGCCTGCAGCAGCGTCGCGCCGGTGAGGGGCAGAGCCAGGCCGAGCATGACGACGATGGCCGGCGGCAGCCGCGGGCTGGCCGCGGCGCCGAGGACCAGGCACGCGACGTAGAGGCCGTAGCAGGCCACCAACAGCGCGCCCTCCCAGCGCTCGGTGTGCCAGCCGGTGAAGAAGACGGGCAGGCAGACGACGGCGGCGCCGACCATCACCGGCAGGTCGAAGCGCAGCAGGCTGGCGCTGACCTCGAGCCCGTGCGGCGCCAGCACCGCCGACCCGCCGAGCACGGCCAGCAGGTTGAAGACGTTGCTGCCGACGATGTTGCCGACGGCGAGGTCCCGCTCGCCGCGCAGCGCCGCGACGATCGAGGTCGCCGCCTCGGGCAGCGAGGTCCCGGCGGCGACCAGGGTCAGGCCGATGACGAGCTCGCTCAGCCCGAGGGCGCGCGCGATCGCCACCGAGCCCGCGACGAGCCAGCGCGCCCCGAAGACGAGCGCGAGAAGCCCCGCCGCGCTGGCGATCAGAGCCGACGACAGGCGCGGCGCCGCCGGCTTCGTCCCGCTCTCGGTGGCGCGCGCGCGTGCCTCCCGGCGCGAGCCGAGGAGGAGGAGCGTCGTATAGGCGAGGACGCCGGCGAACAACGACCCCCCCTCCCACCTGCTCAGGCGCCCGTCGAGGGCGAGGATCCAGACCAGCGCGCTCAGCGCGATCATCAACGGCACGTCGAGACGCACCAGCTTGCGCTCGATGGCCAGCGGCCGCACGAGGGAGGACGCGCCGAGGATCAAGAGCACGTTGAAGACGTTGCTGCCGACGACGTTGCCCATGGCCAGATCGGCCCGGTCGACGAGCGCCGAGCGCAGGCTCACCGCCAGCTCCGGCGCGCTCGTGCCGAAAGCGACCACCGTCAGACCGATTGCCAGGGGAGAGACCGCCAATCGCCGCGCCATCCGGCTCGCGCCGCGCACGAGCAGGTCCGCGCCGAGGATGAGGGCGGCAAGACCGGCGAGGAACGACATCAGCGCCGTGACGTCCATGACCGCTACCTGGTCAGGCCTCCGGGGGTCCGACCCGGATCCTGACGTCCAGGGCCTTGCTCTCGACTCCCTCCGGCGCGGCGAGGAACGGATTGACGTCGAGCTCGAGGATCCGCGGGTGCCGGGTGACGAGCTGGGCGATCCGCAACAGCGTCTCCTCGAGCCGCGCAAGGTCGGCGCCGGGCTCGCCGCGCACCCCCTCGAGGAGCGCGAATCCGCGCAGGCCGCGGATCATGTCGCGCGCCTCGCCGGGCGCGAGCGGGGTGACCCCGAAGCGCACGTCGCGGAAGACCTCGACGTACTTGCCGCCGAGGCCGAACATCAGGAGCGGTCCGAATCGCGGGTCCGTCGACATGCCGAAGATCACCTCGTGGCCGCCGCGGGCGAGCTCCTGGACGAGGTAGCCCGTGGCCGAGACCCCCTTGGCGGCCAGCGCGGCGTCGATCTGCGACAGCGCGGCGCGCAGATCGGCGGGGGTGCGCAGGTCGAGCTTGACGGCGCCGACGTCGCTCTTGTGGACCAGCTCCGCGCCGATCGCCTTGGCTACCACCGGGTAGCCGATCTCCTCGGCCGCCGCGAGCGCCTGCTCGCGGGTGGCCACGGCGCGCCCGGCGACCCGGGGGATGCCGTAGTGGCGCAGGATGCGGAAGGCGTCCGCGTCGCTCAGGTAGCCCTCCGGCGCGGCGTCCAGGACGCGGCGCACGGCGCCGTCGTCCACCGGGTAATCGGGCGCCGCCTCGTCGGCGGGGCGGCGCCGCCAGGCGGCGTAGCGCTCCAGCTGGGCCAGCGCCCGCGCGGCGGGCTCCGGGAAGCGGTAGATCGGCGGATGCGCCGGGCGGGACTTCATCTCCTCGTAGAAGTCCTCGGTCGCCATGACGACGGCCAGCACCGGTTTCGAGTGCCGGCCGGCGGTGCGGGTGACCGCTTCCATGACGTCGATCGGCGTCGCCAGCAGCGGCGTCACGTTGATCACCATCGCCATGTCGACCGCGGCGTCGGAGAGCACCAGGTCGAGGGCCCGGGCGTAGTCGGCGGGCATGGCCGAGGCGATCATGTCGACCGGGTTGGCGAGGCTGGCCTCGGCCGGCAGGAAGCGGGCGAGCTCCGCGCGGGTGGCGGCGGAGAGATCGGCCAGGGAGAGCCCGAGGTTGATGCAGGAGTCGGTCGCCATGATGGCCGGCCCGCCGGCGTTGGTGAGGATGCCTACCCGGTCACCGGCCGGCAGCGGACAGCGGGAGAGCGCCTTGGCGATGTCGAACAGCTCGGAGATCGTGTTGGCGCGCACCACGCCGCACTGTTCGAGGAAGGCGGAGACCGTGACGTCGGCGCCGGCGATCGCCCCCGTGTGACTGGTGGCGGCGCGCGCCCCTTCGGCCGTGCGCCCGGACTTGACGACGAGGATGGGCTTCTTGCGTCCGACCCGCTTGGCGATCTCGGTGAACCGGCGCGGGTTGCCGAAGGACTCGAGGTACATGCAGACGACGTTCGTGCGCTCGTCGTCCTCCCAGAACTCGAGGAGGTCGTTGCCGTCGACGTCGGCCTTGTTGCCCATCGAGGCGAACTGCGTCAGGCCGACGCCGAGATCCTGCGCCGCGTTGAGAATCGCCACGCCGAGGGCGCCGGACTGGCTGACGAAGCCGATCGAGCCGGCGTGCGCGGGGGTGGGCGCGAAGGTGGCGTTGAGCCGCACCTCCGGATCGGTGTTGAGCACGCCCATGCAGTTGGGGCCGATCATGCGCACGCCGGCCTCGTGGACGAGATCGCGCAGCTCGCGCTCCAGCGCCGCGCCTTCGGGCCCGGTCTCGGAGAAGCCCGCGGTGACCACCACCAGGCCGCCGACCCCCTTGGCGAGACACTGCTCGACGACGCCGCGCACCGCGTCACGGGGCACGGCGACGACCGCGAGATCGACCGGGTCGGGGATGGCGGCGATCGAGGGGTAGGCCTTCAGCGAGTGGATCGAGGGAGCGCTCGGATTCACCGGATAGATGGCGCCCTCGAACTGCTCCATCACGAGGTTGTGGAGGAGGGCGAAGCCGATCGAATCGCGCCGCCGCGAGGCGCCGATCACGGCGACCGAGCGCGGCGAGAAGATGGCGTCGAGACCGGGTGCCATGGCGCTCACTCCCGATTCCTACCACCAACCGGCGTTCGATTCACCTCCCGAGCCCGGGAGCAGGCGCCCGACGTCGACGCTCACAGCAGCAAGCGGCAGGCCTCGTCCAGTCGCTCCAGGTCGAAGCGGACGACCGCCAGCTCCGGGCCGTCGTGGGCGGCCGTGAACAGGACCGTCTTGCCGATGCGGTCGCGCCAGGAGCCGGTCAGCCGTGCGGACTCGTGGACGTGGCCGTGGAGGGACACGAGCGGCTGCCGGGCCTCGAGGAAGCGGCGCACAGCCACGCTGCCGATGTTGACGTCGAGCGGTGCGTGGTCGATCATCTGGCCGTCGAGAGCAGCGCGGTCGAGCTTCGTCTGATACGGCGGCGCGTGAAAGAGCAGTACCGCCCGTCCCATCGGCTCCCCGCCAGTGAGCGCCTCGAGGTCCTCCTGGATCGTCCGGTAGCGGCTGTCGCTCAACGCGCGGCGAACCGAGAGTCTACCCTCGTCGGGAGGCACGCAGCCGGGCTCGACGTGGCGCGAGATGTCGTAGCGCTCCCAGTCCTTGAGCGCAAAAGGCGTGGGCGGGACGTACGAGTAGCCGTAGACCCGGAAAGGGCCGAGGGCGAGCCGGCGGCCGTGCGCATAGTGCCACAGCCCGCGCTCCTCGAGCTCGCGCATGGTCGACTCGTGGATCCGGCCGTCGTCGTTTCCCAGGATGACGAAGATCCGCGGATATGCGTCTCCCAGGCGGCGCTGCAGGTCGGCGAAGCCGGCGGCGAGGACGTCGAGGACGAAGTCGCGCCGCTGGGCCGCAGGCTCGAAGAGGTCCGCAAGCAGGCCCGGCAGCAGGTCGCCACCCAGCATCACTGCGTCGGGGCGCTCGGACGCGATGACCTGCCAGAGCTTCGCGTAGCGGCCGGGATCTCCGTGCAGGTCGGCGACGAAGAGGCAGCGGGTCAACTGGAGGCCTCTGCCTCGCCCGCCGCCCCCAGGGCCAGTGGCCGCGCCGCGTCGGTGATTGCATCGATCTTCACCGCGAAGCTGGTCCGCCGTTCGATGTCGTCGTCGGTGAGGAAGTGCACGTCGAGCAGGCCGCGGGTCCGGTAGCCGGTGCGCAGGAAGTTGATCTCCGCCAGGCAGCGGCTCCAGCCGTCGAGCCACAGACCGAGCGCCTCTCGTTGCCGCGGATCTCCACGGACGTGGAGGAGCAGGTCGATGTCGCTCGCCGGGCCGGCAGTGGCGTTCTTCGCGCTGCCGACCACGTAGGCCGCCGCGACGCCGAACCTGGCGGGGTCGAGCTCGGAGGCGATGCGCTCGGCCATGGCCAGGCGCCAACGCCAATGGTCGTCGACCGGGGGCGCGACGGTCGGTGGCTCGGCGATGCCTCCCGGGTCGGATCCCGGCGTCGCAAGCAGGCCCACCGCTTCTTCCAGATCAGCGTTCAGCAGCACGCGCAGGATGTTGCCGCCGGTCAGCGCCGGCACGTCGATGACGCGGACGGTCTCGGCCAGCGCGGCGTCGTCGGGCAGCAGTTCGGGGAGGATGTTGTGCGAACGCCGGAAGAAGTCCTCGTTGAACTGCGTCGTCTCGTCGTCCGGGTAGAGGGGAAGGTAGCGGATCTCGGCCTCGACGAGATCCTGGAAGAAGTGGGTGCCGAACGAGAGGTCGGGCACGTAGTTGCCCCGCCGGCGTGCCATCTCCACCAGCACCGCCGTGTTGTTGATCTGCGAGTACGTGACGCTGACGCCGAGCTTGATGTCGCCCCGACTGCCCCAGCGGCCGGGGCCCACGAGGATGAACTGCCGCTTGGGAAGCAACTTGTTCAGCTTGCCGACCACCTCGCCAACCTGGCGCATCGCGGCCGCGCTGCCGAGCGACTGATAGCCGTCGTCGTCGACGTACACGATGTGGGTGATGTCGCCTACGCGACCGTTGGAGATGTGGCGGTTGGCGGTAAAGAGGACGCGGTCGCGCGGCAGGTCGCGCGGGATCGGGGCCGGCGCGCTCTGTGACGAGTAGCCCTGGGCACGGCACTGCAAGAGGTAGAGGTCGGTGCCGTCGGAGGCAAACTCGATGTCGACGGGTACCGCGAGTCGCTGCTGGAGAGTCCGCAGCAGGGTGTGGAGGCGCGCGACGAAGGGGGTGTCGGCAACCAGGCCTTCGAAGGTCACGGCGTGGCGCTGGTTCTCGAAGTCGAGGCCGAATCCGATCGGCTTGCGAACGTGCCCCTCTTCGATGGTCGACACCAGCTGATGGACTCCGGGAATCTCCTTGCCGTGCTCGCGCAGCAGAGCATCGACTGCCACGGTCTCGAATCGGTTGCTCTCGAGATCGATGAGGTCGATCTTCTTGGGTGAGTAGCGGACCACCTCGTCGGCGGTGACGTTGACGCGCAGCTCGGGTTGGCCCGGCGCGAGAAGGATGGGGTAGTCGTCGCTCAGCCGGTCGACGGCGCGGGTGCCGAGCCCGGGGACCAGGCGCACCAGGCCGTCTTCACGCCGGATGCGGCTCGACCAGCGGAACTCGTTGCTGCTGTAGGCGACGCCGGCGTAGGTGGGCAGGAAGTAGGGGCCGATGCGGGTCCCGACCACCTCCTGGATCATCAGGCCCATCTCCTCGTGGACGTCGAGAAGCCCGCGCTGGGCGCGGTAGTCGATGGGATCCGGTCCGAAGACCGAGGCGTAGATCTCGGCAACGGCATCCTCGAGGGCCGCCAGCCGCCGACGCTTGCTGCCTTGGTTGGCCAGAAAGAGACTCTTGTACTTGCCCGAGAAGGCGGCGCCGACGCGGTCTTCGAGCAGGCTCGAGCTGCGCACGATGATCGGCCGCTCCTCGAACTCGTCGAGGGCCGCGGCGAGGCCCTTGCTGAGCTCCGGGGGAAAGGGGGACGCTTTGAATGCCTGGATCAAGTAGGGGTATTCCTGGCGCACCTGCTCGACGTCGCGGTACTTCCGGTCGTAGACGTCCTCGAGGCTGTTGTAGCGGATGAACTGCAGCAGGCCGTCCGACGTGATGTACCAGGTGCGGGGCGTGCGGATCCCCTCGAGCGCGGTCTCGCGCTCCTGCGCCTCGTTGATCAACCGGCAGGCGACGAAAAGGCCGGCGCTCTTGCCGCCGAGCTTGCCGTGGCTGCCGGGGAAGTGGATGGTCCGTCGCACGAGATCGCAGAAGTCCTCGACCCTGACCGAGCTCTTGGCGCGGTCGATGAAGTCGAGGTCGTCGTCGAAGAAGCGGCGCAAGAGCGCCACCCGCAGCGCAGTTCGCGAGGTCTCCGGCAGGTCGAGGTCGGCGATGCCCAGCGACCTGAATCGCTCGAGGGCATCGGCGATCTCCGAGAACGGTGCTTGCAGGTTCTCGAGCGCGGAGTGCAGAAAGCTCGCGTTCTCCGCCTTGATCCAGTCCTGCACGCAGCGCACGACCTCGTCTTCGCTCAAGCGGCTCGTGGCCAGCTGGAAGGTCTCGAAGGCCAGCTCGTCGGGGCTCGACAGCTCGGCGAGCTTCTGCGGCTCGTTGCGGTCGGTCTCCCGTGCCGCGGTCACGGCATCGACCGGCACGAAGTGCTGCAGCAGCAGCTCGGCTTCGCGCACGCCGCTGTAGCAAAGGTGGTTGACCATGCGGCGGGTGATGCGAGTCAGCAGCGAGCGGTCCACGCTGCGCAGGAAGTCGACGATGACGTTCCAGCGCTGGCTGCCGCTCGTTGCCTGGCTGTCGGGGAGTGCCCCGCGCAGCTTGCGCTGCAGCAGGAAATAGGCGATGCGTTCGGCGATCGTGTCGATCAACCGGCGCTCCTCCTTCAGGAACGGGCCCTCGTCGGCGTTGGGCTTGCGCTCGGTGTAGTAGACGGAGATCGTGCCCACCTCGCGCCCTTCGAAGACGACGGGCGCCGACATCACCCAGGGACTCTCCTCGAAGCCCGGCGTCTGGAAGCTACGACCGTCGAGCTGCACCGTGGCGGCGCACGATTCCGGGAACTGCCAGCCGGACGGGACTTCCTCTACCAGCTGGCCGAGAGCCTCGGCGAGGCCCACGCCTTCGTGGTTCAAGATCTCGTCGACGTGGTAGAGACAGTTGAGCTCCTTGGCGCGCTCTTGCAGCGCCCGCAGGAGCTCGTTGATGGGCTGTTGGTCCGCTGACATGGGGGCAAGACTCCTCGCGGGGGGGTGCCGGCGCCTACGGCGCCCGCCAGACGCCGCCGCGGCGGTTGCGGCCGTCCACCTTGACGAGCAGCGGCTGTGCCAGTCGCACGTGGCGCACGTAGTCGCTCTCGGCAACGGCGTCCTGGGCGTTCAGCCAGGCCCAGTCGATTCCGGGCGTGGCCTCGTGAGGAACCGTCAGGTAGGGCACCGCGAAACTCGAGATGTTGTGGAAGAAATGGGCGCCCTGGCTGGCCTCTGGGTTCATCGTGGGCAGCGTCGCTTCGACGATCACCCGCGCGCCGCAGATCTGGCCCCACTGCACCGGGATTCCCAGCCAGGCGTCGCTGCTGCCCCAGCGCCCGAAGCCGATGAGGGCGTAGGGTCGTCCCTCCTCCAACAAGGCGGTGTTGCGCTCGGCGATCTCTTGGCCGATGGTGCGGGTTGCCCGCGCCTCGAACGCCTCCGGCTTGACGTAGACCACGTCGGCGATCGACTCGTCGAGCCCGTTGCCCATGACGGCGCGCGAGGCGAGCAGCAGGTTGGGAGCCGCCAGCTCGTCGTCGCCGATCTCCACCAGCTCGTCGGAGACGACCATCGGTCGCACCTGCAGGAAGCCGAGGCGCGCACGGCGCGCGGCGGCGTCGAGGGTGACGGCCAGCTCCACCTCCACCGGGCCACCGAGGGCCTTCTCGCAGGCGTCGAGCAGGGCGCGTACCGCCGCGTTGAGCGGCAGCGCGTCGTCGACGAGCAGGGGCGCGAAGTCGAGCACCCGCGGGCCGGGGGCGGCGATCCCGGGTATCAGGCGATCGGCCGCCGCCTCGTAGGTCGATGCGAGCAGGGCGAGCGATCCGTCGCCTTCGGCGTCCCGCAGCGTCGCCTCGACGAGGTACTCGGTCTCGACGATCGGGTTGTACTCGGGCGGGCGCCCCATGTTGACCGCCCAGAAGCTCGTTTGCGTGTTGCGCAGCAGCTCGGCCACCGAGTAGGGGGGCGGCACTCGGGGATGCGCTGGCGAGTACGACCAGGCGATCCCGCCATCGACGATGGTCTTGCCGAGGCCGAGCGCCAGGCTGACGACACCTTCGTCGGCCCGTGCCGGCCCGCAGGGGTAGAAGTTGAACGACCGCGCCACGGCGGAGAGATCGGGATAGTAGCGATCGCCGTGACGGCGGCCGACGATCTCCTGGACGATCACCGCCATCTTCTCGTCGGCAGTGGTGCGATCGGTGGCGCGAACGTAGCTCTTGGCGGCGGCGAAGAAGGTGGAGGCGTACACGAACTTGACGGCCTCCAGCAGCCGGCGCAGCCTCGCGTCGCGCTCGGGTTGGTTGTTGGGGATCATCTTGGTTCTGTAGACCCCGGCGAAGGGCTGGTAGAGCGCATCCTCGAGCAGGCTCGAGGAGCGGATGGCGAGCGGGGCGTGCGCTCCGTCCATCAGCGCCTTGAGATCGCCGAGCATCTCCACCGGCAGGTCCGCCCTCTGGAAGGCGTGAGCGATCCGGTCGTCCGGGGCCTGGGAGAGGGAGAGATCCCCCAGACCGGCGTTGCGCGCCATGAAGGCGTCGAACATGGAAGTGGCGAGAACCGCCATCCTGGGCACGGTGACTTCGATGCTGGGGTCCCAGCTCGCGGCCAGCCCGTCGAGCACCCCGCGGGCGAAGAGCAGCCCGTTCGCCTTGCCGCCGTACTCGCCGTCGCCGATGCGGCTGATCGACCGCTCGGAGGTGAAGAAGTGCCGATCGAAGCGCGGCAGGGCGGATTCGAGCGCTGACCTCATGGCGTTCTGTCCGGGGTGCGGGAGGTCAGATCCAGCCGCGGTCGCGGCAGGCCTGGGCGACCCGCTGCACGGCGATCGCCCAGGCCGCGTCGCGCATCGAGAGACCCTGGCGCGCGGCCAGATCGCTCACCGCGACGTAGGCCGCGGTCATCTTGACGTCGAGCTTGCCGAGCACCTCGTCGCGCTCCCAGTAGTAGTTCATGTTGCTCTGCACCTGCTCGAAGTAGCTGCAGGTGACGCCACCGGCATTGGCGAGCAGATCGGGAATCACGAAGAGCCCCCGCCGGCGCATCGCCTCGTCCGCCTCGGGCTCGGTGGGGCCGTTCGCACCCTCCGCCACGAGACGCACGTTGTTGTGGATGCGGCCGACGTTCTCGGCCGTGATCTGGCGCTCGAGCGCTGCGGGGATCAGGATGTCCACCTCCTGCTCGAGCCAGGCGTCCCCCGGCAGCACGTCGTAGCCCAGGTCGCGCGCGCGGTCCTTGTCGATGCCGCCGAACGGGTCGGTGACGGTCAGCAGCTCGTCGAGGTCGATCCTGGGCTCCTTGCGGAAGGTGCGGGCCACCTGGTCCGCCTGATCCCAGCAGGAGACTGCCAGCACTTGACCGCCGATCTGCTGGTAGAGGCGGATGGCGTGCTGGGCCACGTTGCCGAAGCCCTGGATGCTGGCGCGAGTCTCCTCGAGGCGCAGGTCGAGCTGCCGCAGCGCTTCGCGCAGAGCGAAGACGACGCCGAACCCGGTGGCTTCCCGGCGACCGAGCGAGCCTCCCATGGTGACCGGCTTGCCGGTGATGAAGCCCGGAGCCTTCTCGCCATGGATCGCCTCGAACTCATCGAGCATCCAGAGCATGTGCTGCGCGGAGGT
>JAOTWP010000186.1 GCA_029862975.1 Acidobacteriota bacterium
GATCTCGCGACCATCGAGGACCCGTTCACGCTGAGTGGCGTCGGCGGCGCGTCGGCACGGCGGGACGTTCTCGAGCGGGTGTGGAGAGACAGGGTCGTGCCGCAGTTGCGGCGCTGACCTGGCGGTCGCCGGGCGTCAGAGGACGGGCCGCGCGCAGGCTCTGCCAGAAGCTCCATTCGAGTGCGTCGGGGGGGCACGTTCAGGGCCGACTCGAATCTGGAACGCAGGGGCATGATCAGGTTGTCGTCCTCCGGAATCATCTGGTGCCTAGCGATTCTCAGCGCGTTCGTGATCGCGTCGCTGGCGGGCGTCGTGGAGCCGGCCGGCCTGGTCTTCGGCATCATCCTCCTGTGTGCAATCTGCGAGCTGGTCGACAGCTCGCTGGGCATGGGCTACGGCACCACGCTGACACCGATTCTGCTCCTCCTCGGTTTCGATCCCCTCCAGCTCATTCCGACGATCCTCGTCTCCGAGCTCTTGAGCGGCTTCTCGGCGGCCTTCTTTCACGCCGAGGTCGGGAACATGGACCTGAAGCGCGGTTCCCCGCATCTCAGGTCGGCAACGATCCTCTCGGTGTGCAGTCTGGTCGGCGCCTACGCGGGTGTGGAGCTCGCAGTCGGTATCTCGAGGCGGGCGTTGGCGATGGCGATCTCGATCGTCATTCTCTCGGCAGGTCTCTACATCCTTTCGAGCCCTCGCGCCACGTCGCCCTATCGCACCTGGAAGATCGTGGTCCTTGGCGTCGTCGCCTCCTTCAACAAGTCTCTGAGCGGCGGGGGCTACGGCCCGTTGATGACCTCCGGCCAGGTCATGAGCGGCCTGGAAGGCCGGGCGGCGGTGGGGATCACCTCGCTCGCGGAAGCCTTCACGTGTCTGGTCGCGGCTTCGCTGTTCCTGCTCCGGGGCAACGCGCTCGACTTCGGCTTGCTGGTGCCGGTCCTTACGGGTGCGTTGCTCGCCGTACCCTTCTCCGCGCAGATCGTGCGGCACATTCCCGAGCGTGCGTTCAAGAACGTCATCGGGGTGCTGACGATCGCCCTCGGCCTCTTTTCCCTGGTCAAGGCACTCGTTCGGTAGCGACCCCCCGGACGGGTCCGGCGCCGAGTGCGCTATGCTTCGAGAGCGGGCCGTCCGGCCGGCATCGTCGGATCCCGACCCGCAGATCCCTACCCGCAGATCCCACCCGCAGGAGGTACCTCGTGAAGAGACGTCTGGCTCCAGCTGCACTGCTGATCCTCGTTGGCCTGCTCGCCGGTCACGCCGGCGCCGAGACCGGAGGGGTGTTCCCCTACGAGATCCACCGCCACACCCTCGCCAACGGCCTCAAGGTGCTTCTCATCCCGATGCCGTCCGAGGGGCTCGTCAGCTACTGGAGCGTCGTGCGCACCGGCAGCCGCGACGAGGTGGAGGAGGGGGTGACCGGCTTCGCCCACTTCTTCGAGCACATGATGTTCCGCGGCTCCGAGAGGTTCCCTGCCGACGTCTACGAAGGCATCGTGGCGTCGATGGGGGCGGACTCGAACGCCTTCACCTCGAGCGACATCACCGCCTACCACCTCGCATTCACGCGCGACGACCTGCCCCGGGTGATCGAGATCGAGAGCGACCGCTTCCAGAATCTCGCCTACGCCGAGGACGTCTTCAAGACCGAGGCCGGGGCGGTCTACGGCGAGTACCGCAAGAACCGCACCAGTCCCTTCCAGGTCCTCTTCGAGAAGCTCGTCGACGCTGCCTACGACGTCCATACGTACAAGCACACCACGATGGGCTTCGAGGCCGACATCCAGCGGATGCCGGAGCGGTACGAGTATTCGAAGTCCTTCTTCTCGCGCTTCTACCGGCCGGAGAACGTGGTGATCCTGGTGACGGGGGACTTCGACCCCGAACAGACGATGGAGCGCCTCGCGGCCGCCTACGGCGATTGGCGCCCGGGCTACGTGGCGCCCGACGTGCCGGTCGAGCCCGAGCAGACCGCGCCGCGGCGGGTGGACGTCCCCTTCGAGGGGCAGACGCTGCCGATCCTCGCCGTGATGTTCAAGGGCGACGGCCTCGACGCGAGCAGCCGGCGGATGGTCTCCGGGCTGCTGCTCGGCGACCTGCTGTTCGGCGAGACGGCGCCGCTCTACAAGAAGCTGGTGCTCGACGAGCAGCGGGTACAGCGCCTGTTCGGCTCCTTCGACTTCGACCGTGACCCCGGACTGTGGGGGGCGATCGCGATGGTCAAGGAGGCGAGCGACGTCGGCGCCGTCGAGGCGGAGATCTGGGCGGCTATCGAACGCCTGCAGGCGGACGGCGTCTCCGCGCAGGCGCTGGCCGACATCCGCTCCCGCTACCGCTACGGCTTCCTGTCGGACCTCACGACCCCGGACGAGGTGGCGCAGAACCTGGCGCGCTTCGCGGCGATCACCGGCGACGTCCAGGTGGTCGACGATCTCTTCGCGGCGCTCGACGAGGTGACCCCCGAGGACGTCGTCGAGGCGGCGCGCCACTACCTGCGGCGCGAGCGCTCGACGGTGGCCACGCTCCACGCCGCGGACCAGCCGATTCCCGAGCCGGCGCCTGCGAACCCGCCGGTGCTGATGCCGGTGGCCCAGGACCCCAACGTGACCTTCAAGCTGTGGTTCCAGGTGGGCTCGCAGAACGATCCGGCCGGCAAGGAGGGGCTGGCGGCGCTCACCGGCGCGATGATCTCCGACGGCGGCGCGGGCGAGCGCTCCTACGAGGAGATCCTGGAGGCCCTCTACCCGATGGCCGCCAGCTACTGGGTCTCGGTGGACAAGGAGATGACGGTGGTCCGGGGGCAGGCCCACCGCGAGGTGGCGTCGCGCTTCTACGATCTGTTCTCCGCCGCCGTCCTCGATCCCGGATTTCGCGCGGAGGACTTCGAGCGGGTCAAGTCGGACGCGATCAACGGCATCGAGAAGCAGCTGCGCTACTCGTCGGACGAGGAGCTCGGCAAGGCGACGCTCTACGGGGAGGTCTTCGCGGGCACTCCCTACGGCCATCTCGAGGACGGGCGGGTGTCGGCGCTCGAGGCGATCACCCTCGACGACGTCAAGTCCTTCTACCAGGAGCACTTCACCCGGGAGAGCGTCACCATGGCGCTGGCCGGCTCCTACGACGAGAGCCTCGAGCGCCGCCTGATCGCCGACCTCGGGCGGCTCCCCGCGGGAGCGCCGGCGGCGGTACCCGCTCCCGAGCCCGCGGCCATCAGCGGCCGCCGGGTGGTGCTGGTCGACAAGCCCGGCCCGTCGACGGCGATCAGCTTCGGCTACCCGATCGACGTCCGTCGCGGCTCGCGGGACTTCTACGCCCTGTGGATCGCCAACTCCTGGCTGGGCGAGCATCGCAACTCGATCTCGCACCTCTACCAGGTGATCCGCGAGACCCGGGGGATGAACTACGGTGACTACTCCTACATCGAGGTCTTCCCGCGCGGCGGATTCCGCAACATGCCGCCCACCGGGGTCGGGCGCCGGCAGCAGCTCTTCGAGGTCTGGATCCGCCCCGTTCCCCGCGACCGCGCGATCTTCGCGCTGCGCGCCGCGCTCCGCGAGGTCGACGCGCTGGTGCGCGACGGCCTGACGGCCGAGCAGGTGGAGCGGCACAAGGAGTTCCTCGGCAAGTACGTTCTGCAGTTCGCCACGACCACCGGCGAGCGCCTCGGATACGCGGTCGACGACCGCTACTACGGCATCGGCGGCGAGGGCCACCTGGCGCGATTCCGCGAGACGGTGGCGGGCATCACCGCCGACGAGGTCAACGCGGCGATCCGCAAGTACCTGCAGACCGAGAACCTCGTGATCGCCATGGTGACGGAGGACGCGGCGGGGCTGAAGGAGACGCTCGTCTCCGGGGTGACGACGCCGATCGACTACGGCGAGCTGGCGAAGCCGCAGGCGGTGCTCGACGAGGACGTCGAGATCGCGGCCTACCCGCTCGGCATTCGGGCCGAGGACGTGAAGATCGTGCCGGTCGACGAGATGTTCGAGTAGAGCATCCCGAGGGCCGCGCATGGGCTCGAGAGGAGGGCAGACGTGGACTGGTTGCAGAAGATCCCCTGGAGCTTGCTGATTCTCGCCTGCCTGACCCTGGGGCTGGCGCCGTACCGGCCGCCGCACGTGTGGGAGAAGCTCGTGATGCTGTCGCGCGGCGAGCTCGTGCGGCCGCTCGATTGGTTCGACTTCCTGATGCACGCGACGCCCTGGCTGCTGGCGGTGCTCAAGGCCGCGTTCGGACGCTAGGTCCACGGAGCCCGGGTCGACGGGCACCGGGGGCCGAGGGTGGCTCGAGGCTCGCCCGGGCAGAAGCTCGTCGTCGCCGCCCCGCGGTCAGGGCACGGTGCTCCCCCACGCGGTGGTGTCGCCGCTCTCGAAGCCGTCCGCGAAGATGAGGTCGCCGGCCGATCCGATCTGGCCGCGGATCTCGCCGCCGGGGTTGGCGGCCGTGTGGACGTTGACGTAGAGGTTGCCGGCGAAGAGCTCGTCGAGCAGCCCGGTCATGTCGACGTCGGGAAGGACGATGGGGCTCGTCGGATCTCCGAGGGGAACGACGATGGGGCCGTTGCTGCCGGGCGGCGCTTCGTGAATGTGGGCGGCCGTGGGGTTGGGGACGTCGTGCACCACCTCGAGCCAGAAGCTCGTGCCGCCGGGCTGGTTGGGGCCCAGCCGCACGGTCCCGGTCGCGGACGTCGGCACCGGCGGGTTCTGCTGGCTGCCGTCGGCGACGCCGCCGTGCGGCGCCACCCGCAAGCCGACCCGCAGCGCCCTCAGATCGGGTGCCCCGTTGCGGCAGTCCTCGTTCGGCAGCCCGGGAGGATCCCCCTTCCAGCACAGGTTGATCGGCGTGGCAGGAGTCTCGTCGGTGCCGAAGAACTGCCCCATGGCCTGGTCGCCGTCGACGACGACGCAGGCGGACGTCAGCTGGACGGCGTCGAAACCGACGGAGAACCGGTCGCCGGGACCGAGGGTGGTCGTGACCCAGGTCTGCGACTGCGGGAAGGACGGCACTCCCTGCACCTCGTCGCTCACCGGGCCGGCGACGATCTCCACCGGCGGGCCCGCCGCCGGCGGGACCGCCCGGCGCACCTGCGCCGTGAACGGCATCGTCGTGTCCCCGGACGTACGGGTCGCCTCGACCTGGACGGCGTTGATGAAGTAGTTGCCGCGATCGAGGCACACGGCCGGGACGTCGATCTCCGAGCAGAGCTCGATCAGGAAGCCCGGCGCGGCGCCCAGTCCGTTCTCGTTGCTGCCGTCGTACGGCGTGAGCGTGCAGGGATCCTGCGCCACGGCGGGGAAGGCCAGAGCGAAGAGCACGGCCGGCCAGGCAATGGACCGGGAGAGAGCGGCCATCGGGCACCTCCTTGTGATCGTGGATCGGTAGTGCGAGTCTAGCACCTCGATCGCCGCTCGATCGCGACCGGCGGATGGGCGAGGGTCGTCGGGAGGGAAAGCGCACTTGGCGAACGAGCACCGCGCGGAGGGTCGCCCGGCCGCGCCGGTGGCCGGGAGCGCGACCGCCCGGGGATTGCTGGCCTGGCGGGCGCGCCTCGCAGCGGCTCCCCTCGGGATGCGGTGGTTCCTCGCGCTCGGCCTTCTGGCGCTGGTGGCGTCCCTGGACACGGCGACCGGGCGGGAGCTCTCGTTCTCGATCTTCTACCTCCTGCCGGTGGTGTTCGCGGGGAGCCTGGTGTCGCGTGCCGCCGGCCAGCTCACGGCGGTCCTCGGCGCCGCGGTGTGGGGGATCCTGGAGGTCGCGGCGGGCAGCGCCTACTCGGCACCCTGGATCCCGGTGTGGAACAGCGGCGTTCGACTCGGGTTCTTCCTGCTCGTCAACGAGCTCGTCGTCGCGCTCGAGCACGCCTACGCCCGCGAGCGGCAGCTGGCGCGCACGGATACGCTGACCGGAATCGCCAACGCGAGGGTGTTCGCCGAGCGCGTCGAGCTGGCCGTCGCCGCCAGCCGGCGCAGCGGGCGGCCCTTCAGCCTCGCCTACGTCGACCTGGACCGGTTCAAACAGGTCAACGACCGGCTCGGCCACTCCGAGGGCGACCGGCTGCTGCGCGCCGTCGCCTCGCGGCTGGCCGCCGGCGCGCGAGCGACCGACACCATCGCGCGGCTGGGAGGCGACGAGTTCGGCCTGCTCATGCCGGACGCCTCGGAGAGCCAGGCCCGCGCCTTGCTGGAGCGCGTCGCCGACGATCTGGCGGGC
>JAOTWP010000056.1 GCA_029862975.1 Acidobacteriota bacterium
CGCGATCTTCTGCTCGGCGATGCGGGCCATGAACGCGTAGCGGCCGAACATCCGGTTGGTCTCGGCCTCGTGCTCCGAAACGGTCGAGCGGTCGATCGGGTCGAAGAAGCAGGTCGGATCCTCGCCCATCAGGTCGCCGTGCTCGAACAAGGCCATCGCGCGACAGCCGCCGCAGGTGAACTGGTAGCGGCAACGACCGCATTTCCCCCCCAGCAGGTTGCGGTCGAGCACCTGCTGGAACACCGCGCTCTGGTCGACGATCTCCTTGAACGACTTGTCGCGCACGTTGCCGCACTGGAGAACGTCGATGAGGATGCCGCAGGGCGCGACCTCTCCTTCGGCGCTGACCGCGAGCCACGAGCCGCACCAGCAGCCGATCGACGGATCCTGCGGCGCGGTGACGTTGGCGGAGCCACCGGAGACCCGATCGTGAAGCTCGGGCGAGAGGAAGAACGGCGTGAAGCTGAAGTAGCCGTTGGGCCGACTGCGCAAGGCCGGGTGGATCGTCCTCTCCATGTCCTCCCGCGTGAAACGCAGCTGGTGCCAGTAGTCGCTGCCGCTCCCGCGGCGAGTGAACGGCGACCGGTTGAACGGGATGTTGCGATCCTCGAGCCACTGCAAGGTCCGCTCGAGGGAATCGAGGTTGTGCTTCCCGACGTTGACCACCGCGTGCCGCCGGATCCCGAGTCGCTCGCAGAGCGCGAGCATCTCGACTGCGAGATCGCAACCGGCGTCCCGGGTCCAGGAGTTCTCGTCCTCGATGGAGTTGATGCCGACGGCCATGATGAGCCCGCCGCGGCTCGCCTCTCGAAGCTCGAGGAGCTGCTCCTCGCTCGTCCGCGAAGCGTTGCTGGCAACGGTGCAGCCGTACCCGTAGTCGGTGGCGCGCCGCACCAGCTCGACCGCGTCGGGCCGTAGCAGGAACTCGCCTCCGCTCCAGGTGATGGCCTTGACGCCGACCTCCCGCGCGGTCGCCAGGATGTAGCGCTCGATCTCGTCGGTCGTCAGCTCCTGGCGTCGGCTCTGCCGCACGACCGCGGCGTCGTTGCTGCCCACCATGCACATGGGGCAGGCCAGATCGCAGAGACGGGTCGCCTCGAAGAAGATGGTGTGGAAGGAGTACGGCGGCTGCGCGGCGGCGCTGAGCTCGCCCTCGACCCGGGGGTCGGGCTCGCACAGCTCGAAGAGCTGGCGCTCGGGAGTGAGGAGGTAGGCGAAACGACGGTGACCGTAGGCCGGTTGATCGAAGCGTTTGACGAGGCGGCATCGCTTCTCTCGCAGCCAGCCGACCGCGGCGTCGAGGTCCTCAACCGAGTAACAGATGTGGTACGGGCCGCCACCGGCGCGCTCCAACACTCCCGCCACCGCCGAAAACTCGTCGAGGCCCTCGACCAGCTCGATCCGCTCGCCCGACGCGGCTTCGAGGAAGCAGACCTTGACGTGCTCGCTGGGCACGTCGAGCGTGGTCGAGACCTTGCGGTAGCCGAAGAGACCGACGTAGTCGTCGAGCGCCCGGGCGATGCTCCGGACCGCGATGCCGACGTGATGGAACTCCATCGCCACCCTGCCGCTCGTGGCCTGGCGCACCGGCAGCGGGCCGGTCGCCGTGGGATGGGTTTCCGGCGCCATGAAGCCCGACTATCCCACCCTGACACCGCCGCACACACCACTCGATGGGGTGGCCCGAGGCGACGAGGCGGGTGAGTAGGCTCGGACGGCGACGCCCGCCGGGCCCACCCTGCGCACCCGTTCCGCGGACCTCCCTCCGGCGTGGAGCCCGGCAGGATCTCGAGTCCGTGCCACAGTCCGTGTCCCAGTCCCCGCCGCAGTCCACGCCACAGTCCATGCCACGGTCCATGCCACGGTCCATGCCACGGTCCACGCAGCTGCGCCAGCGAGCCCAGGCCGCCCTCGTCCGCGCCCTGGCGGCCGCCTGGCGGCTGTTTCCGGCGAGCGCGCCCGCCGCGCTGGGCTCGTGCTTGGGCGCCCTGCTCTACGTCATCGACGGCAAGCACCGCCCGCTGGCGATCGCCAACATCGAGCGCGCTCTCGCCTGTGACCGCGGACGGGCGACGCGAGTCGCGCGGGGTGCCTTCCGCCACTTCGGCAGGGGAGTTCTCGAGATCACCGCGCTGCCGACGTATGCCGGCCGGCGAGCCGACCGCCTGCTTGAGGTCCGGGGCCTGGACCACCTGGCGCGCGCCCGCGCGGGCGGCAAAGGGGTGCTCGTCTTCTCGGGCCATCTCGGCAACGCCGATCTGGTCGCGCTCCATCAGGCGCGGCTGGGATTCCCCGCCGACGTCGTCGTTCGTCCCCTGAAGCACGCTGCGATCAATGCTCTGGCCATCGAGTGGCGGGAGCGCACGGGCAACCGCGTGCTCGCCATGAAGGGAGCTCTCGCCGAGGTCCGCCGGACGCTGGCGGATGGGGGGATCGTCATCCTCCAGATCGACCAGAACATGCACAACCCGCCGCGCTTCTTCGTGCCCTTCTTCGGGCGGTTGGCCACCGTCACCCAGAGCCTGGGTCTCCTGGCGGTACGCTACCGGCCGGCGGTGCTGCCGGTGGTCTCGATTCCCCGTTCGCGGGGGCGCTACCGGATCGTCTACGGCCCGCCGCTGGCGCTGCCCGACGGCGGGACCGCAGAGGAGCGCGCGTGGGAGGCGACCGCCCGCGCCACTGCGATCCTCGAGGATTCGGTGCGGGAGAACCCCGAGTCCTGGCTGTGGCAGCACGATCGATGGAAGGACCAGCCGCGCGAGCCGGCCGAGCTCGAAGCCGTCGCGCGGCTGCGGGCGAGCGGCCGTCTCGACCTGCGGTGAGACGTCGCCGGCCTCTCAACGACGAAGGCCGGCTCCGGAGAGCCGGCCTTCGAGACGATCGGACGAAGGGCTACGCGTCGTAGTCGAAGGCCACGGCCACGGCGCCGTCGCCGACGGTGACGGCCTGGGTCTTCGCGCCGAGGCTCTCGTGCCAGCTCTCGACGACGTAGTCGCCTGCCGGCAGGCCCTCGATCGTGAAGGAGCCGTCGGCTCCCGTCACGGCGAAGAACGGATGGGCGACGACGCCCATGTAGGCGCTCATCCACGGATGGACGTCGCACTTGAAGCGGATCATGATCTCCGCCTGGTCGAAGGTCTTCTGGAGCTCCATGTTCTGGAAGGGCTGCCCCTGGTTGAACTCGGGGTTCTTCGTCGGCATGGCGTGGACGTTGTGCAGGGTGGGATCGCTGTTGCGGATGACCAGCGTCTGGCCCGTCTGCAGCCCCGTGACGTGCGGGTGGTAGGCGCACCCCTGCTGGTCGAGGACGAGGGGCTCCGCCGGCGGCGGGTAGCTGCCGCTCACGCCTTCCTTGACGTAGACGAAGACGTTCGCGAGATTGCCGTCGCTGGCGACGATCGTCTCGCTCTCGGTCCCGGCCTCGTGCAGATCGGCGCAAACCGGATCGGCATTCATGTCGATGGCGGCGTCGGTGTCTTCGCCGCTGTAGCTGACGAGCCCGGTGATGCTGCCGCTGCCGGCGGGGGCCGCCGCGACGGGCGCCGGCGCGGCGGCGGGCGCCGCAGCCGGAGGCGCGGTGGACTCGCCGCCGCCGCCGCCACAGGCCGCGACAAGGGCGACCGCTGCCAGTCCGAGCGAAAGCCGGAAGAGTGTCTGCTTCATGTCGGGAGAACCTCCTTGGGATTCGATGTGTGCGGGCTCCGGAGTCCCGGGCGTGGGCCACGGACCGCCGAGCCGTCTTGGGGAACGGTGATTATAGGCTACTTCCGGCCGGACGACTCGAGTCCCCACCAGATGTGGTCGCGCAGCGCCGTCGTCACCCGGTCGGCGTCGGCCAGGTACGTGCGCAGCTCGTCCTCGTTCTCGAAGACGCTCATCAGCCGCCGCTTCTGGTCGGAGAACATCGGGGCCGCGATGGCGTCGGCGAGCGGCGACGAGAAGCTGCCGTCGTCTAGCTCGGCGAAGTTCTGCGGCATGTTCGTGCCCGGGATCCAGCGTTGCGGGTCCTTGATCCAGCCCGGTACCCAGTCGTGGCGCAGCCGCTCGCGGGCCAGTAGCAGCGACGGCGCGAGCTCGCTGGCGCTCACCCCCGCGGCCGTGGCGCCGGCGGGATGGCACTTGGCGCACTGCAGCATTCCGAACGTCACCTCGCCCACCACCAGGCTGCGCGGATCCGCGGGTCGCGCAGGCGGGGTCGAGAAGGTCGCGCGCTCGTCGCCGGCCGCGAAGTAGGAGACCAGCGCGTTGATCTCGTCGTCGGCGAAGCCGAAGGTCGGCATGCGGGTGGCGAGCCACGGCCGGGTGCGCACCGTGCTCGGATCGTGGAGGAAGCCGAACAGCCAGTCGGACTGGGTGCGGGCGCCCTGCGACGCCAGATTGGGCGGCAGCAGTCCCGCGTCTCCCAGCGAGGAGCGGATGGCGTGCCCCTTACCCTCGACGAGGTGACAGCCGCGGCAGTTGTAGTAGGTGAGCAGCTTGCGCCCCGCCGCCAGCGCCGCGGCGCGGGCCGACTGGCCGGCCTTGCGGCTCGCCAGGGCCGACTCCTTGGTGAATCCGAGGACGTTCGTCACGATCGCCTCGGCCTCCCGCTCGGACATCCCGAAGTGGGGCATCTTGTAGAGCTCGCCGTAGTTCTTGACCTCTTCCTTGCCCTCGTCCCAGATGCGCGGGTCGCGCAGCTTGGTCTCGATCCAGTCGTGGCGGGTATGGGGCACGTCGTGCACGTGCCCGAAGTCGAACTGGTGCACGGGCTTCGAGCCCTCTTCGGTCAGCTCGACGCCGATCGGCTTGGCGTCCTCGAACCCCGCCAGCTCGTGGCAGGCGTAGCAGCCGTACTTGCGGACGGTCTCCTCGCCGAGGTAGACGTTGCGCCGCTCTTCGTCCATCTCGGCAAGGAGCGCCTCGGTACGCTCGAAGGTGTTGTTGTTGCGCAGGTAGTCGCGCACGAGCTCGTCGCGCGCCGCGGCGTCGACCGCCGGCAGCTCCAGCCCCTCGAACGCCGGATCCCGCTGCTCCAGCAGGTAGGCCGCGACGTCGGCGGCCTCCTGGTCGGTCAGCCGCAGGTCGGGCATCCGGGTCGCCGGGTTGAACGCCTTCGGGTTCTTGATCCAGGCATAGAGCCAGCCGGCGTCGACCTTGCTGCCGGTGCGGACGAGATTGGGGCCGTTGAGGCGCTCGATCTGCGGGAAGAACTCGTCGCGGGTCGCCTCGCCGTCGAGGATGTGGCAGCCGGTGCAGCCCACCGTGTTGAAGAGCTCTTCGCCGCGGGCCGGATCGCCGGCCGGCGGCGGCGGATAGTCGACCGCCTCGGACTTGTCCCACACGTAGGCCACGAGGCTCGCGATCTCCGCCCGCTGCAGGGCCTGGGTCGCGGGCAGCTCGGCGTTGGACTGGAAGAAGAAATGGGGCATCCAGGTCGTCGGATGGAACTCGCGCGGCGCCTCGATCCACTTGTAGGCCCAGGCGGCGGTGGTCTTCGACGCCACCCGGTTGAGGCTCGGCCCCGGGCGCGGCAGATCCGTGAACGCCGGATAGTCGATCACGTGGCAGCCGAAGCACCCCATGCGCGAGATCAGCTCGCGGCCCGTGTCCTGGACCTCGGAGCGGGGGGTCCAGACGTCGGCGGCGTGACAGGTGACGCAGCCGGCCTCCGAGAACTCGACCGGGTAGATGGGCGTGTCGAGGAACTTCTGCCGGGCCCAGTTCCACTCGTGCTTCCAGGCCGCGGCCTGCTCCTCGGAGGACGGGCTGTGGCCGACGCGGGCGAAATCCGTCGCCCGGTCGAGGCCGCCGTGGCAGCTGCTGCAGCCGAACGTCGTGTAGGGGTGCGGGGTGTTCGGCAATACGAACAGGTCGGGCCGCGGATGCGTCCGGAACGGCTCCTCCCAGCGCTCGCCGTCGAACCCGAGGCGATTCGAGGCCACGTGGCAGGTCACGCAGCGGTCGACGCGGTCGACGGTGGTGAAGTTGATGTTCTGGTAGAGACCCCGAACCATCACCTGCTCGACCTTGAGGTCCGGCTCGATGAAATCCGCCAGCGGGGCGTTGAGCACGAAATAGTCGAGCCGCTTGTCGAGCACCGCGAGCCGCTTGTTGAGGCCGTCGACCCCCTTCTCGAGCGCCGCCAGCCGGGCCTCCGCCTCCACGAGGGCGGCCCGGCGGGTCGCGAGGTCGGCCTCGACCTCCGACTTCTCTTCCGTGAGCAGCTGCAGCTCCTTGACCTCCGAGGTCCAGCGCTCGGTCAGGCGCCCGACCTCCGCCTGCGCCTCCTCGACGCCGCGCCCATTCTGGAGCGCGCTGTCGAGCTCGAAGCGCGCCGTGTCGAGAAGGGACTTGGTGCCGCGCGACCTGGCGTCGGCGCCGTAGATCTTCTTGCCGAGCTTGACGCGGTCGCTCTCCAGCGCCTCGAGGTCCGCGCGATGGACGTCCAGCTTCTCGCGCTCCGCCGCGACCTCGGCCGTGAGCTGCGCCAGCTCGTTGGCGTTCAAGCTCTGCCTTTCGGCTTCCAGCTCCTCGCGGACCGCCTCCCGCTCGAGATCGCGGAACTGCGATTGCAGCCGCTTCCAGGGCTTGGCGTAGTCCGGCACCACCATCCAGACGGTCACCAGGAGCAGCGCGATCGAGCTCGCCGCGAAGATGACGTTCGTGCTGCGGAAGTCGTAGTGGCGGTCGGGCCGCTTTTCTGGAGGCAGTGGCATCTGGCGACCCTAGACGTTGAGGAAGAACTCCTGGATGTGGACCAGGTACTTCAGGTTGAACGCCCAGCGCAGGTACATCTTGATCGGCAGCAGCATCATCGTCAGGAAGAGGCTCATCCCCACGTAGTAGCGGGCCGCCCCCATGCCGTCGTAGTAGCGCCGGAAGAACCTCGTCCTGGCCAGCAGCACGGGCAGCGCGACGAAGTAGGCCAAGAGGAGCAGGATCCCGGGCAGCTCGCGGACCAGCCAGAACGACGGCAGGCCGATCGGGATCCACTTGACGAAGATGTACTCCGAAAGATCGACGTTGACGAGCGGCTCGATCTTGTTGATGTCCCAGAACTCGTAGAGACCGAAGAAGTTCCAGTTCGGCCCGCGCATGAACGTGCCGATGACGATCAGGTAGCACCAGAGCACGACGAAGCCGTAGAGGAAGAGCACGATCTCCGTGCGCCGCTCCTTGAACGTGAAGTAACCGTTGCCCTTCGGGTTGGTGTCGATGTAGGGGATCGCGCACAGCCCGACGATGATGAGGCTCGGCAGGACGACGCCGGCCATCCAGGGATCGAAGTAGACGAGCATCTCCTGCAGGCCGAGGAAGTACCACGGCGCCTTCGAGGGGTTGGGCGCCACCGCCGTGTTGGCCGGCTCCTCGAGCGGCGCCTGCAGAAGGATCGACCAGACGGTGAGCAGCACCGTGAGGATGACCATGCAGATCAGCTCCGAGAAGACGAGGTCCGGCCACGTGAAGATCTTGTCGCCGGCTTCGGTCTTCTCGAAGGTCGGCTCGCCGCCCGCCGTCAGCTCGTCGTTCCGGTAGGCCTTGTACATCGACAGCCAGACGAAGAAGCCGACGAAGTAGACCATCATCACGATCGGCACGTTGTCCGGCTTGGCCACGACCAGCCGGAAGTTCTCGTCGAGCATGCTGACCGCGAAGTAGACGGTCACGGAGACCAGCATCGCGAGCCCGCCGGCCCGCGTCCACAGCCGGCGCCAGAAGAGCGCGGCGAGGAACGCCACCGTGACGATGGTGAACGACCAACTGGGAAAGGAGAAGTAGTTGACCAGCCCTTTCAGCGCATCGACCATCGAGGTCGTCTCCCTACACCGGCCCCGAGATGCCGCCGTCGCGCCGCACGCGCCAGAAGTGCACGGCGATCAGGAAGGCGGCGACGAAGGGGATGGCGACGCAGTGCAGCACGTAGAAGCGGATCAGCGTGCCGCCGCCGATCGTGCGGCCGGCGATGAGGGCGAAGCGGGCGTCGCTGCCCACGTGGATCAGCTTCTTGCCGCCCAGCTCGAGCAGCGCCGCGCCGGGCCCCTCCTGGCCCAGCAACGGCGTCGCGCGGGCCATGTTGGAGCCCACCGTGATGGCCCAGATGGCCAGCTGGTCCCAGGGCAGCAGGTAGCCCGTGAACGACAGCAGCAGGGTCAGCACGAGCAGGATGACGCCGACGTTCCAGTTGAACTCGCGTGGCGGCTTGTAGGAGCCGGTCATGAACACCCGGAACATGTGCAGCCAGACCGCGATCACCATCGCGTGGGCGCCCCAACGGTGCATCTCGCGCATGATCCCGAAAGCCGCGACCTCGCGCAGGTCCACCATGTCGAAATAGGCGTACTCGACCGTCGGGCGGTAGTAGAACATCAGGAGAAGCCCGGTGATCGTCTCCACGAGGAAGAGGAAGAACGACGTGCCGCCCATGCACCAGGTGTAGCTCATCCGGAGGCCGGACTTCTTGACCTTGATCGGGTGCATGTGCAGCACCACGTTGCCCAGCATCGCCATCGCCCGCTTGCGGTTGTCGGTGGGAATCCCGACGCGGAAGATCGACTTCCAGACCTGCGACTTGACGATGGCCTTCTGTAGGTCTTTGAGCATCGGTTTCTGGCTCCCTCGTTCTCGTCGCCGGCGGCGGGGCCGGAGCTTCGCTGGCCCGCCTGCGCACGAGTGCCGCTACGTCCCGGTCCTTCTCACCCCAGCTTGATGTAGGAGTCGGGGTCTTCCCACTGGCCCTGTTCCCAGAGGTACTTCTGCGCCTTGTCGACGAAGACCTGGCCGTCGCTGGGGTCGACGGTGATCATCGTCCGCTCGAGCGGCCGGGGCGTCGGGCCCTCGAAGTTGACGCCGCTCTTGTAGTAGCCGCTGCCGTGGCAGGGGCACTTGAACTTGTTCTGGGCTTCCAGCCAGTTGGGCGGGCAGCCGAGGTGGGTGCAGATCGCGATCAGCGCGTAGAGCTTGCCGTCGTTGTTGACGATCCAGACGCCGTTCGTCTCCTTGAACCGCTCGTCGACGACGCCGGGCGGGAAGTCGTCCGGCACTCCCACCTTGAAGCTCGTCGGCGGCTCGTAGAGGACGTTGGGGAACATGAAGCGTCCCCAGGCGGTCACGCAGCCGCCGATGGCGGCCGAAAAGCCGACCCAGGCGACGGCGGCCCAGGAGAAGAGACCGCGCCGCGAGATCTCGGCCGGCGGCGCGGGCGCCGCCTCGGGCTTCGTTGGAGCGGGGGCGGCGGCCGTCGCGGCGCCGGCAGCCGCGGATTCAGCTGCTGCGTCGGGACTTCTCTCGTCAGTCTCGTCGGTCATCGCGCCAAAGTGTGAAGCCAGGCTGTCTCGTTCGAGGTGCCTTTTCTAGTGGATGCCCCGCGGGGTGTCAAGCGCGGCGGGTCCCTAGCCCGAGCCGCGGGCGCGCAAGGCCTGCATCGCCGCCTGGCGGACCTTGAGGCTCGGGTCGGACTTCGAGAGCCGCTCGAGGACTTCCCCGCCCGCGGCCCCGTCGAGCGCCGCCAGCGCCTTGACCGCCTCGATCATCGCGTCTTCCTGCTGCTCCGGGGTGATGCCCGGCACCTGCGCGACGAGGTCGCGATCGAGCATCTCGGCGAGGACGGCGAGTCCGCCGTCGCTGCCCAGCCGGGCCATCGCCAGGGCGGCGTTCCAGCGAACGTCGGCGACGGGGTCCTCGAGCAGCACCGCGAGCCGCGGCAGCGCCGCCGGGCGCCCCAGCTCGCCGAGCGCGAAGGCGGCCGTCTTGCGGATGCCGGCGTCGCGGCTCGCCGCCGCCGTCATCATCGGCGCCAACGCCCGCTCGTCGCCGATCGTGCCGAGCGCCCAGAGGCTGTAGATCTCGAGCTCGTGGTCCTCGCCGTCGAGCGTCGCCAGCAGCTGCGGCACCGCTTCGGGATCCTTGGTGTAGCCGAGCACGAGCGCCAGGTAGTGCTTCATGTCCTCGTTCTCGGCCGCCGCGAAGATTTCGCGCACCTGCTGCTTCAAGCCCGGCGGGTCGTCGAGCGCCGTCGGGTCGGCGACGAGGATCTTGGCCAGCTCGTAGGCCGCCTGCGAGCGCCGCGGCTTCGACCAGTGCGAGAGGTCGTTGACGTAGTCCTGGCTCGAGTGCTGGTCGTAGGCGATCCAGCCGAAGCCGATGAAGACGACGACGCACGCCAGCACCACCAGGAGCGGCACGACGAAGAGCCCCAGGAACGAGCGCAGGGGGCTCGGGCTCTCGTCCTCGTCCTCTTCCTCGTCATCGGCGAGGGGATCCGGATAGGTCGGCTCGGTCTCCTCGCGCTCTTCCTCCTCGCGCTCTTCGCGCGGCCGATCTTCGGCCGGCTGGCCGCTCGTCTCGTCGTCCATGGGCGCGGGCAGCTTACCCCGACTCGCCCGCCGACGGACAACCCGCGCCTGACGCGCCGGCAGCGAGGGGCGCTCGAAGAGTGGGCGCCCGAGCAGAGTTGGCGGAGAGAAGAATGCCGGACGTCTCTTCCCGCCGCCCGGGGAACCGTCCACCCGCCCCGAGCGAATCGATCAGAGGCTGCTTCACGAACAGCTTGTGAAACTTTTCACGAGCTGGTATACCACCGCCCCGCCGGCGCCGGGTTCCGTATACTCGGCCGACTCGGAGCACCGGAATGGCCCAGATCTTCCATCGCTCGACCAATACGGTCGCGAAAGTGACCCTCTTCGGCGCGGTCTTCTTCGTCGCCGTCGCGGGGTGGGTGGCGGCGACCCTCGACCGCTCGGCCTACTCGACCCGGCAGGGCGTCGTCCGCGAGCAGCCCGTGCCCTTCTCCCACGACCACCACGTCGTCGCCCTGGGGATCGACTGCCGCTACTGCCACACCGCCGTCGAGACGGAGGCCTTCGCCGGCATTCCGCCGACGACGACCTGCATCAACTGCCACAAGCTGATCTGGAACGAGAGCGACATGCTCGCCCCGGTCCGCGCCAGCCTCGCGGAGGACACGCCGATCCGCTGGACCCGGGTCCACGACCTCCCCGACTTCGTCTACTTCGACCACTCGATCCACGTCGCCAAGGGCGTCGGCTGCGCGACCTGCCACGGCCGGGTCGACCAGATGCCGCTCGTGTACCAGGCCGCGAGCCTGCAGATGGAGTGGTGCCTGGAGTGCCACCGTCACCCGGAGCGCTACGTCGGGCCGCGAGAGCAGGTCTTCAACATGGCCTGGAAGGCACCCGACCAGGCGACGCTCGGACCCGCGCTGGTGGCCGAGTACCACGTCGACCCGCGCACCGACTGCTCCACCTGCCACCGGTAGCTCCCGTGACCGACGGAATCTTCCCCAGCACCGCCACCGCCCCCGGCGCCCGCAAGGACCTCTCGCTCGGCGCCGTCCGCGAGCGGCTCGCCGGCGCCCCCGGACGCGCCTACTGGCGCAGCCTCGAGGAGGCCGCCGCGACCCCGGAGTTCGAGGCGATGGTGCACCGCGAGTTCCCGCAGCTCGCCGGCGAATGGCAGGGTGACGGAGTCAGCCGCCGCAACTTCCTCCGGCTGATGAGCGCCTCGGTGGCCTTCGGCGGCCTGACGGCGTGCACCCGCCAGCCGCTCGAGAGGATCGTGCCCTACGTCGCCCAGCCCGAGGAGATCGTGCCCGGCCGCCCCCTCTACTTCGCGACCGGCATGGAGCGCGACGGCTACGCCGTGGGCCTGCTGGCCGAGAGCCACATGGGGCGCCCGACGAAGATCGAGGGCAACCCCGAGCATCCTGCCAGCGGCGGCGCGACCGACCTCTTCGCGCAGGCGTCGGTGCTCGACCTCTACGACCCCGACCGCAACCAGACGGTCACCCAGCTCGGGCGGATCCGCACCTGGCGCGCCTTCGAGGAGGCGATCGCGGGGCGGCTGGCGGCCGCCCCGGCCGGCCTGCGGCTGCGCATCCTGACGCCGCCGGTGACCTCGCCGACGCTGGCCGGGCTGATCGCGACGGTGCTCGCGGAGCAGCCGCTGGCGAGCTGGCACCAGTACGCGCCGGTCGCCGCCGACCACGGGATCGAGGCCGCGCGGCGGGCGTTCGGCCGCGCCGTGGCCGTGCGCCACGACTTCTCCCGCGCCGACGTCGTCGTCTCGCTCGACGCCGACTTCCTCACCCAGGGCCCCGGCGCCGTGCCCTACGCGGGACAGTTCATGAGCCGGCGGCGGGCGCGCCGGGGCGCGACGGATCTCAACCGCTTCTACGCCGTCGAGACGACGCCGACCGCGACGGGCAGCGTGGCCGACCATCGCGTCGCCGCCACCACCGGCGAGCTCGGCGCTTTCGCCGCCGCGCTCGCAGCCGCCGTCGATGGCGGCACGCCGGGCGGCGGGCGCCTCGCCGAGCTGGCCGCGGTCGTCGCCCGCGATCTCGAGCGCCACCGCGGCCGCGGCCTCGTCGTCGCCGGCCCCCACGCGCCGGTGGCGGTGCAGGTGATCGCCCATGGCTTGAACGAAGCCCTCGGCAACGTGGGCGCCACGGTCAGCTATCACGAGCCCGTCGAGGCGGAGCCGCAGGACGGCCTCGCGTCGCTCGCCCGGCTCGCCGCCGACATGAGCGCCGGCCAGGTCGACGTGCTCCTCGTCCTCGGCGGCAACCCGGCGTACGACGCGCCGGCCGACCTCGACTTCGCCGCGGCCATGCAGAAGGTGGAGACCTGCATCCACCTGTCGCTCCACGCCGACGAGACCTCCGAGTACTGCCATTGGAACCTGCCCGCGGCCCACTACCTCGAGGCCTGGGAGGACCATCGCGCCTTCGACGGCACGGTCACCCTGACCCAGCCGCTCATCGAGCCCCTCTACGGCGGCCGCTCCGCGGCGGAGGTCCTGACGCTCTTCACCGCCGCGGGGCCCAGGAGCGGCGCCGAGCTGCTGCAAGCCACGTGGCGGCGGCGCCTGGGGGACGGCTTCGACGCGGAGTGGCGGCGCTGCCTCCACGACGGGTTCGTCCCCGACACCGCCTCTCCCGCCCTGGCGGCCCCCCTCGACGCCGGCGCCCTCGCTGCCGCCCGCGCCGACCTCGCCAAGCTGCCGGCCGCCGGCCTCGAGCTCTGCTTCCGCCCCGATCCCACCGTCTACGACGGCCGCTTCGCGAACAACGGCTGGCTCCAGGAGTGCCCCAAGCCGCTGAGCAAGCTGACCTGGGACAACCCCGTTCTCGTCAGCCCCGCCCTGGCCGAAGAGCGCGGCCTCGTCAACGAGCAGAAGGTCCGCCTCACGGTGGACGGCCGCTCCCTCGAGGCCGCCGTCTGGATCCACCCCGGACAGCCGGACGGCGCGCTGAGCCTGAGCCTGGGGTACGGCCGCCGCCGCAGCGGCAGGGTCGGCACCGGGGCCGGATTCGACGCCAACCGGCTGCGCACGACGGCCAACCCGTGGGCCGCGCCGGTCGACCTCGAGCCGCTCGCCGGCCGCTATCCGCTGGCGAGCACGCAGCTGCACTCGAACATCGCCGCGGATCGCTTCCAGGGCACCAACCTCGAAGGGCGGGAGGCCGCGTCGCGGCACCTGATCCGGCAGGCCACGGTGGAGGAGTTCGAGCGCCAGCCCGATTTCCCGCATCACGTCGGCCACGGCCTCGACGAGAGCCTGAGCCTGATGCCGGGGTGGGACTACTCCGAAGGCCACGCCTGGGGGCTCTCGGTCGACCTCAACACCTGCATGAGCTGCAACGCCTGCGTCGTGGCCTGCCAGGCGGAGAACAACATCCCCGTCGTCGGCAAGGACGAGGTGGCCAAGGGCCGCGAGATGCACTGGATCCGCATCGACCGCTACTACGAGGGCGCGCTCGACGACCCGGCGATGCACCACCAGCCCGTCATGTGCATGCACTGCGAGCAGGCTCCGTGCGAGGTCGTCTGCCCGGTGGCGGCGACCGTCCACGGCGACGAAGGCCTGAACGACATGGTCTACAACCGCTGCGTCGGCACCCGCTACTGCGCGAACAACTGCCCGTACAAGGTCCGCCGGTTCAACTTCTTCAAGTACACGGACACCGAGACCCCGTCTCTCGAGATGATGCGCAACCCGGACGTGACGGTCCGCGGCCGGGGGGTGATGGAGAAGTGCAGCTACTGCGTGCAGCGCATCAGCCAGGCGCGGATCGCGGCCCGCAAGGAGGACCGCCGCGTCCGCGACGGCGAGATCCGGACGGCCTGCCAGCAGGTCTGCCCGACCGGGGCGATCGTCTTCGGCGACCTCAACGACGAGACGTCCCGCGTGGCGCGGCTCAAGGCCGAGCCGCACGACTACGGCCTCTTGACCGAGCTCGGCACCCGGCCCCGCACCACCTATCTCGCCAAGGTCGGCAACCCGAATCCCGAGTGGCCGGCCCGCGCGTCCGGCGCCGGCGAGAGCCCCCATCATGGCTGAGCTGACGCCCGACGCCCGCATGGGCAAGCCGCCCGTCGTGGCGCCCGGCTACACGCCGGGCTCGGTCACCGACAAGATCAGCGCCATCGTCCTCACCCGGACGCCGCGCTGGTGGTGGGTGGCGTTCGGCCTCTCGTTCCTGCTCATGCAGGCCCTGCTCGTGGGGGTCGCCTACCTCTTCTTCGAGGGGGTCGGCATCTGGGGGGTCAACAACCCAGTCGGCTGGGGCTTCGCCATCATCAACTTCGTCTGGTGGATCGGCATCGGCCACGCGGGCACCCTGATCTCCGCCATCCTGCTGCTCCTGCGCCAGGAGTGGCGGACCTCGATCAACCGCTTCGCCGAGGCGATGACCCTCTTTGCCGTGGCCTGCGCCGGCGTCTTCCCGCTCGTCCACCTCGGACGCCCGTGGCTCGCCTACTGGCTGCTGCCCTACCCCAACACCATGGGGCTGTGGCCGAACTTCCGCAGCCCGCTGATCTGGGACGTCTTCGCGGTGTCGACCTACGCCACGGTCTCGGCCCTCTTCTGGTACGTCGGCCTCATCCCGGACATGGCGACCCTGCGCGACCGGTCGCGGCGCCGCTGGAAGAAGATCGTCTACGGCTTCGCCGCGATGGGCTGGCGCGGCCACGCCGCCCACTGGCACAACTACGAGGTGGCCTATCTGCTGCTCGCCGGCCTGGCGACGCCGCTGGTGGTGTCGGTGCACACGGTCGTCTCCTTCGACTTCGCCGTGGGCCAGATCCCCGGCTGGCACGCCACGATCTTCCCGCCGTACTTCGTCGCCGGTGCCGTGTTCGCGGGCTTCGCCATGGTGCTGACCCTGGCCGTCCCGCTGCGCCAGGCCTTCGCGCTCCAGGACTTCATCACCATGCGCCACATCCAGAACATGGCGAAGGTGATGCTGACGACCGGCCTGATCGTGGCCTACGGCTACCTGATCGAGATCTTCATGGCGTTCTACAGCGGCAACCAGTACGAGGAGTTCATGCTCCTCAACCGCATCCAGGGGCCGTACAAGCTGCACTGGTGGGCGCTCCTGCTGTGCAACGTGCTGGCCCCCCAGGCCATCTGGCTGCGCAAGGTGCGCTCGAGTCCGTGGCTGGTGTTCCTCGTCGCCATGTTCGTCAACGTCGGCATGTGGCTCGAGCGCTTCGTCATCGTCGTGACGAGCCTGTCGCGCGAGTTCCTGCCGTCGTCCTGGGGCACCTACTCGGGGACCCGGTGGGACTGGGCGATCTTCGTCGGCACGATCGGGCTCTTCCTGTCGCTCCTCTTCCTCTTCGTGCGCTTCCTGCCGATGATCTCGATCTTCGAGATGCGCACGATCCTGCCCGAGGCGAAGTCGGTCCACCAGCGCCCCGAGGAGGCGGACGCGTGAGCCGGTTCCTGACCCGCGACGGCAAGCGGCTGTACGGCCTCATGGCGGAGTTCGACTCGCCCGAGAAGCTGGTGCACGCCTGCGAGGCCGCCAGCGAGGCCGGCTACACGCGCCTGGGCGCCTACACTCCGTACCCGATCGAGGCGGTCTGGGAGGCGATCGGGCACCACCGCTCCAAGCTGCCGCTGATCGTCCTTGCCGGCGGGCTGGCGGGCGCCGCGGGCGGCTTCCTCCTCCAGTACTGGGCTTCCGTCCACGCCTACCCGCTGAACATCGGCGGGCGGCCGCTCGACTCCTGGATCGCCTTCCTCGTGCCCGCCTTCGAGACGACGATCCTCTTTGCCTCGTTCGCCGCCGTCCTTGGCATGTTCTTCCTGAACGGCCTGCCGCAGCCCTACCATCCGGCGTTCAACGTCCCGCGCTTCGCCGAGGCGTCGCGCGATCGCTACTTCCTCATGATCACGACGAAGGACCGGAACTTCGAGCCCGCGGCCGTGCGCGAGCTGCTCGCGGGTCTCGGGCCGGTGGAGGTCAACGAAGTTGAGGACTAGCGCGCCGCTCGTGGCCGCCGCGCTCGCCCTTCTCGTCTTCGCGGGCTGCCGGCAGGGAATGTACGACCAGGCCAGGTACGAGCCTTACGAGGACAGCGACTTCTTCGCCGACGGCCGGGCCTCCCGCCTCCTCGTCGAGGGCACGGTGCCGCGCGGCTGGCTGCGCGCGGACCCTGTGCTCTACACCGGCATCGGGGCGGACGGCGGATTCGCCGCGGAGCTCCCCGTGGCCCTGACCCGCGAGCTCGTCGAGCGCGGGCGCCAGCGCTTCGAGATCTTCTGCTCGCCCTGCCACGGCCGCACCGGCGACGGCCTCGGGATGATCGTCCAGCGCGGCTTCAAGCAGCCGGCGAGCTTCCACGAGGCGCGGCTGCGCGCGATGCCCTACGGCTACTTCTTCGACGTCGTGACGAACGGCTTCGGCCAGATGTCGAGCTACGCGTCGATGGTCCCGGTCGCGGACCGCTGGGCCATCGCGGCCTACGTGCGCGTTCTGCAGACGAGCCGCTACATCGCCGTCGACGAGCTCCCGGCGGAAGACCGGCGACGTCTGGAGGCGGCGCGATGAGCGCGACGTTCGCGCCGCCCGCGGAGCTCGCCGCGCTCGAAGGCAGGGCCTGGCTCGCCGGCGGCCTCGGAGCCCTCGCTTCCGCCGCCGGCTTCTTCGTCGACCGGCCGCAGTTCTTCCGCTCGTACCTGGTCGCCTGGCTCTTCTGCCTGGGCGTCGCCCTGGGCTGCTACGCCATCGCCCTCCTGCACCAGATGACGCGCGGCGCCTGGGGCTTGATGATCCGGCGCCCGCTGGGCGCCGCCAGCCGCACCCTGCCGTTTCTGCTGCTCGCCTTCGTGCCCGTCCTGCTCGGTCTCGAGGAGCTGTACTCCTGGGCGCGGCCCGGGGCCGCGGCCGACCCGCTCATCGCCCAGAAGACCTGGTATCTCAACCCCGGCGGCTTCCTCGTGCGGGGGCTCGTCTACTTCGCCATCTGGATCGGCTTCGCGTGGGTCCTCAACCGGATGTCGCGCGCGCAGGACCGGAAGGAGAGCGACCGGCTGTTCCGCCGCATGCAGGCGGTGGCGGCGCCGGCCCTCGTGCTCTACGTCGTCACCGCCTCCGCCGGCGCCGTCGATTGGCTCATGTCTCTCGACCCGCACTGGTACTCGAGTCTCTTCGGCGTCATGTTCGTCGTCGGCCACGGCGTCGCCGGATTCTCCTTCGTCATCCTCGTCGCCCTCTACCTCTCCCAGCGCGAGCCGATGAGGGAGCACCTGCAGCCCCGGCACTTCCACGACTACGGCAAGCTGCTGCTCGCGTTCGTCATGCTGTGGACCTACATGCAGCTGTCGCAGCTGATCATCGTCTGGTCCGGCAACCTGCCGGAAGAGGTGACCTTCTACCTCAATCGCACCGCGGGCGGCTGGAAGTGGCTGTCCGTCGCCCTCGTGCTCGGTCACTTCGCCCTCCCCTTCGCGCTGCTCCTGTCGCGCGACCTGAAGCGCGACGCGCGCAAGCTCGCTCGCGTCGCCGTGCTGCTTCTCGTCATGCGCTGGTTCGACATCTACTGGCTCGCGGCTCCGGCCTTCGCGCACGGCGGCGGCCTGCACTTCCACTGGCTCGACCTGGCGACCGTCGTCGGCCTCGGCGGGTTGTGGTTCGCCCTCTACGTGCGCCACCTCGCGAGCCGGCCCCTGCTGCCGCGCTTCGAGCCGTACCTCAGGGAGGCGCTCGACGATGAGTAGCGTCGACCGCGAGATCGATCTCAAGGCGATCGCCGGGTTCGCGGTCGGCCTCGTCGTGGTCCTCGCTGCCAGCGCCGTCTTCGTGTGGTACTTCTCGAAGCTCCTGCGCGGCTACGAGGAAGCGAGCGACCCGCCGCCGCCCGCCCTCGCCGCGGCCCGCGAGCCCTACCTGCCGCCGGGCCCCCGGCTGCAGGTCGACCCCGTGCAGGAGATGCGCGACTTGAGGGCGCACGAGAACGGCGTCCTCGACTCCTACGGCTGGGTCGACGAGGCGGCCGGGATCGCGCGGATTCCCATCGCGCGGGCGATCGATCTGGCGGTCGGCGAGGCGGCGGCCGGCATGCCCGCGGACCCCGATCCGGGGCCGGAGGCCGTCCATTGAAGAACCTCGGCCCCGGGCTCCTCGCCACGCTGCTCCTCGCGCTCGCGGCCGCTCTTCCCGGCCAGGGCCAGGTGCAGGACAACCTGCTGCCCGAGGCGCTGCGCGGCGTCGACTTCGAGCAGCGCCTGGGGGCGCAGCTGCCGCTCGACGCCGTCTTCACCGACGCCACCGGGCGGCAAAGGCCTCTGGGCGAGTACTTCGGCCCGCGCCCCGTCCTCGTGACGCTCGTCTACTACGAGTGCCCGATGCTCTGCACGCTGGTGCTCAACGGGGTGGTGGCGTCGCTGCGCGCCGTCGATCTCGACGTCGGCAGCGCCTTCGACGTCGTCGTCGTGTCCTTCGACTCCCGGGAGACGCCGCAGCTCGCCGCCGCCAAGAAGGAGGCCTACGTCGCGAGCTACGGGCGCGGCGGGGACGGCACCGGCTGGCACTTCTTGACGGGCGACGAAGCCAACGTCGCCCGCCTCGCCGAGGCCGTCGGCTTCCGCTGGGTCTACGACGAGGAGCGCGACGAGTTCGCGCACTCCGCGGGCATCGTGCTCGCGACTCCCGAAGGGCTCGTGTCCCGCTACTTCTTCGGCATCGAGTTTCCGCCGCGCGACCTGCGCCTCGGGCTCGTCGAGGCTTCCGGCTCGAAGATCGGCACCCTGGCCGACCGCGTCCTCCTGTTCTGCTTCCACTACGACCCGGCGACCGGGCGTTACAGCGTGGCGACGCTCAACGCCGTGCGCGCCGGCGGCGTTCTCACGGTGGCCCTGCTCGCCGCCTTCGTGCTCGCGGCGCTGCGCCGCGAGCGCGCCCGCGCCGCGAGGGCCTGATTCCACGCCACGATCGACCGTCATGAAACTCGACTTCCCACTCTTTCCCGACTCGGCATCGACGTTCGCGCCGCAGCTCGACGGCATCTACTTCTTCGCGCTCGCCGTCTCCACCTTCTTCTCGCTGCTCATCGCGGCCGCGGTGCTCTACCTCGCCGTCCGGTATCGGCGCAGCGAGCCGAACGCGGTAGGCAAGCGCGAGAAGGCGGGCCTGTGGCTCGAGATCTCCTGGTCCGTGATCCCGCTCGCCATCATGCTGTTCATGTTCGTGTGGGGCGCCAGGGTGTTCTTCGACGCCCGCCGGCCGCCGGCCGACGCCGTCGAGTACTACGTCACCGCCAAGCAGTGGATGTGGAAGTTCCAGCACCCCGAGGGGCAGCGCGAGATCAACACCCTGCACGTCCCCGTCGGCCAGCCGATCGTGCTGACGATGACCTCCGAGGACGTCATCCACTCCTTCTTCGTTCCCGCCTTCCGCGCCAAGATGGACGTCCTCCCGGGGCGCTACACGCGGTACTGGTTCGAGGCCACCAAGGTCGGCACCTACCATCTCTTCTGCGCCGAGTACTGCGGCACGGAGCACTCGTTGATGGGCGGCAGGATCGTGGTCATGGAGGAGCGCGACTACGAGGCGTGGCTCGGCGGCGCGGGCTCCGCGACTCCCAGGATCGCGACCGGCGCCGAGCTCTTCGCGGCCAAGTCGTGCACGACCTGTCACCGCCCCGACTCGAACCTCCAGGCCCCCTACCTCGAGGGCGCTTTCGGCCGGGAGGCCGAGCTGGCCGACGGCAGCCGGGTCCTCGTCGACGAGAACTACCTGCGCGAGTCGATCCTCGATCCGACGGCCAAGGTCGTGAAGGGCTACCAGCCCCTGATGCCGACCTACCAGGGGCAGCTCAGCGAGGAGGAGCTGTTGCAGCTCATCCTCTACATCAAATCGCTCGACGGCGGCGGCCCGGCCGGCGGCGCGCCGACCTCCGAGGCGGCCTCATGAGCAGCAACGAAACCGCACCCACCAACTACCTCAACGCCGACTACGGCGTGAGGTCGTGGCTCTTCACCGTCGACCACAAGCGCATCGCGATCCTCTACCTGATCGCCGTGACCTTCTTCTTCGCGCTGGGCGGCCTCATGGCCGTGCTCATCCGGCTCGAGCTCGCCACGCCCGCCGGCGACCTCGTGCAGGCGGACGTCTACAACCGCCTGTTCACCATGCACGGCGTGCTGATGATCTTCTTCTTCCTGATCCCCGCCATTCCGGGAGTGCTCGGCAACTTCCTCATCCCGATCATGATCGGCGCCAAGGACATGGCCTTCCCGAAGGTCAATCTGGCGAGCTGGTACGTCTACATGGCGGGAGGCCTCTTCGCCGCCTGGTCGATGCTGCACGGCGGCGTCGACACCGGCTGGACCTTCTACACGCCGTTCTCGACCGCGTTCTCGAACACCTACGTCATCTCGACCGCGATCGGCGGCTTCCTGGCCGGCTTCTCCTCGATCCTGACGGGCCTCAACTTCATCGTGACGGTCCACCGGATGCGAGCCCCGGGGCTCACCTGGTTCCGGCTGCCGCTCTTCGTCTGGTCGCTCTACGCGACGGCGATCGTCCAGATCCTGGCGACCCCCGTCCTGGCCATCACGCTCGTGCTCCTCATCGCCGAGCGCGCCTTCCGGATCGGCATCTTCGATCCCGCGCTGGGCGGCGACCCGGTCCTCTTCCAGCACCTCTTCTGGTTCTACTCGCACCCGGCCGTCTACATCATGATCCTGCCCGCCTTCGGAGTGATCTCCGAGCTGGTGAGCGCCTTCGCCCGCAAGCGGATCTTCGGCTACAGGGTCGTGGCGGCGGCGAGCGTCTCGATCGCCGTGCTCGGGTTCCTCGTCTGGGGCCACCACATGTTCGTCTCCAGCCAGTCGCCCTACGCCGGGGTGATCTTCTCGCTGCTGTCGATGCTCGTGGCGGTGCCCTCGGCGGTGAAGGTCTTCAACTGGACGGCGACCCTCTACGAAGGATCGGTCTCGTGGGAGACCCCGATGCTCTACGCGCTGGGCTTCATCGGTCTCTTCACGATCGGCGGCTTGACGGGCGTCATGCTGGCGACCATGGGGATCGACATCCACGTGCACGACACCTACTTCGTCGTCGCTCACTTCCACTACGTCATGGTCGGCGCCGTGCTGATGGCCTACCTCGGCGGACTGCACTTCTGGTGGCCCAAGATCACCGGCAGGATGTATCCGATCTTCTGGTCCAAGATCTCGGCGCTCCTGGTCTTCGTCGGCTTCAACCTCACGTTCTTCCCGCAGTTCCTGCTCGGCTACCTGGGCATGCCGCGCCGCTACCACGCCTACCCGGACGAGTTCCAGGTCTTGAACGTCCTGTCGTCGGCCGGCGCCACCGTGCTGGGCGTCGGCTACCTGATTCCGCTCGTCTACTTCTTCTGGTCGATGCGGTACGGCAAGCGCGCCGGCGACAACCCGTGGGACGCCTTCGGCCTCGAATGGGAGACCACGTCGCCGCCGCCGACCTTCAACTTCCCGGCGACCCCGAAGGTCACCCTCGAGGCCTACGACTACACGGGGCGCGCGGAGGCGCGGCTGGCCCGCACCCAGCCGGTGAGGAGCTCCCCGTGAGCACCGCGGAGCCGGACGCCCGGACCCAGCCGGTCGCAAGCAAGCTGAGGCCGTGGGGGCTCGCCCACCACTTCGAGAGCCTCAGCCAGCAGCAGGACGCCTCCTACTTCGGAATGTGGATCTTCCTCGTGCAGGAGATCATGTTCTTCGGCGGCCTGTTCACGGCCTACATCGTCTACCGCACGGCCAACCCGACGGCCTTCGCGCTGGGCAGCGACAGCCTCGACCTCACGCTCGGCGCCGTCAACACCGCGGTACTGATCGGCTCGAGCCTGACGATGGCGCTCGCCGTGTGGGCCGCCCAGACCGGCCGCCGCCGGACCATCGTCGTCTTCATCATCCTGACGATCCTCCTGGGCGGCGTCTTCCTGGGCATCAAGACCGTCGAGTACGGCCACAAGTGGCACGAGCACCACGTGCCGGGCCCGAGCTTCCACTGGGACGGTCCCGAGGCGCGCGGGGTCCAGATGTTCTTCAACCTCTACTTCGCCATGACGGGGCTTCACGCCCTGCACATGGTCGTCGGCATGGCGATCCTCGCGGCCGTCGCCGTCTGGGCCTGGCGCGGCGCCTTCACTCCGGGGAACCACAACCTCGTCGAGGGCCTGGGGCTCTACTGGCACTTCGTCGACATCGTCTGGATCTTCCTCTTTCCACTGCTCTACCTGCTCGGGAGGCACGCTGGATGAGCGAGCGGCACCACGTCACGGGACTCGCGGTCTACCTCGCCGTCTTCCTCGCCTTGATGGTCTTCACCGCCGTGACCGTCTGGGCGTCGTTCGTCCATCTCGGGCCGTTCAACGACCTCGTCGCCATGGCCATCGCCTTCACCAAGGCGACCCTCGTCGTGCTCTTCTTCATGCAGGTGCGCCACGCCAGCCGCATGGCCAAGATCACGGTGGTCGCGGGCTTTCTGTGGCTGGCGATCCTCTTCGGCATCACCCTGACCGACTACTTCAGCCGCGGGTTCCTGGGCTGACGCGCGTCAGAGAGCCCGGGAGCGGTACACGTCTCTGCGGTGTCCGATCCTGACGACAAAGACCAGCAGCTCGCTTCCGTCGTAGCCGTAGATCACTCGATAGACCCCGACCCGCAATCGCCGAAGGCCCTTCCAGCGGCCGTCGAGAGGCTCTCCAGCCAACGGGGCCGTGCGCAGTCCCTCGACAGCAGCGGTGATGCGGCGCTGTCCTTCCCGGGGCAGCCTGCCCAGCTCCTTGACGGCGCGGCGCTCCCACCTAATCGAGGCCAAGCTCACGCTTGACCTCGTCGTGGTCGACCCACTCGGCACCCGGATCGCGGAACCGAGCCAGGGCGATCTCGAGATCCTCCCGTTCGTCCAGGAAGCGCTCGAGCGCCTCCAAGATGACGGAGCTCTTGGACCTGCGCGCCGTTTCGGCCACGGCCGACAGACGCCGCGCCAGATCGTCCGGGATTCTCACTGATTGCGTCGTCATCCAAGCGCCCTCCACCGTGGGCCACCATTGTAGTACAACGGTTCAAGAGGCACCAGAACACCGGCCAGGCGCAAAACGAGCTCACGCGTCGTCAAGACGCGTTCCGCGGCCGCCCTCTTGCGGCTCGCTACGCCCGATTGCGGTAGAGCTCGGGATCGACGATCGCGGCCATGGCTTCGAGGTCGAGGTCGCGGCCGAGGAACTCGGCGATGCGGCGGGCGTGGGGAACGGGGTCTTCGAGCACGTGCCGGTAGTGGAGGTCGAGCGCCTGGATGTGGGGCGCCCGCTTCAGGTGGTAGTTGGCCCGCCACAGGTCGGCCTCGAAGAGCTCGCGCATGGCGTCGTCGTCCGCGCCCTGCTGCTCGCCGCGCCGCGCGAGCATCTTGGCCTGCGAGGCCAGCACCTCGCCGATGTCGCGGCGCATGAAGAGGACCCGGTAGTTGTTGTCGGGCGGCAGATGGCGCAGCAGGTAGGAGATGATCTTCACCGCCTTGCCCCGGGCGTCCCGCAGCCAGGTCTTGTCCTCGCTCTTGGCCAGATCGAGAACGCGGTCGTCCTCGAAGTACCCCTTGGGATTGTCGATGTCGGCCGAACGCGCCCCGTCCGTCACCAGCTCCACGCCGCCGGCCTCGAGCATCTTCATCGCCATCGAGGTGCCCGAGCGCGGCAGCCCCGAGACCACGACCACGGCCTCGCCGTAGACCAACCTGCGATAGAGCTGTCGTGTCCTGCCTGTCACTGCCCGAACCTCCTGATCGGTCTCGCCGGCGGGCCTTCCGAGGGAGCGGGAGACTCGTGTAGGGCCCGGTTTCTGGCCGCGCCCGCGTTAGGATAGTATGCGCCCGCACTCGGGAGCCAGCCCGCGCCGTCACCGGCCTCGAGGACCCGTTCCGCACCATCTCCGAGCAGCAAGCCACCACGCGACAGCTTTCCCGACCCCCAACCAGAAGGACCTCGTTGTGCAAGTAGATTCCAGGCGGACTCCGGGCGCCGCCATCGCCCTCCTGGCGCTGGCGTTGCTGGTCTGCGCCGCCGCGCCCGCCCAGGCGTACATCGGCCCCGGCGCGGGCTTCGCGCTGGCGACCTCGATGTTCGTGATCCTCGCCACGGTCGTCGTCGCCATCGTGCTGATCCTGACCTGGCCGTTCCGCTTCGTGTGGCGCCTGATCCGGCGGCCGGCCCGGCCGGTGGCCAAGGTCAAGCGCCTCGTCTTCCTCGGCCTCGACGGCCAGGACCCCAAGCTCACGGACCGCTTCATGGCGGAAGGCAAGCTCCCGAACTTCCAGCGGCTGGCGGAGACCGGCTGCTACCACCGGCTGCACTCCACCTATCCTTCGATCTCGCCGGTCGCCTGGTCCTCGTTCGCGACCGGCGTGCAGCCGGCCAAGCACAACATCTTCGACTTCCTGAGCCGCGACCCGCGCAGCTACCTGCCCCTCATCTCGTCGACGAGCATCGAGACGGCCGAGCGCCGCGGCGCCGCGCTGCTCAAGAAGCTGACCTTCGGGCGCTACCGGTTCCCGACGGAAAAGGCCGAGATCCGCATGCTGCGCAAGGCGAAGCCCTACTGGACGATCCTCGGCGAGCACTACATCTGGAGCACCGTGCTGCGGGTCCCCATCACCTTCCCGCCCGACCGCTTCTACGGCGCGCAGCTCGGCGCGATGGCCATTCCCGACCTGCTGGGCACGCAGGGGACGTTCTTTCTCTTCACGACGCGGGCCTCCGACGCGGCCTTCAAGGAGGGCGGCGTGCGGGTGACCCTCG
>JAOTWP010000187.1 GCA_029862975.1 Acidobacteriota bacterium
CGGATTCCCGGCTCGACGGAGATGAGCTACGTCGACCGCACGGCGGCCGACGCGTGGTGGCTGACGGCGATCGATCTCGCGACCGGTGCCACGCGCCGGCTCGCGCCGACCGTCGCCGGCCGCGAGGACTACGCCTGGGCCCCGGACGGCTCGGTGTGGATGGGGGACGACAGCCGGCTCTACCGCTGGCAGCCGGCCGGCGACCCCGCCGACGAGACGGGCTGGGAGCTGGTCGCCGACCTCGACGCCCGGGGCGTCTACGGCATCACCCGGCTCGCCTTCTCGCCGTCCGGCGACCGCCTGGCGGTGGTCGGCCAGCGGCCGCCCGCGGACCTGGCGCAGGCCTACCGCGAGGACGCGGGGCGGATCCTCGGCGCCGCCCTGACCGACGACGAGGGGTGGGAGAAGATCGACTACCTGGCCACCGTCATCGGCCACCGGCTGAGCGGCTCGGCGGCCCTCGAGCAGGCGATCGACTGGGCGGCGGCGACGATGGCGGCGGAGGGACTCGCCGTCCGCAAGCAGCCGGTCGCGGTGCCGCACTGGGTCCGCGGCCGGGAGCGCGCGACGGTGGTGGCGCCCGTCGAGCGGCCGCTGCGCATCCTCGGCCTGGGCGGGAGCGTCGGCACGCCGCCGGAGGGCGTGACGGCCCCGGTGGTCGTCGTCGGCAGCTTCGAGGAGCTGGAGGCGCTGGGGCGCGAAGGGGTCGAAGGCAAGATCGTCCTCTACGCCGTGGAGTGGGAGGGCTACGGGCCCACCGTCCGCTACCGCGGCCGCGGGGCGTCGCGGGCGGCGGCGCTGGGCGCGGTCGCCGCCCTGACCCGCTCGGCCACCGGCGCGAGCCTCGCGACCCCGCACACCGGGGCCTTGCGCTACGACGAGGAGCAGCCGCGGATCCCGGCCGCGGCGGTGACCGTGGAGGACGCCGCCTGGATGCGCCGGATGAGCGAGCGCGGGCACGAGCTGACGGTGCGCCTCGAGATGGAGGCCGCGCTGCTGCCCGACGTCGAGTCGTTCAACGTGATCGCCGAGATCCCCGGCCGCGAGCGCCCCGAGGAGGTCGTCGTCATGGGTGGCCACTACGACTCCTGGGACGTCGGCCAGGGCGTGCACGACGACGGCGCGGCCTGCATCGCGGCGTGGCAGGCGCTGCGGCTCATCGACCGGCTCGGCCTGGTGCCGCGCCGGACCTTGAGAGTCGTGCTGTGGACCAACGAAGAGAACGGGCTGCGGGGCGGGCGCGCCTACCACGACGCCCTGACGCAGGAAGAGGTGGCCGCGCACGTGGCGGCGATCGAGATGGACGGCGGCGTCGAGCGCCCGGTCGGGTTCGGCTTCGGCCTGGCGGGGGTCGACCTCGAGGCCGAGCTGCCCGACCCGCGCTACGAGTCGGCGTTCGCCAAGCTCCGGCAGATCGGCCGCCTGCTCGCGGGCATCGACGCCGGGGAGATCTCGCGCGGCGGCGGCGGCGCCGACATCGGGCCCCTCATGCGCTCCGGGGTGCCGGGCCTGTCCGCCGACACCGTCGGCGAGCACTACTTCGACTGGCACCACACCGACGCCGACACGCTGGACAAGCTCGATCCCCAGGACTTCCGCAAGGCGGTCGCCCTGCTCGGCGTGATGGGCTACGTGCTCGCGGACATGCCCGAGCGCCTGGTGCCGCCGAGCTGACCCCGGCGGGAGGTCGCCGCCTGCTGCGCCTCGCCGACCGCGTCGGCGGCGATCCGGGGTCCCGGGGTCCCGGGGTCTCGGGGTCGAGGTCGAGGAAGCGGACCCCGGGACCCGTCCCCGAAGTCCTCGGCGCGTAGGATAGGCTGCCCGGTCACGGGAGAGGCGGCATGAGCGACGGCGAGACCAAGGAGAAGCGCAAGATCGAATGGTCGGCCGTCTGGCCCCAGGCGCGCGAGCTCCTGTGGCGCCACCGGCGGCGCATGGCGCTCGGCTTCTTCCTGCTGCTCGTCTCGCGGTCGGCGGGGATGGTCCTGCCGGCGTCGACCAAGTTCCTCATCGACGACGTGATCGGCAAGGGCCGCGTCGATCTGCTCAAGTGGATCGCGCTGGCCGCCATCGGCGCCACGGTGATCAACGCGACCACCTCCTTCGTCCTGACCGTGCTGCTCGGCGTGGCCGGGCAGCGGGCCATCGCCGATCTGCGGCGCCGGGTGCAGGAGCACATCGGCCGGCTGCCGGTGCGCTACTACGAGGACCACAAGAGCGGCGAGCTGATCTCCCGCATCATGACCGACGCCGAGGGGGTGCGGAACCTGGTCGGCACGGGATTCGTGCAGATGGTGGGCGGCCTCTTCAGCGCGCTGGTGGCGGCGGTGGTCCTCTTCTGGCTCAACTGGCGCCTCACCTCCCTGACGCTGCTCTTCCTCGCGCTCTTCGGCGTCGTCATGGTCGTGGGCTTCAGCCGCCTGCGGCCCATCTTCCGGGAGCGCGGCAAGATCAACGCCCAGGTCACCGGGCGGCTGAGCGAGTCGCTCAACGGGATCCGGGTGGTCAAGGCCTACACCTCGGAGAAGCGCGAAGAGCGGATCTTCGCCGGCGGCGTGCACCGGCTGCTGCGCAACGTCGCCAAGTCGATGGTCGGGGTGTCCCTGATCACGAGTCTGGCCACCTTGATCTTCGGCATCGTGGGCGTGGTCCTGAGCATCGCGGGCGCGCGCGAGGTGCTGGCCGGCCGGATGACGGTCGGCGACATCTTCATGTTCGTGATGTTCACGGGCCTGCTGGTGCGGCCGCTGGTCCAGATGTCGAACATCGGGACGCAGTTCACCGAGGCCTTCGCGGGCCTCGACCGGATCCGCGAGGTGCTCTCCGAGGAGACCGAGATCCTGTCGGCGGAGCAGGCGTCGCTCGCAGAGGTCGTAGGACACGTCGCCTTCGAGGACGTCGACTTCGAGTACGCGGAGGGACAGCCGGTGCTGCGCCGGGTGAGCTTCGAAGCTCCCGCCGGCACGACGACGGCGCTGGTGGGCTCGAGCGGCGCCGGCAAGAGCACGGTCATCAGCCTGGTCATGGGATTCCGCCATCCGGGACGGGGGAGGGTGACCGTCGACGGGCACGACCTGCGCGACGTCCGGATGCCCGAGTACCGGCGTCAGCTGGCGGTCGTGCTGCAGGACGACTTCCTCTTCGACGGCACCATCGGCGAGAACATCGCCTACGGCAAGCCGGGAGCGACCCGCGAGCAGATCGAGCGGGCCGGGCGCCTGGCGCGCTGCGAGGAGTTCATCGGCGGCTTCGAGCACGGCTACGACACGGTCATCGGCGAGCGCGGGGTGAAGCTGTCGGGCGGGCAGCGGCAGCGGGTCTCCATCGCCCGGGCGACGCTGGCCGACCCGCGCATCCTGATCCTCGACGAGGCCACCTCGAGCCTCGACAGCGAGAACGAGGCGGCGATCCAGGACGGCTTCAAGCGCCTGAAAGAGGGGCGCACGACGTTCGTCATCGCCCATCGCCTGTCGACCATCCGCAACGCCGACCAGATCCTCGTCCTGGAGAACGGCGAGATCGTCGAGCGCGGCACCCACGACCAGCTGCTGGCCGCCTCGGGGCGCTACCGCGAGCTCTACGAGAAGCAGTACAACCTGCAGATGGACCAGTTCATCAACCCGGGAGAGGACTTCAGCCCCCGGCACGAGAAGGTCGCGATCGGCGAGGGCCTCCGCGAGGCCGGCGCCGGCTCCGGCCTGCCGCGCGACTGACGAGCCCGGCCGGCGCGGCTACCCCGCGCTCCACTCCTCGATCGACCCGTCCTCGTCGATCCACGCCGTGACCAGCCGCGCCGGGGTGACGTCGAAGTAGACGTTGCGGGTCAGGATTCCCGGCAGCTCCGGCGGCGAGAGCTCGGCGGGGTCCATCTCCTCGAGGCTCGTCTCCTCGCTCGTCGCGGTCGTCCGCTTGAAGCTCTCGTAGCAGACGTAGAACGGCAGCTCGTGATCCCGGGCCGCCAGCGCCAGCAGATAGGTGCCGACCTTGTTGACGATGGCGCCGTCGGCGAGCACGGCGTCGGCGCCGACGAGGGCGACGTCGGCCTGGGCGGCGAAGTGCCCGAGCTGCGCGTCGGTGATCATCTGGCCCGTCATCTCGGCGGCCGACAGCCAGCGCCCCAGGCGATGGCCCTCGAGCCGCGGGCGGGACTCGGTGAAGATCACCGTCGCCCGCCCCTGCAGGAGGTGGAGCGCCTCCGCCACCGTCGAGCTCAGACTGTGGGTGAGGATCGTGGCTCCCGAGGGGATCCGCGCCGCCGCCCGTCGCGCCGCCTCCAGCGCCGCCTGCTGGGATTGCGCGACCAGCGCCTGCGCCTGCTCCACGTAGGCCGCCCGCGCCGGCGCCAGCTCGTCGGCGGCGAGGCCAGCCACCGCGGCCCGCCAGCGGGCCACGAGGTTCGCGATCGGCGCCATGCTCGGCCGCGCGGCCGCGAGATCGCGGGCCAGGTGGTCGAGCTCGGAGCGCAGCGTCGCGACGTCGGTGATCGACGCGTCGCGCGCGGCTTCGGCCAGGTAGCCGAGCGCCATCCGCGCCAGCTGGCTGGCGCCGCGCTCGTGGTCCGCCCGCAGGCTCTGGACGCACTCGTCGCGGAGCTCCTCGAGGCTCACCCCGCGATCTTACAGGCGTTCTCGGCCGCCCACGGCAGTATCGCCGGCCGCCGAGAGGCGTGGAGGTCCCGTCGGGCGGGGGGCTAGACTCGAGCCATGGTTCCGCGCCCGGTCGACCTCCCGGTCGAGGATCTGATGTTCGGCGATCCGCCGTCGCCCGAGGGCGGCTCCGTCCTGGGACGCTCGCGCGAGGGTCGCGAGATCCTCGGCTGGCGCCTCGGCGACGGGGCGGACCGCGTGAGCCTGATCGCGGGCTGCCATGCCGACGAGCCGGTCGGACCCGAGACGCTGCGGCGGATGGTCGGGTACTTGAGCCAGCGACCGGCCGGAGATCCGCTGCTCGCCCAGTACACCTGGTTTCTGGTGCCCGACGTCAACCCGGACGGGGCTCGTCGCAACGCCTCGTGGACGGGGAGCACGGTGCCGGTCCTCGACCACAAGAAGCGCGCGGACCGCGGCTTCGACCTTGCGGCCTACGCCCTCGGCGTCCAGCGGGAGCTGCCGGGAGACGACGTCGAGTTCGGGTTCCCCGAGACGCCCGACGACGCCGCGGCGCGGCCGGAGAACCGGGCCGTCGCCGCCTTCCTCGCCGCGGGCGCGCCCTTCCTCCTCCACGGGACGCTGCACGGGATGGGCTTCGCGCCGGGACCGTGGTTCCTGCTCGAGCCGGCCTGGATCGAGCGCACCGCCGGGATGCGCGACGCGCTGCGAAAGGTCGTGCGAGGCATGGGATTGGGGCTGCTCGACGTCGACCGCGGCGGCGACAAGGGCTTCTTCCGCATCGACGAGGGGTTCTCCACCCGCCCTGATTCCGGGGCCATGCGGGCCCATTTCGAGGCCCTGGGAGACCCCGCGACGGCGGCCCTCTTCCGGCCCAGCTCGATGGAGTACGTCCGCGGCCTCGGCGGCGATCCGCTGACCTTCGTCTCCGAGATGCCGCTCTTCCTGCTGCCGCCGCCGGAGGCGGCGGACGGCCCGCGGACGGCCTTCCGGGCCGGCACCGAGGCGAGCCGCGAGCGCCACCGCTGGCTGGCCGAGGTCGCGCACCGCGAGACTCCCGCGGCGGTGCGCCGCTTCGCCGCCGAGCGCGGCATCCGGCCGCTGCCGATCCGCGATCAGATGCGCCTCCAGCTGGCCCTCGTCAACGAGGCGCTGCGCGCCGCCCGCGGCCTCCCGCCGCGCGCCGAACGCTAGAGAGTCGGGTCGCCGCGCGAGCGGTCTTGGGCCGGGCCTGGATCCGCTGCGGGGCCGGCTCGCGGTCGGCGCGGCGCCGTCGAGCCCGGCGCCGGGCGTCCGCCGCTGCGAGGTTGCCGGTGGGCTTGGCGTCCGTGGGGGCGGCACGGCGTGGCTCGTGTGGTACCATTAGGGTACCGAAATGGAGTGAATCGTGCCGACGTTGACCGTGAAGAACCTGCCCCAGGAGACCTACGAACGCCTCAAGGGCTCGGCCAAGGCCCACCGGCGAAGCCTCAACAGCGAGCTCATCGTCTGCATCGAGCGCGCCCTGGGCGTTC
>JAOTWP010000057.1 GCA_029862975.1 Acidobacteriota bacterium
GCCTGCCGGCCAGCGACGTGTGCGGCGCCGGCTCGACTCTCAGCGGCACCTCGGTGATCACCCTCACCGGCGGCAATCTGCCGCCCGAGGGCTCCTGCACCTTCAGCGTGACCCTGCAGCTGCCGGTCGGTAGCGTGGCGGGCGTCTTCCCCAACACGACGAGCGCCGTGTCCGGCAACGTCGGCGGCTCGCCGACGACCGGCAACGCGGCTTCCGACCTGCTGTTCGTCGAGCCCGGACCGGCGCTGACCAAGGAGTTCACCGACGACCCGGTCGGCGGCGGCGGCACCGTCAACCTCGAGTTCACGATCGTCAATACCAGCCCCACCTCCGCGGCCACGGACATCGCCTTCGCCGACGTGCTCGACGACATCCTCGTGGACGCCACGGTGCCGGCGCCGGGCTTCTGCGGCCCGGGGGCCACGATGGTCTTCACGCCGAACACCGGCTTCGACCCCGCGCGGCTCGACCTCACCGGCGCCGAGCTGGCGGTCGGCGCGCAGTGCACGTTCTCCGTCGACCTCGACGTGATCGCCGGAGCGCCCGGCGGTTTCTACCCGAACGTGACGAGCCCCGTCACCGCCACGGTGGACGCGGTGACGGCCACCGGGCCGCCGGCGAGCGACGACCTCGAGGTCCTCGGCGCTCCCGCCATCCAGAAGGAGTTCATCGGCGATCCCGCGGATCCCGGCGACATCGTCGGTCTCGAGTTCACCATCACCCATGACGTCGAGGCGCCGACGGACGCGACGGACATCACCTTCACGGACGACCTCGACGCGGCGCTCGCCGGCCTCGAGGCCATCGGTCTGCCCGTCCCGGACGTCTGCGGCGCCGGGTCGACCCTGAGCGGCACCTCGACCCTCACCCTCACCGGCGGCACCCTCGCGCCCGGCGAGAGCTGCCTCTTCAGCGCGGCGCTGACCGTCCCGGCCGACGCGCCGGCGGGACCGCACACCAACACCACGAGCGTGGTCAGCGCCACCGTCGGCGGGACCACGGTCATGGGCGTCGCGGCCAGCGACGACCTCATGATCAGCGGGCTCGAGTTCACCAAGGAGTTCCTCGACGACCCGGTGATTCCTGGCGACGCCGTGACGCTGCGCTTCACGATCGACAACATCTCGCCGGTCTCGGACGCGACGGCGATCACCTTCACCGACAGTCTCAGCGCCGTCCTCCCCGGCCTCGTCTCCACCAGCGGGACGCTCTCCGACGTCTGCGGGACGGGCTCGCAGATCACCGGCACGTCGAACCTCGTCTTCACGGGCGGCAACCTCCTTGCCGCCACGAGCTGCACCTTCGACGTGACGCTCGCCGTGCCCGGTGGCGCCGACGACGGCACCTACGTCAACGTGACTTCGAACATCACCGCGACCATGGAAGGCGGCCCTCTGGCCTTCGATCCCGCGGCCGACTCCCTCGAAGTGTCGTCGAGCTTCCTCGGCCTCGAGAAGGAGTTCACGGACGATCCGGTGGCGCCCGGGGACAACGTCACGCTCGAGTTCACGGTGACCAACCTCGACCCGGCGCGCGCCGCGACGGCGATCACCTTCACCGACGACCTCGACGACGCGCTGCCCGGCCTCGTCGCCGTCGGCCTGCCGGCCGACGACGTCTGCGGCGCGGGGTCGCAGGTCAGCGGTACGGACTTCCTCACGCTCACCGGCGGCAACCTCGCCGCGGGAGCGTCGTGCACCTTCTCGCTGACGCTCCAGGTCCCGGGCAGCGTCGGCCTCGGCACCATCGCCATCAACGTTACGAGCTCCGTCAGCGGCACCATCGACGGCCTGGCAGTCGCGGGCGATCCGGCCACCGCCGAGCTGCTGATCGACTTCTTCTCGTTCTCGAAGGCCTTCGACGGCCCGACGGTGGCGGGCGGCACCGTAGACCTCACGTTCTCGATCGTCAACGAGAGCGCGAGCGAGGTCTCCGGGATCGGGTTCTCCGACGACCTCGACGCCGTCGTTGCCGGCCTCGAGGCGGTCGGCCTGCCGGCCTCCGACGTCTGCGGCGCCGGCTCGCAGATCGCCGGCACCGGCTTCCTCACCATGACGGGCGGCACCCTGCTGCCGGGCGCCTCCTGCTCCATCGTCGTCACCCTGCAGGTGCCGGCCGGCGCCGCGGCGGGCACCTTCACCAACACGACGAGCGACCTGCTCGAGAACGGTCTGCCGGCCGCCAACCCGGCGGTCGCCGACCTCACGATCGAGCCGCCGCCGACCTTCGCCAAGGCTTTCGCGCCCGACGTCATCAACCAGTTCGACGTCAGCGTGCTCACGTTCACGATCGACAACAGCGCCAGCTCCTTCGACGCGACCGCACTCGACTTCACGGACACGATGCCGGCGGCGATCGTCGTGGCGACTCCCGCCAACGAGAGCACCACCTGCGTGGGCGGCGTCATCACCGCCGTTCCGGGCACGAACGTGATCTCCTACACGGGCGGTTCCGTCGGCGCGGGGGCGTCCTGCACCGTCGAGGTGGACGTGACCAGCTTCACCGTCGGGATCTTCACCAACACCACCGACGAGCTCACCTCGTCCAACGGCAACAGCGGCACGGCGACCGACGACCTCGAGGTGTTCGACACGAGGCCGCCGCGGGTCGCCGCCGTCGACACCGTTCAGGGCACCGGCGACGGCCAGCTCGAGGAGTGCGAGACCGCGCACTCCAGGATCAGCCAGTTCCTCGTGACGTTCGACGAAGCGATGTTCGACCCGGGCAACTCCAGCGACCCGAACTCGGTCACCAACCCGGACAACTGGTTCCTCGTCGGCGCCGGCGACGACCGCGACATCACGACGACCCTCTGCGGCGCCGCCGCGGACGACGACCAGGAGGTCGCCATCGGGACCGTCACCTACGACGGCGGGACGTTCACGGCGACGGTCGACGTCGCCGGACCGCTCCTCGACGCCCCGTACCGGCTCTTCGCGTGCAGCGGCGGGCTGGCCGACGCCGTCCTCAACGCCCTCGACGGCGACGGCGACGGCACCGGGGGCGACGACTTCGTGCGCAACTTCCGGGTCGACGAGGCGGACGCGTTCGCCAACGGCAACTTCGACTGCTCGCTCGACGGCTGGACCGCGTCGACCGACGGCACGCCGAGCATCTTCTTCAGCACGGTGGACATCGACGACGCGAGCATCTCGGGCTCGGCCGAGTTCGGGGAGCCGACGAGCTCAGCGGCAGCCGAAGGCCGGGGTTCCAATCTCTCGCTCGGGCAGTGCGTCGAAGTGTTGGGCGATTCGGTCTACGACTACCTCGGCTTCGCCAGGCTCAACACGTCGGGGATCACCCTCGAGGTCGTCCAGAGCTGCGACTTCTTCACCAGCTCCGACTGTACGGGCGCACCGACGCCCGCGCCGCCGGTGCTCACGCAGATCACCACGCCGGACGTCTGGAGGAAGCTGGTGGACGAGATCGCCACCGATCCGACAGCCGCCTCGGCGCTGTGCCAGGTCACCCTCAGCACGGATCCTCCGGGCGCCGTCTACTCGGCCAACGTCGACAACCTGTCGTTCAACCTGGTGGGGACGATGGTGATCTTCCGCGACGGGTTCGAAAGCGGGGACACTTCGGCCTGGTCTTCGACCATCCCGTGACGTCCCGCTCCCGGTCGTCGCTCCGCCCCTGCGGGGCGGCGCTCGGGAGCGTAAGCAGGGACCCCTCTCGATCTCTGGCGCCCGGCGCGCGCCCTCGGGCGCTCGCGGCCGGGAAATCGGTCGCTCGACGGCCGGAAATAGGGCGTTTGCCCGAGTGCTTTGGCGCTCGCGGCCTCCTATTCTGAGGGCGAGAGAAAGGAGGACGTCATGAAGCGATACACGGTAAGCCAGCAAGTCGACCCGGGGGTGTACTTCTGCCTGCGGCGCCTGGCGTTTCTGACCGTCGACGAGCGAGGGCCGCTCGGCGGGAGCGCCGGCGACGTCTACCGGCGGGTGCCGGCGATCGCCATGCTCCTCGTCGGGCCGCTGCTCGGACTGGCCTTCGTCATCTTCCTGCCCCTCGTGGGCATCGTGATGGTCGCCAGGCTGGGCGTCGAAAGGCTGCGCGAGCACTTCGCGCGTACCCGGTCACGGCGCCGCGCGCGGATGGCGGGCGTTCCCATCCACCTGACCCTCCGCACGCGGATCCACGCGCCGCTCGACAAGGCCTACGCCATCGCCCGCGATCCGGAGCATTGGAGCGACTGGTACGTCGCCCTCGACCAGCCGGCCGCCGGATCCGCCTCCCAGGGGTCCTTCGACACCGTCGGCATGCGCTTTCCGCTGTGCGGCGACGTCGTGGACGAGCGAGTCGGAGCGACCCGGGCACGATGGCACTCGGAGGTGAGCGGCCCGGCCGAGACGGTCGAGCTGGCCCCCGAGGGCCGGGCCCTCGTCCTCACCGGCGTCCAGGACTGGACCTACGAGGCGGTGGGCGACGAGACGGAGGTCACCGTCGAGCTCGACTGCGTCGTCCCGGATCGGGGACCGTTCGCCGACGCTCCGCCGGAGACGATCCAGGGGCTCGAGGCGGCGGGCCTCGAGCACTCGCTCGAGAACCTGAAGCGCTACTGCGAGCGCCTCCACTGATCCGCCGATCCGCGGCGTGGCGGCCGGCGGCGGCCCGCGAGACCGCCGCCGGCCTCGCCGCGAAGGCGGCGCCCCGGCTCGGGCGCCGCCGAGCCACCCCGACGCGGAGACCACCCACGCCCCGGTAGGAGCCCGCCCCCCACCTCACGGGGGTTGGCCGCGTCCGGCGGACATTCGCTACACATGAGCGCGGATGCGGGGCCCGGAAGCCCCGAGGGCGATGAGATCAGCGTTTCCCCATCGTGCGAGGCCGCGGCGAGGTCGTGCCGCGTGGTTGGCGCTCTGGTGGCTGCCCGCGGCCCTCGGCGCGCCGCCGGCCGCGGCCGCTGCCGTGCCGCCCGAGATCCAGGAGTGCCTCGACTGCCACGAGGATCCGGACCTCGTCCTCACCCTCGCGGACGGCGACGAGCTCTCCCTCGAGGTCGACGGCGCAGCGTTCCTCGCCTCGGTCCACGGCGCAGAGCTGATCTGCACCGACTGCCACGAGGGCTACTCCGAAGACCATCCCTTCGACGAGCCGCCGGCCAACCGCCGGAGCTACGTGATCCACTCCTACGACCTCTGCAAGCCGTGCCACTTCGAGACCTACACCCGGACGCTCGAGAGCGTCCACTACGAGCACCTGGCCGAGGGCTTCGAGGCGGTGCCGGTGTGCGCCGACTGCCATGGCGCCCACGACATCGGCAACCCGCATCGCAAGCAGGCCATGCTCTCCCACAGCTGCGCCACCTGTCACCAGGAAATCTTCGACGTCTACCGGGCAAGCGTCCACGGTGCCGCGCTTTCCGAGGACGTGGACGAGGTCCCGAGCTGCGTCGACTGCCACTCGGCCCACTCGATCGCCCACCCCGACACGGTCCGCTTCCGGCTCACCTCGCCGGGCTCCTGCATGGAGTGCCACGGCGACGCGGAGCTGATGCGGCGCTACGGCCTCCTGACGACCGTCGCCACGACCTACCTCGCCGACTTCCACGGCGTCACCGCGTCCCTGGCCGCCGGCGCCGAGACCGAGCCCGGGCAGGTGGTCGTCGTCTGCATCGACTGCCACGGGTTCCACGACGTGCAGTCCCCGGCAGCGCTCGGGGAAGAGCAGATGAAGGAGACCGTGAGCGCGATGTGCGAGGAATGCCACGAGGGCGCCCCGCCGGGCTTCCCCGGGGCCTGGCTGTCGCACTATCCGCCGTCCCTCCAGCACGCCCCCCTGGTGTACCTGGTCGGGCTCTTCTACAAGATCTTCATCCCGTTCGTCGTCCTCGGCCTGGCGCTCCAGGTCGGACTCCACCTCTATCGCTACTCCACGAGGCCGTGAGGAGACGAGTGAAACCGAGCTCGCGGTCGGATTCGGTGGTGCGCTTCTCGCCCGTGGCGCGTTTCGAGCACGCCGCCGTCATCGTGCTGTTCGTCGTGCTGCTGCTCACGGGCATGCCGCAGAAGTGGCCGTACCTGGACTTCAGCCGCTGGCTGCTCGACCTCTTCGGCGGCGTTTTCGTGGCGCGCTCCATCCACCGCATCGCCGGCATCGTCTTCGCGGTGCTCACGGTGCTCCACGTCGGCCGCGTCGCCCTGCGCGTCCTGCTCGGCAGGAGCGCGCCTTCGATGTTCCTCACCGCGCGGGACTTCCGGGACGCCTACGAGAACCTCCTCTACTACCTCGGACGGACCGCCGCTCCGCCGGCCTTCGACCGTTTCGACTACCGGCAGAAGTTCGAGTACTGGGGCCTCATCTTCGGCGGCCTCGTGATGGTCGCGAGCGGCCTCGTCCTCTACTTCCCGGTCTTCTTCGCCCGGCTCCTGCCGGCCGAGCTCATTCCCGTCTCGAAGGTCGCCCACAGCAACGAAGCGCTGCTGGCGATGCTGATCATCATCGTCTGGCACCTCTACGGGGCCCATCTGAACCCCGAGGTCTTCCCGTTCGACAGCAGCATCTTCACCGGCCGGATCTCTCTGCACCGCCTGAAGGAGGAGCACCGCCTCGAATACGAGCGGCTCTACCCCGGGAACGGGGAGGTACCGCCGGCCGAGTCGGAGTCCGAGACGGCCGGGCCGCCGGAGCCGGAGCTCATGGCGGATCCCGGGCCGGATCCTCCTCGAGCCGGATGACCCCTTCGCGGACGGCGTGCTTGATCAGCTCCGCCCGCGAATGGAATCCCAGCTTGGCCATCACGTTCGAGCGATGGGTCATGGCCGTCTTGATGCTGATCGTCAGGTACTCCGCGATCTGGCGGCTCGTCATCCCCTCGGCGAGCAGCTTGAACACCTGCTTCTCGCGCGGCGTCAGGAGCTCGTAGTCGCTCGTCTCCCGGCTCGACTCGGTCGTCACCATCTCGAAGAGCTCCTGGGTGACGGCCGGATGCAGGTAGCGCTCGCCCCGCGCGACGGTGCGCACGGCTTCGATCAGCTGGCTCGACACGCCGCTCTTGAGCAGGTAGCCGTGGGCTCCCAGCCGCACCGCCCGGCGCACGTACTCGCGGTTGCCGTACTGCGTGAGCATGATCACCCGCACGTCCGGATGATCGGCGATGACCGCCTGCGCCGCCTCCAGCCCGCCGATGCCGCCGGGCAGGCTGATGTCCATGAGGACGACGTCCGGCCGCAGCGAGCCTACGAGGTCGACCGCCTGCCGGCCGTCCCCGGCCTCGCCGACCACCCTGAAATCGGGGATCTTCTCGAGGATCGCCCGGATCCCCTCCCGCACGAGCTCGTGGTCGTCGACGATGAGGATCTCGATCATGGGTCCGCCGCCGTTGGCGGGTCGTCCGCGGCCGCTGCCCCCGCGGCGGGCTCCGGCGCGCCGAGCGGGCACTCGAACCGCACGTGGGTCCCCGTGCCCGGCGCGCTCTCGATCCTGATCGTACCGCCGACCAGCGACGCGCGCTCGTGCATGCCGAGGATGCCGGTGCCCGCCTCCGCCGCCGGCTCGAAACCGACGCCGTCGTCCTCGACCGACAGGGTGAGAGCGCCGTCGTCGACGTAGAGCTCGATCGCCACGTTCTCCGCGCCCGAGTGCCGGGTGATGTTGGTGGCGATCTCCTGGTAGATCCGGAACGCGGCGGTCTCGATCTCGGCCGGCACGTGGAGCTCCTCGTCGATCTCGAGGCCCACCGAGAGCCCGCGCCCGTCGAGGAAGTCCCGGGCGTGGGAGCGGACGGCCATCGCGAGACCCAGGTCGTCGAGCAGCGAGGGGCGCAGGTCCGAGATGATCCTCCGGATCTCGTCCTGGGTGCGGGCCAGCAGCTCCCGGGCCTGGACGATCCGGCGGTCCTCGTGAGGGATGCGCTCGAGCGCCAGCACGACCGCCGTCAGGAGTTGCGCGATCTCGTCGTGGAGCTCCCTTGCGATCCGCCGGCGCTCCTCCTCGCCGGCGGACAGCAGGCGCCGCACCAGGCTTCGCCGCCGGGCGTCGTCCGCCAGCGCGCGGTCGAGCAGGCGGCGCACCTCGCGGGTGCGCTCGTCGACCTGCTGTTCCAGCGTCGCGTTCATGGTCTCGAGATCCTCGAGCGACGCCGCGAGCCGGCGCCGCGCCTCGTCGAGCGTGTCCGCCAGCACGGTCAGCTCCCGATCCGCGGCGACCTCGATCGGCGTCGAGAGGTCGCCCTCCCGGAGGCCCTCGGCCTGCCGCGACAAGCGCAGGATGGGAGCGACGACCGAGCGCGACAGCGACCAGGCAAGCGCCGCGCCGGTGATGGCGACCATCGCGAGCGCCCCGACGAGGCCGCTGCGCGCCCAGCGGACCGCGCCGAAGACCCGGCTCGACCGCTCCTGGACGATCACCTCCCAGGGCGCCAGCTCGAGGGGCACGCGGATCGTCACGAAGCGGTCCGCCGACTCCCCCTCGCAGGCGTAGCAGGGGGCGTCGATCGCCGTCCCGGGGCGCGCCGCCGCGGCCCCGGAGCGCTCCGCCTCGGCGGCGGGCAGCTGCCGCGCGACGGCGCGGGCATCGGCCGCGGCCAGAACGAGCCCGCCGCGATCGACGACGAGAAGGTGGAGCTCGCGGTGCGACGCCAGGCTCTCCAGGAAAGCGCCGAGCGGCGAGCCCTGCAGCCCCATCTCCGCGACGAGGTAGTGGGTGCGCCCGGCCACGGCGAACGGTTGGATGATCGCGACGACCGGGTCGGCGGCCGGCGCCTTGCGCAGGGACGGGGTGACGGATTCGCGCTGCCGCAGCCACTCCGGAGCGATCGGGGCCGTCGCCCGCGGGTCGGCCGCGAGCAGGGCGCCGTCGCCGTCGAGGACGTAGATCGAGTGCCGGAAGGGGCTCGTGAGGCGCAGGGCGCGGAGGCTCTCGACGTGCTCCCGGAACGGCGGCCGGATCTGCGACGACAGCTCGCGCAGGTCGGCGAAGAGATGCTCGAGCTGCGAATCCAGCGAGCGCGCCACGCTGAGACCCAGCAGCGTCCGCTCCTCGAGCGCGGCCTCCCTGAGCCGGGGCAGCGAGGACTGGGTGGCGAGGCCGGCGACGACGGAGAACACCGCGACCCAGAGGAACACGAGGGCGTGAAGGCGGTGCCTGAGCGTCGACTCGGCCATGACCCGGCTGGCGGCCCGTGCGTCTCCGCGGCACCCGGTGCGCGGGCCGCGGCACGCGGCCGGCCGCGCCACCTGTCTACGCCAGCGGGCTCCGTCGCGCAATACCTCGCGGGCTCCGGACCGGCCACCCCGGCGCACGGCCGCCGCGGCCGTCCGGCGGGAGGGTGCCGGCCGCGGCCGCGAGGGCGCGGTAGACTGGTCTCGCGCCGCCCTGGAGGGACGGTCGCCCACGCCGTACCGGCTGCCGGCTGGAGAAAGCATTCCGGGATCGTGGTGCCGCCTTTCACAGCCGGACAGCGCTCGAGGGCACAGGATTCCGCGAGGGGATTCCGCGAGGAGGTGAAGGCATGGATCAGCGAAGGAAGCCGTTTCTCTGCGCAGGCCTGACCGTCAGCCTGCTTCTTGCCCTCGTGCCCGGGGCGCGGGCCGAGGTGGTCTCCACCTCCGAGGCCCTGGCGCTCGGCGAGGGAGCGGCGACGCGGGCCGTCGTGGACGCCTATCTCGCCCGCCAGGAGGTGGCGGCCGAGCTCGCCTCGCTCGGCGTCGATCCGGAGGTCGCGAGGCTGCGCGCCGCCGCGCTCACCCCTCTGGAGCTCGAGGCGATGGCCGGCCGGATCGCCGAGGCCCCGGCCGGCGGCGCGGTCATCGAGGTGCTGGGGATCACCTTCCTGGTGCTCCTCATCCTCGAGCTGGTGGGCGTCATCGACATCTTCAAGAAGCCTTGACGGTGCGGCTTCGGGAGCGCCCGACCTGAGGGCCCGGCGGGCTCGCGGAGGGGCCGCGCCGGCTCTTCTCGCCCCGGCTCTTCTCGCCCGGGCTCTTCTCGGTCCGGCACTTCTCGTCTTCGCGGCCTGCAGCTGGAACCCCCGGCTCGACCTGGCGCGGGCCGGGGTCGGTGCCGGAGCCGTCGAGCTCGACGCCGTGGCCTTCCATCCGCAGGAGGACCATCACTGCGGTCCGGCCAGCCTGCTCACGCTGCTGGACCACGCCGGCGTCCGCGCCGACTACGCGAGCGTCGTCGAGCGCGTCTACGTCCCGGGGCTCGAGGGCAGCCTGCAGATCGAGATGGCCGCCGCCGGGCGCTCCTTCGGGCGCCTCGCCTACGCGCTGCCCCCCGAGCCGGCGGCCGTGCTCGCCGAGGTAGCCGCCGGGCGCCCGGTCCTCGTCCTGCTCAACCTCGGCGTCCCGTCGTCTCCCGTCTGGCACTACGCCGTCGTCGTCGGCTTCGACCCGGCCGCCAACCGCTTCGTCCTGCGCTCCGGCGCCGAGCGGCGCCTCCTCCGCAAGGCGCCCGTCTGGCTGCGCCAGTGGGACTGGGCGGGGCGCTGGGCGCTCGTCCTGCTCGCGCCCGGCGAATGGCCGGCCGCTCCCCGGCGGGACCGCCTCCTGCGCGCCCTCGCCGACTTCGAGGAGATCGCAGACGCCGCGAGCGCCGGCCGCGCCTGGCGCCGCGCCGCGGCCGCCTGGCCCGACGAGCCCCTCGCCTGGCTCGGCGTCGGCAACGCGGCCTACCGGCGGGAGGCCTGGGACGACGCGGCGGAGGCCTACCGGCACGCCCTGTCCCTCGACCCCGAGCACCTCCCGGCGCGGCTCAACCTCGCCCAGGCCGAGGCGGAGGGCGGCAGCCCCTGCTCGGGCCTCGCCGTCCTCGGCCCGCCCCCCGCCGCCGGGCATCCGCTGCTACCGGCTTTCGCTGAGGTCCGGGAGATGCTGCGCCGGCGCTGCGCCGCCACCCGCGCCGGCTGACCCGCCGCGGGCTGCCGCAGCAGGACCGCCGGGCTCCTCGCCGGCGAGGGTCGTGAGGATCGCGCTGCGCTCCGCCGGTTCCCGGCGTGACAGCGCCTCGGCCTCCTCGTAGAACGCCTCGAGGCTCGACGCGGCTCGCCGGTAGAGCGCGCGGAACGCGGGCACGAGATCGTGGTACGACGCCACGGCGGCGAGGTGGGCGTTGTCGAGCTCCTGCGCGAACCAGCCGTCGTAGAGCGGGTCGTCCGCCCAGGTTCCCGTCCGCCGCCCGTAGGCCGCTCGCAGATCGGCCAGGAGCTCCCGCTTGCGCGCCCGCTTCCAGTCGTCCGCCCGTGGCGCGTCGTAGGCGGCCTGCAGGCGGGCGCGGTAGCCGGCGACCAGGCCCGCGAAGCGCTCGCGGTGGCCGGCTCGCCGCGCGTACTCGGAGACCCGGGCCTCCGTGCCGGTCGCGCGGAACCAGAGCGCGACGCCCTGCTCGGCCACGAAGCTGGCGAACGACTCGTTGAACGTCGTGTCGCCCGCGGCGTAGAGGCGCTGATGGGCCAGCTCGTGGAAGACGAGCTCGGCCAGCTCCGCCTCGTCCCAATCGAGAAACGTGCTCGAGGCGGGATCGGCGAACCAGCCGAGCGTCGAGTAGGCCGCGACCCCGTAGGCGACGACGTCGTACCCCCGGCCGCGCAGCGTCGCGGCAAAGCGCTCGGCCCGGCGCTGGGAGAAGTAGCCACGGTACGAGACGCAGCCGGCAATCGGGAAGCACCACTCCAGGGGCTCCGTCGAGAGCTCCGGCGCGGCCACGACGTTCCACAGGACGTAGGGCCGGTCGAGGCTCACGTAGGTCCGGAAGCTCTTGTTCTCGGGCAGCGCCAGGTCTCGCGAGGCGAAGTCGCGAATGTCCGACAGAAGCTCCAGCCGGCCGCGAGTCGCCGCGTCCGTCTCCGAGCTGGCGATGAGCTTTGCGACGGAGCGCCGCGCCATCAGGAGCCGGCAATGCCCCCAGACGGCCTGCGAGGTGTACGGCACGCCGCAGCCCGCCAGCCCGAGGACCGCCAGCCCAAGGAAGACCAGCTCGGGAAGCGCCGGCCGGAAGCGCCGCAAGCCGAGAGCCGCCCGGGCTCTCAACGGCGCCGTCAGCCGCCGCCCGTGGCGCGCTGGCGGGGCGGGGCCGGACCGCCGCCGACCGCGTCCGCCTGGCGGATGGCCGCGAAGGCCGCGGTGGCGCCCGGTGGGCCCCACAGGCCGCGGAGCTCGGCGATGGCGCGATCCTCGAGCCGCCGGTAGCCGGCCGCGCGGCTGCACGAGCCCGAGCGCAGAAGCCCCAGGCCGCCGCCGATCAGCTGCGCGGTGTAGTCGCTGCCGTCCGCCAGGGTCACGTAGACGATGCGGTGGCCCTCCGCGTCGCGCTGCGGCGGCTCGAGATCCGCGAGGCAGACCCGGTCGCCCGCCGCCACCTCGAGCCGCGCGGCCGCCAGCGTCGCCCTCCCGAACCAGCCCAGCTCGGGGAACCGATGGTCGGTCTCGGGGGCGTCGAGACACGCCGCGTGGACGGTCTCGCGCTCCTCGCCGTCGGCGACGACGAGGGTCTCGCTGCCGCGCAGCCCCACGAGAGTCGCCGGGCTGCAGGCCGGCGGCGGCGGTGCGGCGTCGAGGCCGGCGTCGGCGCCGGGATCGGGCGGCAGGACGGCGCGGGGGGGGACTCGCCGCCGGCCGCCCAGCTGCCAGGTGATGAAGGCGCTCGCCGCCAGATCGACGTCCGGATAGGGCACCGACACGAGCGTGCCGCCCCGCTGCGTGAACAGCACCTCGCCGCGGCGCTCCGCCCACCCCCCCTCGACGGCCTCGAGACCGCCGCCGACCCAGACCAGCCACTCGTCGGCGAGACAGCCGCCGGCCGCGCCGAGCAGCGCGACCGCGAGCGCGAGGACGGTCTTCCAGGCGGCGGGCGCCGCTCCGCCGGCGCGCCGCGCCCGGGCCGGGAAGAGCGTCGAAGTCGAAGATCGGGACAACGCCGTCGTCATGAGCGCACCTCGCCGCTTCGTGGTCGTCGGGCTTCGCGCCGAGGATACCACCCGGCCGGCCCCGGCCCCGGGGCCGCCGCGCGCCGCGAGGCGATAGGATCCCGCCGTCCACCGTCACTCGAACCCGGAGACCCGCCCATGCCGCGCCCATCCGCCACGCCCGCTTTCGCCGTCGTCGTGTCCGTTCTCCTGCCGCTGCTCGTCGCGCCGGCGCTCGCTCGCGCCGCGGAGGCAGAGGAGGCCGGCGAGCCCGAGGAGTGGAGCGTCGGCGCGCCGCCGGGCCCCTCGCGCACGATCACCATCGACACGACGGAGACGACGTGGTCGAACGTCGACGTCTCGCCGGACGGCTCGACGATCGTCTTCGACATGCTGGGCGACGTCTTCACGGTCCCGATCACGGGCGGCGAGGCCAGGGCGCTGACCTCCGGCATCGACTGGAGCTACCAGCCGCGCTACAGCCCCACCGGCGACGAGATCGCGTTCGTCTCCGACCGCGCGGGCGGCGACAACCTGTGGATCATGAACGCGGACGGCTCGGAGCCGCGCCCGGTCACCGCCGAGGCGGAGCACCTCGTCCACAACCCGGCCTGGAGCCCGGACGGCGAGTACCTCGTCGCCAAGAAGTCCTTCATGTCGACGCGCTCGATCGCCGCCGGCGAGATCTGGATGTTCCACCCCGGCCACGAGGGGGGCGGCCTGCAGCTCACGGAGCGGCCCCACGGCGACGACGACCAGAAGAACCAGGCCGATCCCGCCTTCGCCGCCGACGGCAGGTACGTGTACTTCTCCCAGGACGTGACGCCGGGCCGGATCTGGGAGTACGGCAAGGACTCGACCGGCGAGATCTTCGCCATCCAGCGCTACGACCTCGAGACGGGCGAGACCGAGCGCTTCGTCTCCGGTCCCGGCGGCGCCGTGCTGCCGACCCCGTCGCCCGACGGCAGGTACCTGGCGTTCGTCAGGAGACTCGTCGATCTCCAATCCGCCATCTACTTGAAGGACCTCGAGTCGGGGCGCGAATGGGCCATCTACGACCGTTTCGAGCGCGACCTCCAGGAGACCTCCGGCACCGAGGGCAACGCGCCCGCCATCGCCTGGACCCCGGATTCCGCCGCGCTCGTGTTCTGGTCCGGCGGCGGCTTCCACCGCCTCGACGTCGTGTCCCGCGAGGTCCGCGCGATCCCCGTCCACGTGCGGCGCGAGATGAGCGTGCAGGACACCTTGCGCGTCCCCGTCGAGGTCGCGCCGGACGTCTTCCGGGTCAAGATGCCGCGCTGGCCGGTCGTCTCTCCGGACGGCCGCAGCGCCGTCTTCCAGGCCCTGGGCGTCTTGTGGAAGAAGCCGCTCCCCGACGGCGAGGCCAGGCGCCTGACGGCGCAGGAGGACCACTTCGAGATGTTCCCGGCGTTCTCGCCGGACGGCCGCTCGATCGTCTACACCACCTGGAACGACGAGACCCAGGGCAGCGTTCGGGTGGTCGCGGCGGCCGGCGGCGCCGGCCGCGTCTTGACCGCGACCCCCGGCAAGTACGTGGCGCCCGCCTTCTCTCCCGACGGCGCCACGGTCGCCTACGCGAAGATCGGCGGCGGCTACCTGCTTTCGGCGCTGTGGTCGCTCGAGCCCGGGCTCTACACCGTCCCGGCGGCGGGCGGTGAATCGACCTTCGTGACGGACGCGGGCACGAGCCCCCGCTTCTCCGCCGACGGCGAGCGCCTCTTCTACCTCGAGCCGGGCGAGGACGACGAGCTCGTGCTGGCGAGCGTCGACCTCGAGGGCCGCGACGAGCGCACCCACGTCGAGGGTGCGGGCATGGTCGAGATGGCCGTCTCGCCGGGCGGCGATTGGATCGCCTGGGTCGAGGACTACCGCGCCTACGTCGCGCCGCTGCCGGCGACCGGCAAGCCGGTGGAGCTGGGCAAGGACAGCGAGTCGATCCCGGTGGCGCAGCTCTCCGGCCGGGCCGGCGACTTCCTCGCCTGGCAGGACGGCGACACCCTCACCTGGAGCCGCGGACCCCTCCTCTACCGGCGCGACCTCAGCGCGGCCTTCGCCTTCCTCGACGGCGCGCCGGAGGAGCTCCCGGAACCGCTCGCCGAGGGCATCGACCTCGGCTTCGACGTCCCCCTCGATCGCCCCGCGGGCACCATCGCCCTCGTCGGCGGGCGGGTGGTGACGATGCGCGGCGCGATGGCGGGCGAGCAGGAGATCTTCGAGGACGGCACCGTCGTCGTCGCCGGCAACCGCATCGCCGCCGTCGGCCCGCGCGGCGAGGTCGAGGTGCCGGCGGGGTCCCACGTCGTCGACGTCACGGGCAAGACCGTCGTGCCGGGCTTCCTCGACGTCCACGCCCACGGCGGGTTCGGCCGCTCGCAGATCATCCCCCAGCAGAACTGGATGCAGTACTCGAACGTCGCTTTCGGGGTCACGACGATCCACGATCCCTCGAACGACACCTGGGAGGTGTTCGCGGCGAGCGAGCTGCAGAAGGCGGGCAGGATCGTGGCGCCGCGGATCTTCTCGACGGGGACGATCCTCTACGGCGCCAAGGGCGGCGGCTACCACGTCGACGTCGATTCGCTCGCCGACGCCCGCTTCCACGTCCAGAGGATGAAGGACGTCGGCGCGATCGCGGTCAAGAGCTACCAGCTGCCGCGCCGCGACTCCCGCCAGCAGATCGTCGCCGCGGGCCGCGAGCTCGGCGTCATGGTCGTTCCCGAGGGCGGGATGAAGTTCCAGCACAACATGACCGAGCTCGTCGACGGGCACACGACGATCGAGCACTCGATGACGTTGAAGGCGATCTACGACGACGTCCTGCAGCTGTGGTCGCAGGCGGGAACCGCCTACACGCCGACCCTGGTCGTCTCCTTCGGCGGCCTCGAGGGCGAGCGCTGGTTCTACGACCGCGACGACGTCTGGGAGAACGAGCGGCTGATGCGCTACTCGCCCCGCTCGCGGGTCGAGCCGCGAGCGATCCGCCGGCAGAAGGCGCCGGACAGCCACTACAACCACTTCCACGTCGCCGCGTCGGCCCGGGAGCTGATGCGCCGCGGCGTGGCCGTGAACACCGGCGCCCACGGCCAGCGCGAGGGGCTCGCCATCCACTGGGAGATGTGGATGCTGGCCCAGGGCGGCTTCACGCCGTGGGAGATGCTGCGCGCCGCCACCGCCAGCGGCGCCCGGGCCCTCGGACTCGACGGCGACGTCGGCTCGCTCGAGCCGGGCAAGCTCGCCGACCTCGTCGTCATCGACGGCAACCCGCTCGCGGACTACCGCCGGACCGAGTACGTCGACGCCACGATGCTCAACGGCCGGCTCTTCGAGGCGGCGACGATGACCCAGGTCTGGCCCGAGACGGCGCCGCGCCTGCCGTTCTTCTGGGAGCTCGAGGGCGGCGACACGATCCACCCCTCGACCGCCGCCTGGCTGGACGAGCGCGAGCGGCGCTACGGCTGCCGGCACTGAGGGGCCGCGTCAGGGCACCGTGCTCGACCAGGCCGCGGTGTTGCCGGACTCGAAGCCGTCGGCGAAGATCGCCACGCACGGCGGCGGCGGCGGGCCCGAGGTGCAGTCGTCGGCGGCGGCGACGACCTCGGAGTCGAGAGTCATCTGGATGAGCGGGGTGGTCTCCCCCGCCGCCACGGCCACTCGCGAGCAGCCGGCGCCGTTGGCGAGCAGGACCGGGCTGTCGAGGACGGTGCCGTCCGCCGACGTCACGACGACGGTGCCCGGCGTGACGTTGCCCACGGTCGGCGTCGAGTCGGAAGCCGTGAGGACGTCGAACGTCGCCACCGCGACGGAGCCGGAGCACGCGGCGGCGCCGCCGAAGGTCAGCCACGGACTGACGGGGAAGCCGGAGGTCAGCGTGTCGCTGCAGCCGGGAGCCCCCGGGCCTTCGTTGCACCTCCACCAGTTCCGCGTGGCGTCGACGGCTGTCCCCTGGATGACGCTGACGTCGCCGCCGAAGCGGTTGAACCGCACCTCCGAATCGATGCCGTTGATCAGGCTCGCGCCCTGGAAGTCGTTGCCGCCGACCGCGTGGGTGGCGCCCCCGAGGTTGCCGTTGGAGACGACCGTGAGCTGCTCGCGCACGACGTTGCCGGCCGTGACGAGGTCGCCGTCGAGGAAGCCCTCGAAGTTGATGATGAGCTCGTCGGCGGAGTTGCCGCTCACGACGCCGCCCGCGCCGTCGCCCCCCTGCTGGGCGCGGAGGGTCAGCTTGGAGAGCCGCTCGTCCTCCGAGGTCGGCAGGAAGTTGCCGATCACCTCGAAGGGCTGGCCGAAGTCCCCGCCCCGCGAGTCCACCGTCAGGAGCCCGGCGCTGTTGCCGATCATCCGCACGGTGCCGGAGACGGTCCCGTCGACGGCGCGCGCCACCACGTCGGCGTCGGGCGCCGTGTTGTTCGAGATCGTCGTGTCGCCGAGCCCCGTGTCGCCGTCGACGAGCAGCAGCGGATTGTCGAGGCCCGTGTGGCCGCCGAGATCGAGGACCTCGTTGTCCGCGATGAGGACGGGGCCGGAGATGGGCCCGCCGTTGGTGACGATCTCGATCGCCTCGACGAGGTTGCCGGTCATCGTGACCGGGCCCAGCACCCCGCCGGCGACCGAGCCCGTGGTGAGCAGCGCGATCCACGCGAGATCGTTGCCGGTGAACGTCACGGGGCCGGAGATGTTGCCCGTGACGTTGCCGAAAGTGATGACGCCGAACTTGGCGTCGAGGGCCGACGAGGCGTTGTTCGAGTACTCGATGGCTCCCGTGATCCCGCCGGCCCCGCTGGTGGGCGAGCCCAGGATCGACACCCCGCCGCCGTTGACCGTCTGATTGCCGAGGATCGACACGTCCGCGCTGAGCACGGTCGGCGGCCCGGCAGCCACGTCGAGCTTGACGTTGATCGCCCCGGCCTCGTTGTTCTCGATCAGCACGGAGCCGCCCAGAGAGGAGCCGGGAGCTCCGATCACGGACAGCGGGCCGGTGCCGCGCACCGTGCTGTCGCGGATGACGATGTCGGCCACCGTGTCCTGGGTCAGATCGCCGATCTTGATGATGTTGGCCGTCACGTTCTCGAGGGTGATCGAGCCCGCCACGTCCTCGATGATGCACGAAGTGGTCATCTCGAGGTTCCTGATCGTCCAGCCGGTGACGACCTCCTCGAGGAGGATCTGGGTCTCCACCACCCTGGTGCCCGGAGAGCCGGTGACGGTGACGTTAAGCCGCCCCTGGGTGTCCCGGATCGAGCCCGTGATGTCGGACAGGATGACCACCGTCCCGCCGTGATTCACGTTCTGCAGCGCCGCCTCGATCTCCATGTAGCAGGGCGAGTTGCCCAGGCAGGTCGGATCCGTCTCGTGCAGATACGTCGTCGGCGCCGCGACGACGGCGGCCGACGAAGCCGCCGACACGCACAGGCTGAAGAGAGCGGCCCTCGCGGCGCCGCTCCTGCGAATCTGGCGGCCGGGTGGGAGCGGGCCGATGGAACCGTCGATGAGCGTCATGTCCTCGAGTCTCTCGGTCTTCGAGCGCCTCCGGGCCAATCCGAGGAGCAAGAGCGGTGCCATCCCCGGGAGTCCGCCCGAGCGGCTCCCGTGGCGTGACCCGGCCTGCTCGCCGCCGGAGCGCCAGCGCCCCGCGGTACCCGGCCGAGCGGGGACGAGCCGGCGCGGCTGGCCGGACTCGCGTTCCGAAGCGATGCGATCCGTACCGTCCAATTCTTGTCCTGCGGCGTGTCAATATTTCGCGGCGCTGGCCTTCGTTGCGGCTCGAGCCTAGCGAGAGCGGCCTGCCCGCGATGCGGAGCCCTTCGCACCGGCCGGCGTGCTCCGTGGTGCGCTCCCGGACCGAGGTCGGATAGTCTTCCGGCATGCGAGCCCGGCGACTCCTTCCCACCGCGCTCGCGTCTCTCTGGCTGGCAGCGCTCGGCCCGTCGCCGGTGGTCGGAGCCGATTGGCCGCAGTGGCGCGGCCCGAGCCGCGACGGCTCGGCGCCGGACGGTCTGCCCGCCGAGCTGCCGGCCACCCTGACCCGGCTGTGGCGGGTCGAGGTCGGCGAAGGCCACTCCTCGCCCGTGGTCGCGGGCGGGCGCGTGTACGTGCACGCGCGCGACGGCGAGGACGAGGTGGTGCGGGCCCTCGATCTGGCCGACGGCCGGGAGATCTGGCGCCGGGCGACGCCGGTCCCCTACCGTCGCAACCCGGCGGCCTTCGCGCACGGGAAGGGCCCGCGCTCGACGCCCGTCGTCGCCGGCGGCGCGGTCTGCGTGCTCGGAGTGACGGGGCGCCTGGCCTGCCTCGAGCAGGGGTCCGGCGCCGTGCGCTGGGAGCACGACTTCGCCGACCGTTTCGACCGCGCCTGGCCGGAGTTCGGGGCGGCGATGTCGCCCGCCGCCGTGGGCGGCCGCCTCATCGCCCACGTCGGCGGCATCGACTCCGGCTCGCTCTCGGCCTTCGACCTCGCGACCGGGCGGGAGATCTGGAGCTGGAGCGGGGACCCCCCGGGCTACGCCTCGCCGATCGAGGTCACCCTCGAAGGCGTCGCCCAGATCGTCACCCAGAGCCGCTCGCACGTCGTCGCCGTCGCCGCCGAGACCGGCGAGCTCTTGTGGAAGATGCCCTTCGCGACGGCCTACCAGCAGAACAGCGTGACCGCCCTGGCCGACGGCCCGCGGGTGATCGTCTCGGGCCTCGATCTCGGCACGATCGCGCTGGCGCCGCGGCGCAACGGCCAGGGGCATTGGCTGCTCGCGATCGCCTGGCGCAACGACGAGCTCCCGATGTACCTGAGCTCGCCCGTGCGGCGCAACGGCCTCCTCTTCGGTCTCACCGACAAGCGGAAAGGACAGCTCTTCTGCCTCGACTCCGAGACCGGCGAGGCGCTCTGGACGAGCGCCGGGCGCGAGGGCGACAACGCCTCGCTGATCGTCGCCGGCGAGCGCCTGATCGTGCTCACGACGCAAGCCGAGCTCGCGATCGGCGCCGCCACGGCGGACGCCTGGGCTCCCGTGCGCTACACCGTGGCCGACAGCGAGACCTGGGCCCACCCCGCGCTGGCCGGCAACCGGCTACTCGTCAAGGACGAGAGCCACCTCACGGCCTGGGCGCTCGACTAGCCCCCGCGGCAGCGCGGCGCGCCGCCTGCACCCGGCCGTAGTGCCGGCGCGCCTTGGCCCGATTGCCGCAGGTCCGCATGTCGCACCAGCGCCGCGATCGATTGCGGCTGCGATCGAGAAAGAGCCAGCTGCAGCGGTCCGCGCGGCACTCCCGCGTCGCTCCCAGCTCCTCCGACGTCAGGAGGTCGGAGACCGAGAGCAGCACCGGCCACAGCGGACGCGCCAGATCCGGGGACGGCGCCCAGGACCAGCGCCAGCCCGCGCCGCCGGGCTCCAGACGTCGCTCGGCCAGCGCCGAGGAGAGCTCGCGGTTCAGGAGCGCGAGATCGGCCGCCGCCGCGCCCGGCGAGCCGCTCCTGAGCAGCCGGTAGAGGGCTTCCCGGAGCTCGATCGCCCGGCGCCGCACGGCGCGCGCCGCGGCCCCCTCGCGGCGCGATCGGCGGAGCAGCTCGACCGCGGTCGCCTCGTCGACGCGACCGGCCTGGCGCGCGAACTCGACGAGGTCCGGGTAGGCGCGGAGCGACTCGCGGGCGGCGCCGCCGCGATCCTCCAGGGTGTTGACGAAGTCGAGGCAGTGCCTGCCGCTCGTCAGGTCGAAACGCGGCGGGCTCGGTTCGGGGCCGCGGTCGCCACTCATTCTCCGAGTATACAAGATAACCTCTGAACCCGATTTGACAGGTTAGCAAAAGGCGGCTAGACTCACCGTCACAAAGCTCCGGTACGGTTGCCGGCAAGGTGGTACGAGCCTCCCACTCGATGGCCGGCAGCGACCCGACCCGAGGCGAAAGGAGCCTGCGATGCCCGCCACCGAGATCCTGAATCGCGATCGCCAGATCAACGATCACCTGATTCGCGATCACCTGGTGCAACGGCGCCAGCGCCTCGCGGCCGTGGTCGACCCGCCGCGGCACCCGGACCTGACGCGCCTGCTGCTCAGCGTCGATTCGGCTCTGGAGCGGCTGGCCCAGGGCGACTGGGGAGCCTGCGCGGTCTGCCACGAGCCCGTGGAGAGCGATCGCCTGCTCGCCGATCCGCTCGTCTCGGTGTGTCTCGGATGCCTCACGCCGGAGCAGCGCAGGGCGCTCGAGCACGATCTCGAGACGGCGGCGCGGATCCAGGCGGCACTGCTCCCGCCGCCGCGCGTCGAGCGCTCCGGCTGGGAGATCGCCCGGGTCTACGAGCCGCTCGGAACCGTCAGCGGCGACTACGTCGACGTCGTCGAGCCCGCCGACGGCGAAGGCACCCTCATCGCCTTCGGCGACGTCGCCGGCAAGGGGGTGGCGGCCGCCATGGTGATGTCGCAGCTGCACGCCCTGCTGCGATCTCTCATCCGGCTGGAGCTCCCGCTCCCGGAGCTCATGGAGCGCACCAACGCCCTGTTGCTGGCCTCGACGACGGCGAGCTCGTACGCCACGCTGGTGGTGGCCCGGCTCGGCGACGACGGCGCCCTGGAGATCGCCAACGGCGGGCATCTGCCCCCGTTGGTCGTGCACGCGGAGGGCGTGAGGCCGCTGCCCATCACCGGCGTCCCCGTCGGCCTCCTGCCCGAGGTCCGGTTCCAGACGCTCGAGACCCGCATGGAGCCCGGAGAGACGCTGCTGCTCTTCACGGACGGCCTGTCCGAGGCGCCGGACGCCGCCGGCTCCGAGTTCGGGCCGCGCCGGGTCGGGGCGACCGCCGCTCGCCACCACGGCGCAGCGGCCCCGGCGATGCTCGCGACGCTGCGCAACGACCTCGACGCGTTCCTGTCCGGATCCCCCCGGGTCGACGATCTGAGCCTGATGGCGGTGCGCCGCCGGTAGGGCCGGCTACTCGGCGGCGAAGGGCGGCGGATCCGGTACGAGGATCGAGAAGCGCCCGAAGTCGTACTCGCGATTGCCGTCGGTCGTGACGAAGGGCGCCCGCCCGCTTTCCATGGCGATGAAGGCGTCGCGCAGGGCGAGGAGATCGCTCGCCGGCATCGCCGGCTCGTTGTGGGCGGGCAGCAGCACGTCGACGGCGTCGGCGAGGCCGGCGAGCCGGGTGGCGGTCCGCCGATAGTCTTCGTAGGAAGAGCCGGGAAGATGAGCGTAGAGGGTGGCGGGATAGAGCGTGTCGCCGGTGAAGAGCAGGCGGCGCCGGCGGTCGAGCAGACACAGCGCGTCCGGGGCGTGGCCCGGGGTCGCCAGGATCTCGAGCTCAACGCCGCCGAGCGCCAGGACCTGCCCGTCCCGCACCCGGTCGCTGACGGCGAAGGGCCGCGACTCGTAGGCGTCGATCGAGAACCCCGCCGGCGTCTGCTTCCAGATCCAGCCCTCGCCGACGAACTCGGCGACCTCACCGTGGGTCCGGCCGCGCTCGTGCTCCCGCGTGTAGCCGAGATCCGCTCCGTAGATCGTCGCGAAGGCGTGATTGCCGCCCACGTGGTCGTAGTGGGTGTGCGAGTTGAGCACGGCGACCTCGCGGTCGGTCAGCTCGCCGACGAGGCGCCGCACGTCACCGATGCCGAGGCCCGTGTCGAACAAGAGCGCCCGCTCGGAGCCGACGATGAGGTACGAGACGACCTCTTCGAACTGGCCCGGCTCGTAGATGGCGAAGATCCCGGGGCGGACCTCGTAGACCTCGAACCAATCCTGGCCCTGCGCGACGCGCGGCAGCGCCGCCCACGCGGCGCGCGGCAGGGCGTCCCACCACCGGTCCTTGCCCGCGCCGCGATTGCGCACCTGCTGGCTGCCGGAATCGGGCGGCGCGGCGGCCGCCGCGCCGGGCGCCCGGCCGCTGCCGCCGAGGCCGCCGGCCAGCAGGACCGCGAACGCGGCAAGCCCCCGGCGCAGCGTCAGCTGCCGTCCTTCTTCTTGCCCTTGCGCCCGAAGAGCCCCTTGAGCGGGTTCGTGGGCTCCTCCTCGTCCGCGACCGTCGGCATGAGGCTCACCTCGGTGAAGCCCGCGGGAATCTCGAACGCGCCGGCCGGAGCCGCCTCTTCGCGCAGCACCGACACCTCGGTGGTGGAGATCGAGGTCCGGGACTTGCCCTTCTCCCCAGTATTCACGGTCCGCGTCACGCTCTTCAACGGAAAGCCGTCGAAGTCCTGCCAGCCCGCCGCCAGCGCGGCGTCGAGGTCCGCGTCGCCGGTCTTGGGCGGGCCCTTGCGCAGCCAGATGCCGAAGCCCTGGTCGCCGAGCTGGTCGCTCAGCCACGCCTCGGTCACCGTCTCGATCCGGTTCTCCCGGCTCATGCCGAGGATCTTCATCTTCATCGTGAAGGCCGCCTTCCATTCCAGGCGCGTCGTCGGCCTTCCCAGCACCGCCTCGCCGGGCCCCCTGGACAGCACCTCGGAGCTCCCGTCGGCGAAGTCTATGCTCACGGCGCCGCCCGTCATCTCGTCGAGGTCGCCGACCACCGAGAGCATCTTCTCCAGGTCGAAGGCGGCGTAGGTCTGGTCTTCGGTGTTGACGAGGTAGACCGTGGCCCCGCCGTCGTTGGTGACGAGGTAGCTGCCCTGCGCCATCATGGGATTGGCACTCTCGTCGAAGAGGACCTTCGCGCGGTCGCCCTCGACCCAGGCCCTCACCGTGTAGGCGTCGCCGGTCTGGCGACCCTCGGTGGTCGTCTTGGTCGTCGCTTCGTAGTAGACGCCTGCCGCCAGCGGCGACGATGCGAGCAGCAGTGCAGCGGCGGAGAACCGAACTCGAGTCATCTCACGTTCCTCCAGGAAGTGTCGAACGCCGGCGCATCCTACATCATGGCCGGCGCGCCGACGGCGCGGGCACCGAGCGGGCGCGCTAGCCGATCAGGGTGCGGAAGAAGATCAGGTACAGCCCGCCGAGGATGAGGAGCCACTTGAGGGCGTAGTAGGTCGGGCGGCTCTTTTCCTTCAGCTTCTTGCCTAGCAGCCGGGTCCGGTAGACGCCGCCGAAGAGCTTGTTGAGCGCGCCGACCTTGTCGCCCTCTTCGTTCCGGGTCGCCGTCGCCTTCACCAGATGGCGGACCACGAAGCGGTTGAGAGCCGCGATCGGCGCGAACCGGAGCGGCCGCATGACGTCGCAGAAGAGGATGATGCGAGGCTCGTCCGTGGCGTTGACCGGCGAATGGATGAAGGTCTCGTCGAAGACGACGTCCTCGCCGTCGCGCCAGACGTAGGGCTGGCCGTCGACGGCGATCTGGCAGGCCTCGGAGTTGGGCGTGATCAGACCCAGGTGGTAGCGCAGGGAGCAGGCCAGGGGATCGCGGTGGGTCACCAGCCGGCTCTGGGGGGACATGAGCGTGAACGCGGCGGCGTTGATCGAGGGCGTCTGCTGGAGCAGCTCGACGGTCCGCGGACAGAGCTTCTGGGCCGAGGGGAGGAAGTCGTCGTACCACTTGAGGTAGAACCGCTTCCACCCCGAGCGGAAGAACGAGTTGAACCCGAGGTCGTCGTACTTCTCGGACGCCTTCACGTGGCCCGTGTCGTAGAGGGCCGCGGCCTCGTCGCGGATGGTCTCCCAGTTCTCGCGCAGGCGCGCGAGCTCCGGGAACCTCGCCACGTCGACGAACGGCGTGTTCGGCACGTCCGAGAACGCGTACATCAGCACGTTGTAGGGCGCCAGGAACGTGGAATGATCGGTGAGCTGGCGCACGAACCCGTGGCGCACGCGGCCGCGGAAGTGCACGTACAGGGCGCACAGCAGGAGTACGTAGAGGATCCAGAACTTCGGGGCGAGCAACCCTTGGAGAACGTCCATCGCGAGGGATTCTAGCGGAGCGTCGCCCGGCGGCGAGCCCGCGCACGGAACGGCGTCTCGATCGGTAACGGGCTCCAGGCCGACGAAGCGATCCCGGGGGCGCGCGGCCTCCACAGGCAGAGTAGACTAGGCGGTGGACTCCATGCAGATCACGGCGATCGAGCCCTTCCTCGATTACTTCGAAGGCTTCCGCAAGCGGACGCTGCGGGTGGCCGACCGCATTCC
>JAOTWP010000058.1 GCA_029862975.1 Acidobacteriota bacterium
AGGACCTTCTCGTTGAGCGCCGGCAGGTCCCGGCTCCACAGCTCGTGGAGCTTCGCCAGCTCGGCGTCGATCGCCGCGGTCAGCTCGTCGCGGACGGCGTAGGCCTGGCTCGTCGGCGCGGCGTCGCCGATGGCGGCCAGCGAGGCGACCCCGCCGAGCTTGTCGTTGAGGCGGATCGGGAAGTTGAGCGGGTCCTGGCGGCTCTTGTTCCGCGTCTGGTAGAGCGCCTTCTCGACCTCGCCCATGGCCTCGCCGAGGGCGTCCGCCGCCGCGCGCAGATCGGCCACCTCCTCGCCGTCGCCCAGCCGCTTCTCGAGCTCGCCGAGCTGGGCCCGCACCCGGCGGATGTCGCGGATGGACTGATGGACCGCGCTCAACTTGTCGCGGATGCCGACGAGGAACGCGTACTGCGCCTCGAGGTCGGCCTGGGTGGCCGTCGACCGCGGATCCTTCAGGAGCTCGAAGTCCGCCGCGGCCGACTGGTCGCCGACGGTGAGGGTCACCGAGTAACGGCCGGGCGGCACCACCGGGCCGTCGGTGTCTCCGGCCCACAGGATCATGCCCTCGAAGTCCTTGGCCGCCGCCGCCCGCAGGTCCCAGACGAAGCGGTTGAGCCCCTTCTTCACCTCGAGCTCGCCGATCACGGGGTCGCGGTCCTCGTCGGGCTTCTCGCCCGCGCCCTCCTCCGGCTCCGCTTCGGCGCCCTCGTCCTCCTCGCCTTCCTCGCCTTCCTGGGCTTCCTGGGCTTCCTGGCCTTCCTGGGCTTCGCCTTCCTCGTCCGCCTCGTCCTGCTCGTCCTTCTCGAAGTCGACCTCGCCCTCGAAACGGCGGATCACCGCGCCCTCGGCGCCGGTGAGCTCGAGAGCCACCTTCGTGCCCTCGGGCACGGCGCCGAGGAGGAAGTCGATGACCGCCCCGGCCGGCGGGTTGGCGCCCTCGAAGCGCGGCTCGCGGAAGGACTCGCCGCCGGCCAGCCGCCAGGCGCGGGACGGCGGGAACAGGTGGAACGGCGCCGCCACGGCCTCGTCGTCGAGCCCGCGCAGGGGTGCGAGGTCATCGAGGATCCAGTACGCGCGGCCCTGGGTCGCGGCCACCAGGTCGCCCTCCTTCACCGCGAGATCGGTGATCGGCACGACCGGTAGGTTGCGCTGCAGCGGCCGCCAGCTCGCGCCGTCGTCGAAGGAGACGTACACGCCGCGCTCGGTCCCGGCGTAGAGGAGGCCCGCGCGCTCGGGATCGGCGCGGATCACCCGGGTGAAGTGGTCGGCGGCGATCCCGCCGTCGATCTTCGTCCAGCTCCGGCCCCAGTCCGTCGTCCGGTAGAGATAGGGGCGGAAGTCGTCGAGCTTGTAGCGGGTCGCGGCGACGTAGAGCCCCTCCGGCCGGGTCGGATGCGGCTCGATGCTGTTGATCATCGTCCACTCCGGCAGGCCGGCCGGGGTGACGTCCTCCCAGTGCTCGCCGCCGTCGCGCGACAGGTGGACGAGGCCGTCGTCGGAGCCCGTCCACAAGACGCCGGGCTCGAGCGGCGACTCCGCGGCGGCGAAGATCGTCCCGTAGTACTCGACGCCCGTGTTGTCCTTGGTGATCGGCCCGCCGGACGGCCCCTGGGTGCTCTTGTCGTTGCGCGTCAGGTCGGGGCTCACGGCCTGCCAGCTGGCGCCCTCGTCGGTCGTCTTGAAGAGGACGTTGGCCGCCGCGTAGAGGACGTTGGGGTCGTGGGGCGAGAAGAAGATCGGGAAGTTCCACTGGAAGCGGTACGCGAGATCCGCCGCCCCCCAGCCCATCGGGTTGTCCGGCCACACGTCGACCGAGCGCGTCTCGCCGGTGCGGTGGTCGACCCGGATGAGGAAGCCGCCGTAGGAGCCGCCGTAGACGACGTCCGGCTGCTCCGGATGGGCGACGACGTGCCCCGACTCGCCGCCCGCCGTGGGCTCCCAGTCGCGCACCCCGATCGACCGGCCGAAGGCCGAGCGGCTGCGGATGCGCACCGCCGAGTTGTCCTGCTGGCCGCCCAGCAGGCGGTAGGGAAAGTCGTTGTCGGTCGACACCCGGTAGAACTGCGCGGTGGGCTGGTTGGTCTGCACCGACCAGGTCTCGCCACCGTCGAAGGAGACGTTGGCGCCCCCGTCGTTCGCCTCCACCATCCGCAGGGGGTCGTCGGGCGCGATCCACAGGTCGTGGTTGTCGCCGTGGGGCACGGAGATGGGCTCGAAGGTCTTGCCCCCGTCCTTCGAGCGGTGGAACCGCACGTTGAGCACGTAGACGCCGTCCTCGTCGGCCGGGTCGGCGTAGATCCGCGTGTAGTACCAGGCCCGCTGCCGCAGCTTGCGCTCGTCGTTGACCTGCGCCCAGGTCTCGCCGGCGTCCGTCGAGCGGAAGACCCCGCCCTCCTCGGCCTCGACGATGGCGTAGAGGTTCTCGGGGTTGGAGGGCGAGACGGTGACGCCGCTGATCCCCCAGATCCCCGCCGGCAGGCCCTCGTTGCCCGTCAGCTCCGTCCAGCTGTCGCCGCCGTCGGTCGACTTCCACAGGCCCGAGCCCTCCCCGCCGCTCTCGAGGCTGTAGGGCGTTCGGCGGACCCGCCACAAGGTGGCGTAGAGGACTCGCGGGTTGGTGGGATCCATCGCCAGGTCCACGGCGCCCGCGTTCTCGTTCACGAAGAGGATGCGCTGCCAGCTCGCCCCGCCGTCCGTCGACCGGTAGACGCCGCGCTCCTCGTTGGGGCCGAAGAGGTGGCCGAGCACGGCCGCGTACACGCGGTCGGGATCGCGCGGGTGGATCCTCAAGCGCGTCACGTGGCGCGAGTCCGCGAGCCCGGCGAAGCTCCAGGTCTTGCCGGCGTCCGTCGATCTCCACACCCCGTCGCCGTGCGAGACGTTGCCGCGGACGGTCTTCTCACCGCCGCCCGCGTAGACGACGTTGGGATCCCAGTCGGAGACCGCCACGGCGCCGATCGAGCCGCCGAAGAACCCGTCGGAGACGTTCGTCCAGCTCGTGCCGGCGTCGGTCGTCTTCCACACCCCGCCGCCCGTGGACCCGAAGTAGTAGACGTTGGGCTGCGACGCGAGGCCGGCGACGGCCGCCGACCGCCCGCCGCGGTAGGGACCGACGAGCCGCCATTCGAGCCCCGCGAAGACCTCGTCGGCCCATCCCGGGGGGACGGCGGGAGCCTCGCGGGGCTTGCGGGCCCAGGCCACGGAAGAGACGGCCAGGCAGAGCACGAGCAGCAGCCAGGAGCGGAGTCCGGTATTCCTACGGCGCATGGGATCCTCCCGAATCAGGCACTTGCGGCCAGCGAGTTCTACCACAGTCGGCGCCGCCGGACCGCTGGACAATCGCCGGCGCCGCCGCCACGATAGGCCGCGATGGCCGCCGCGGACCGGGTCCCGCCGTTCAAGCGCTTCGTCATGCTCCGCCTGGCGCCACCCCTGGGGCTCGGGATCCTGAACCTCCTGGACCGGACGTGGCGCTACCGCGTCACCGGCCGCGAGCACCTCGAGGCGGCGCTCGCCGGATCCTCCCCGACGATCGTCGCCTTCCTCCACGGCCGGACCTTCGCGCTCCTGCGCCACCTGGTTCGCGAGTGCCACGGCACCTGGGTGTCGATGTGCTCGAAGAGCCTCGACGGCGAGGCCATGGCGAGAATCGAGGAGCGTCTCGGGCTCGAGGTCGTGCGCGGCTCGTCGGGGCGCGACGGCCTCCAGGCCCTCCAGGAGATGGTGCGGCGGGTCCGCCACACCCCGGTGGCGGGGGCCGCCCTCGCCGTCGACGGCTCGCGCGGGCCGCGCGGACGGGTCCAGGGCGGCATCGTCCGTCTCGCCCGCTGGACCGGCGGCCGCATCCTCCCCGTCACCGCCTCCGCCAGACCGGCGAAGATCTTCCGCCGCGCCTGGGACCGCACGATGCTCCCGCTGCCCTTCGCGCGGGTCGACGTCGTCTACGGCGAGCTCCTCGATGTCCCCGCAAGCTCCGACGCCCACGCCACAGAAGCCCTCCGCGCCGGCCTCGAAGAGCGAATGGTGGCCCTCCAAGCCCAGGCCGACGAGCTCAGCGGCCACCGCGACGACGAGCCGCTCAGGGTTCCGATCTGACCGGCGGCCGCGCTCGCCGGAGCCGGCAGCGACTCCGGCCGGCCTGCCCGCCGGGATCTCGAAAGCGCCGGAATGGCCGCCCGGCAGCGCCGCCCGCGCGACCCCAAGCCCTAACCGGAGGGCTGGACGTCGAGCACGAAGGTCACCGGGCCGTCGTTGACGAGGGCCAGCATCATGTGGGCTCGGAAGCGCCCGGTCGGCGCCGCGAAGCCGATCTCTCTGAGCTCCTCCGCCACGACCTCGACCAGGGGCTCCGCTTCTTCCGGCCGCGCCGCCCGGTCAAAGGAGGGGCGGCGCCCCTTGGCGAGGCTTCCCGCCAGGGTGAAGTTGGAGACGACGAGGAAATCGGCGCCCGCCGCCCGCGCGTCGAGGTTCATCGCGCCCGCGGCGTCCTCGAAGACCCGTAGCCCCGCCAGCTTGGCCGCCGCCTTGACGGCCTCGGCCGCGCCGTCGCCGCGCTCGACGCCGACCAGGACGACGAGCCCCCGGCCGATCTCGCCGACGACCTCGCCGTCGACGCTGACGGCGGCCTCCGAAACCCGCTGCAAGACCAGACGCACGGTTTCCGTCTCCTCGACTCGATGATACCTTTGACTGCCCGTCGCCGGCCCGTCGCCGAGCCGGGCGGAGCGCACCACGACAACCGAGCACGCACCTCCCACGGGGACGTGTAGACGTCCGGGCGAAGGCGCGACAGCCATCGCCGGGAGAGAAGGAGAGAGACAATGGTCAACAAGGCAATCATCATCGGCAACCTCGGCCGCGACCCCGAAGTGCGCACCACCCCGTCGGGACAGCCCGTGGCGAACTTCTCCGTGGCCACGACCCGCAAGTGGAAGGACCGCGACGGCAACCTCCAGGAGAAGACCGAGTGGCACGACATCGTCTGCTGGGGGCGCCAGGCCGAGATCGCCGGCCAGTACCTGACCAAGGGCAAGCAGGTCTACATCGAGGGCCGCCTCGAGACCCGCTCCTGGGAGGACAAGACCCACGGCGACAAGCGCTACCGCACCGAGATCATCTGCGAGAACTTCCAGATGCTCGGCCGCAAGGGAGATTCCATGGACAGCCGCGGCGGCGGCGCGCCCGACAGCGGCAGCGGCGGCGGCAGCGAGTTCGACGACGACATCCCATTCTGAGCCCGGCCGGCGGGCCAACCGGCACTGGGCCTGACTTGCCTGGCCCTACTTGCCTGAGGAGTGTCTTGATTCTATACTCTGAGGAAGATTCTACCCTTCTCGGAGACGAAGTGGCTCTGAGCATCAAGAACGACCGGGCGGAGAGGCTGGCGCGGGAGGTCGCGAGGGAGACCGGCGAGAGCCTGACGTCGGCCGTGCTGCATTCGCTGGAAGAGCGTCTGGAGAGGCTCAAGGGCCGGCGGACGGCGCCGGATCTGGTGGAGACGATCCTCGCGATCTCCGCCCGCTGCGCCGCCCTACCGGATCTCGACGAACGGAGCCCCGAGGCGATCCTCGGCTACGACGAGAACGGCTCGTTCGGCTGACGGTCATCGGCTGATGGTCGTCGACAGCTCTGCCCTCCTCGCCATCCTGCTGGCGGAGCCCGAGGCGGAGTCCTTCGCGCGCGCCATCGCCAGCGACCCCCGCCGCCTGGTGGGCGCGGTGTCCGCCCTGGAGGCGGCGATCGTGATCCGCAGCCGCAAGGGCGCGGCGGGAGCTCGCGATCTGGATCTGCTGATCCACTCCGCCGGCCTGAGCGTCGTCAGCCTCGACGAAGAGCAGGTCCGGATCGCGCGGACGGCCTACGAGAGGTACGGCAGGGGCCGACACCCCGCCGCCCTGAGCCTGGGCGACTGCGCGAGCTACGCGCTGGCCCGCACCTCGGGCGAGCGGCTGCTGTGCAAGGGCGACGACTTTCCGCGGACCGACGTCCCACTCTGGTCCGCCGAGGAGCCCTGAAGGGCGCCGCTAACGCATCTCTCCCTGCACCCCAAAGGGCGCCCGCGAGGGGGAAGTGGCGTGGGAACCGGCCGTTCGCTACACTGTGGAGCGCGCGGACAGCTGCCACGGGCGGAGGCCGCCGGCCGGCGCCGGCTCGGACTTGCGCAAGCGCGGCAAGAGGCGAGCTGTGCGGCGTCGGTTCGCGAGACGCCCACCGTGCTTCACCACATCCCGGGGACTCGCGGTCCTCGCACCAGAACAGGTCGAGAAGAGCCGTAGAACACGATTGGAGCGAACGAACATGACGAGCGAGAGCAAATGCCCCGTGATGAGCGGAACCCACAGACACTCGGCGGCCGGGACCGTGGCGAACCAGCACTGGTGGCCCGATCAGCTGAACCTGAGGATGCTCCACCAGAACTCTCCCCTGTCCGATCCGATGGGCAGGGAGTTCCACTACGCCACCGAGTTCGCGAGTCTCGACCTCGGGGCCCTGAAGAGGGACCTCGTCGAGCTGATGACGACGTCGCAGGACTGGTGGCCGGCCGACTACGGTCACTATGGGCCGTTGTTCATCAGGATGGCTTGGCACAGCGCGGGCACGTACCGCATCAGCGACGGCCGAGGCGGCGCATCCTCCGGCACGCAACGCTTCGCGCCGCTGAACAGCTGGCCCGACAACGTAAACCTCGACAAGGCCCGCCGGCTGCTGTGGCCGATCAAGCAGAAGTACGGCCGCAAGATCTCGTGGGCCGACCTGATGATCCTCGCCGGCAACTGCGCTCTCGAGTCGATGGGGCTCGAGACGTTCGGCTTCGGCGGCGGGCGCGAGGACGTCTGGGAGCCGGAGGAGGACATCTACTGGGGGCCCGAGGCCGAGTGGCTCGGAGACGAGCGCTACAGCGGCGACCGGGAGCTCGCAGACCCTCTCGGCGCCGTCCAGATGGGTCTCATCTACGTGAACCCGGAGGGGCCGAACGGCAACCCGGATCCGCTCGCCTCGGCCCGGGACATCCGAGAGACGTTCGCTCGCATGGCGATGAACGACTACGAGACCGTGGCGCTCGTCGCCGGCGGGCACACGTTCGGCAAGTGCCACGGCGCCGCCCCCGCGGACCAGTACGTCGGTCCCGAGCCCGAGGGCGCCGGCATCGAGGAGCAGGGCCTCGGCTGGAAGAGCACCTTCGGCAGCGGCAAGGCCGGCGACACGATCTCCAGCGGGATCGAGGGCGCGTGGACCACCGACCCCGCGAAGTGGGACAACAACTACCTGGAGAACCTCTTCGGCTACGAGTGGAAGCTGGTGAAGAGTCCCGCCGGTGCTCACCAGTGGACACCAGAGGACCCGTCCGCGCAGGGCACCGTGCCGGACGCTCACGATCCGTCGAAGAGACACGCCCCGATGATGACCACGGCGGACCTCGCCTTGAAGGTGGACCCGGTCTACGGACCCATCGCGAAGCACTTCCACGAGAACCCGGAGGAGCTCGCGGAAGCCTTCTCCAGGGCCTGGTACAAGCTGACCCACCGCGACATGGGGCCCATCTCGCGCTACCTCGGCCCGGAGGTTCCGGCGGAGGAGCTCCTGTGGCAGGACCCGGTCCCCAGGGTCGACCACGAGCTGATCGGGCCGGACGACGTCGCCGCGCTCAAGGACAGGATCCTCGAATCGGGACTGTCCGTTTCCGAGCTCGTCGCGACCGCCTGGGCGTCGGCGTCGACGTTCCGCGGCTCCGACAAGCGCGGCGGGGCGAACGGGGCGCGCATTCGCCTGGCACCGCAGAAGGACTGGGCCGTCAACCAGCCGGCCCAGCTCGCAAGGGTGCTGCGGGTCCTGGAGGAGATCCGCGAGAGCTTCGACGGCGCGCAGTCCGGCGGCAAGAAGGTCTCGCTCGCCGACCTGATCGTCCTGGGCGGGTGCGCCGCCGTCGAGCGGGCCGCGAAGAGCGCCGGGCACGACGTGGAGGTTCCCTTCGCCCCGGGCCGCACGGACGCGTCGCAGGAGCAGACCGACGTCGACTCCTTCGCCGTGCTCGAGCCGACCGCGGACGGATTCCGCAACTACCTCGGCAACGGCGACGGCAGAGTGGCGGAGGAGCTGCTGGTGGATCGGGCGCAGCTGCTGACCCTGACCGCTCCCGAGATGGCGGTCCTCGTCGGCGGCCTGCGCGTCCTCGGCGCCAACGCCGATCGGTCCGCGCACGGCGTCTTCACCGACCGGCCCGCGACCCTCACCCACGACTTCTTCGTGAACCTGCTCGACATGGGCACGGAGTGGCAGGAGTCCGCCGACTCCGAGGGCGTCTTCGAGGGGCGCGACCGCGCGACGGGCAAGCCCAGGTGGACCGCCACCCGCGTCGACCTCGTCTTCGGCTCGAACTCCCAGCTCCGAGCCCTGGCGGAGGTCTACGCGTGCGACGACGCGCAGGAGGCGTTCGTGCGCGACTTCGTGGCCGCCTGGAACAAGGTCATGGACCTCGATCGCTTCGACTTCGGCTGATCGCGGCGGGAGGCCACCGGCCCCTCGTTGCCGGGCCGCAGCCAGACCTGACGGACCGCCTCTCGTACGAGTTCGGCCAAGACGCAGCTCGGAAGTCGGCACCATCACACTACAATCGGGCACGAAGGAGCTCGTCGATGAAGCAAACGGCGAATCTCGGATGAGAGCCCGCCTCGGACTGGCGTTGGTCACCTTGGCGGGGACAATGCTGTTCGCGGGGGACTCCCCGCCGATCGTGGTCGCGTTGGAGGACGAGGTCTTCCTGACCGGAGGGGGCGGCACCAACATTGGGGCCCGAACGGCCATCGACGAGGAGGGCAACTTCCTCGGCCTCCACTTCGACCAGTTCTCGGGGTTCATCGCCGCGCGGGGCGGCACCCCCGCGGGCCTCGAGCCGGCTTTCGAGATCGGCCCCTTCTCCCGGGGCGCTGGCCTGGCTGCGCTCGGCGACGGCGAGTTCGTGATCAGCTGGAGCGAGTACCAGTACCCGCTCGGTTTCTTGGAGCACGTGTTCTTGCGGCGCTACGAGGTCGACGGCACGCCGGTCGGATCGGAGGTGCAGGTCAGTGACGTACCCACCGAGGCGATCGCCGCTCGAACGGCGGTCGCGGTCCGCCCGGACTCCTTCTTCGTGGCCTGGGAGGATTGGACGGGTTCGCCCCAGGACGTCGCCATCCGCGGGCGGATCGTCCCGTTCGCCGGGGCGCCGGCGGCCTCGTTTCTGGTGAGCTCGACCACCGGGCAGCAGACGGATCCGCGGCTGGCGACGCAGGCCGACGGCGGTGCACTGGTGGTCTGGAGCAGCGACGACTGCGCTCCGGAGGACCCCAGCGACGGCTGCATCCGGGCGCGCCACTTCGGTCCCTCGGGTGCGCCCTCCGGGCCCGACTTCGCGCTCAACAGCACGACGACGGACCAGCAGACCCGGCCCGCCGTGGCCCCGGCGGGCGACGGCTTCGTGGCCGTCTGGCTCAGCGTCGATTGCGGCTTCAACTGCGTCCGCGGCCGCCGAGTGGATGCCACCGGCACACCGGTGGGTGACGACTTCAGGATCGACGAGGCGGGCAGCGGAAGCGCCGGCCCCGGCGTCGGGGGGAGGGACACCGGCAGCTTCGTCGTGGCGTGGCGGCGAGTCGGAGGAGGTGACTTCCTCGCCTACGGTCGCGCCTTCAACGCGTCGGGCGCCCCCCTGACCGGGGAGTTCCAGGTCAACACCAGCACCTCGAGCGCCGCGCTGGACCCGGACGTCGCCATGAACGCGGCGGGCGAGTTCGTCGTAGTCTGGAGCAACGACTACGAGCTTTGGAGCCGCCGATTCGAGCTCCATGATCCGCTCTTCCAAGATGGCTTCGAGAGTGGGGACACGTCGGCATGGTCGACGACCGTCCCTTGACGGCTGCCCCGGACCCTCGTCCCCGAAGCTCAGCTTGCGGTGGCGGCCAGCTCCCCGCCCCCGGGGACCCTAGCGCGGGGGGTGGGGACGGAAAGGCCAGTCAAATGGTGTCCCCAAGGGGAGTCGGTAGACTCGAGGTCGAGTGAAGATGGAATCTCAAAGGGGCCTACCATGAAGTCCGCGATGCAGCTCTGTGCTGTCCTGCTCTCGACACTTGCATTCGCGGCTGGCGCTTCCGCGCTCGAAATCGCGCTCAGCAACGATGACGGCTGGGATGCTCCCGGCATTCAGGCCATGAAGACGGCGCTCGAGGGAGCGGGGCACAACGTCACGTTGGCGGGCCCGCTCGACGAGCAGAGTGGCAGCAGCGCGGCCGGGAACTTCGTCAGCGATCTGGTCATCAAGAAAGAGTCTCCCAACGAGTACTCCGTGGCGACCGCCCCTGGCACCGAAGGCGCGGAGCCGGCCACCAGCGCGTTGATCGCGATCGGCATCGCCAAGGAAGCGAACGGAGGCGTCGCCCCCGACGTTCTCGTGATGGGCATCAACACGAGCGCGAACATCGGCGCCGCAACTCAGTTCTCGGGCACGGTAGGTGGCACGATCGCGGCGATCGCAAACTACCTGAACGGTTCCCTTCCGGCGATCGCGATCAGCACTGACGAACCCTGCGACACAGATGATCCGCCGGGTGGGGACCTCGCGGCGTGTGAGGCGGCAAACGAAGCACACTTCGCCGATGTGGCGAGCTTTGTCGCAGGCTTCATCTCCCACCTCGAGACCAAACCCGAGTTCCTCGCCAACGAGCCGGGACTGCTGCCTCCGGGTATCGGCCTCAACATCAACTATCCGCCGGTCGGTGCTGAAGACATCAAGGGAGTCAGCCTGAACGTTCAGGGCAAGCTCTGGGTGAGAAGGGGCACTCCGCTCGCCCTCGACTTCGGGTGCTTTGCCTGCTCGGCCATCCCGGTCGGCGCAAGCTCGCCCGGCGGGATCAGAGGTGCAGGCACAGATCCCACGCCGGATGTTCCGGGCTCCGATGCAGCCTCCTTCAACGCCGGCTTCATCACCATCGTCCCTATCGCAGCCGACTACACGGCGGACAGGTCGATCCTCGAGGGCTTCGGGAGGGTCATCAAGGAGTTCAACGACGAGGAATCCGACAGCGACAGTGGGCCGCCAGACAACCGGCGGTAACTTCTCGGCGGGCTCCGAGAGGCACGGTGGAAGTACGACCAGGCCCCTGGGAATCAAAAGCTGTAGATCGTAGAGAGAGAGATCGCGTCGACGCGATCTGAAAAGTCCACCGCGACGTCGAGCTGGAGCTCCCAGAAAACGACGCCGAGCCCGGCGGAGAGGTGCAGCTCATTCTCGCCGTGCGGCAGTACGGCCCGAGTTACATAGTGGCTGTCGTCGTGGATCCGATGGGCCGGGTCGGTCCAGGCGCCGACCCGCACGGCAATCGCCGGTTTCGAGCGAAGATAGAGGTACTCGGCTCCCACGTGGAGCTCATCCCCGTCTTCCAGCTCGTTCTGGTAGCCGTTGGCGTTGAAGTAGCCGAGGAGGCTGGAGTACCCGATCCGCTCCCATTGGCAAGCCAGGGTCAGGCGCTCGCCTCGGGCTCGATAGGAGAAGCCGAGGCCGTAGGCATCCGGAAAGACCATGGGCCGCCGCAGAATGACTCGCGACGAGCCGACCGGGAGGTCCCAGAAATTCAGCGGACCGGCCGTCGTCGTCGAGGTGCTCGCGAACTCCGGTCCCTGCCGGAAGAAGCCCCCGGTGCGCCACCGCGGAGCGAGCCGCCAGAGGAAGCCGGCCAACAGCCCCCAGTCGTTGTCGAGAGACTCGACGGTTGCGAGATACGCGAGATTCTCCGGAAGCTGCGGGTTCGGCAGGAAGAAGAAGGCTGGATCGGTTCCCGCCCACGCCTTCGATCGCCCCGGCCTACTCCTCCAGCCTCTTCTTGAGGCTGTGCAGCAGGTTCAGCGCCGCCAGCGGCGAGAGGCGCTCGAGGTCGATCTCGCGGAGGACGTCGACGATCACGTCCTCGGGTGGGGAGAAGAGGTGGAGCTGGTCCGGCGCGGCGGATTCGGGGGTGGTGCCGCGGGCGAGCCTGGGGCGGCCGCTGAAGTCGTACTCCTGGGCTTCGAGGTTGCGCAGGACTTCCTCGGCGCGCTTGACGACGGAGGCGGGGATGCCCGCGAGCTGCGCGACGTGGAGGCCGTAGGACTTGTCGGCGCTGCCCTTGACGACGCGGCGCAGGAAGACGATCCGGTCGTCCCATTCCTTGACGGCCATCGTGCGGTTGACGACCCGCGGCAGCAGGGAGGCGAGCTCCGTGAGCTCGTGGTAGTGGGTGGCGAAGAGGGTCTTGGGGCGCCGCTCCTCGTGCAGGAACTCGACGATCGCCCAGGCCAGCGACAGGCCGTCGAAGGTGGCCGTGCCGCGGCCCACCTCGTCGAGGATGACGAGGCTCTCGGGCGTCGCCTGGTGGAGGATCTTCGCCGTCTCGATCATCTCGACCATGAAGGTCGACTCGCCGCGGGAGAGGTCGTCGCTGGCGCCGACGCGGGTGAAGACCCGGTCGACGACCCCGAGCCGGGCGCGGCGGGCCGGCACGAAGCAGCCGGCCTGGGCGAGGACGACGATGAGGGCCACCTGCCGCAGGTAGGTCGACTTGCCCCCCATGTTGGGGCCCGTCAGGAGGACGATCTGCGACTCGTCGGCGCTCAGGTCGGCGTCGTTGGGGATGAAGTCGACCCCGGGCTGCAGCTCGACGACGGGGTGCCGGCCTTCCGCGATCGCGATCGGCTCCCCCGGCGGCGCCATCTCGGGGCGGACGTAGCGCCGCCGCACGGAGACCTCGGCGAAGTTCGCCAGCACGTCGAGCGCGGCGAGCGCGCCCGCGAGCGCCCGGAGGGCCGCCCCCGCCGCGGCGATCCCGGCCACCAGCGCGGAGAAATGGCGGCGCTCGAGGGCGAGCTGCTGCTCCTCGGCGCCGAGGATCGCCTCCTCGAGCTCCTTGAGCTCGGGCGTGATGTAGCGCTCCGCGTTGACCAGGGTCTGCTTGCGCACGTAGTCGTCCGGGACGACGTCGGCGTGCGCCCGGGTGACTTCGATGTAGTAGCCGAACACCTTGTTGTAGCGCACCTTCAGCGAGCCGATGCCGGTCCGCCGGCGCTCGCGCTCCTGCACCGCCAGGACGTGCCGCTTGCTGTCGCGGGCGAGCGAGCGGTGGCGGTCGAGCTCGGCGTCCACCCCCTCGCGGATCGCGCCGCCGTCCTTCACCCGCGCCGGCGGCTCCTTGACGAGCACCCGCTCGAGCTCCGCCGCCAGGGCCGTCAGCGGATCGGCCGCCGCGATCGAGCGCAGAAGCGACGACTGCATCTCCCGCAGCTCCCCCGAGAGCTCCGGCGCCGCGAGCAGGGTGTCGCGCAGGACGGCGGCCTCGCGGGGAGTCATCGTCCCGAGGACGGCGCGGGTCAGCAGGCGCTCGAGGTCGCCGACGCGGGCGAGCGCGGCGCGGATCCGGCCGCGCCCGCGCTCGCCCGCGGCGAGCTCGGCGACGGCCGCGTGGCGGGCCTCGATGCCCAGCGGGTCGGCCAGCGGCTGCCGCAGCCACTCCACGAGCAGCCGCCCGCCAGCCGCGGTCTTGGTCTGGTCGACGACCGACCTGAGCGTCCCGCCCCGCGCCCCGTCGCGCAGGGTGCGGAAGATCTCGAGATTGGCGAGCGTCGTGGCGTCGAGCAGCATGCCGTCGCGCGGCGCCGCGACCGCGAGCTGGCGGATGTGCGCCAGATCGCTGTGCTGGGTGGCCCGCGCGTAGGCCAGTGCGGCGGCGGCGGCCAGCACCGCGGGCTCCCCGTCTTCGAGGTCGAAGCCGCGCAGGCTGTCGACGCCGAGCTGTCCGCGCAGCTCCTCGGACGCCCGCTGCGGGTCGAACCAGCGGTCGCCGTCGAGCGGCGTGCGGCAGGGCGCCGCGTCGATCCAGCGCTGGACGGCGGCCGGCAGCCCCTCCCCCTCGAAGAGCACCTCGCTGGGCTGCAGCAGGCGGAGGTCCTCCACGGCCTGCTCGCTCGACGGCCAGCGCCGCACCTGGAAGTGCCCGGTCGAGACCTCTAGGAAGGCGCCGGCGCCGGCGTCCCCGTTCCAGATGACGCTGCCGAGGTAGTTGGCCCGCTTGCCCTCCAGCAGATCCGGGTCCGACAGCGTGCCCGGCGTGACGACCCGGGTCACCTCGCGGCGGACGAGGCCCTTCGCCTCCTTCGGGTCCTCGACCTGGTCGCAGATCGCGGCCTTGACGCCGGCCCTGACGAGCTTGGCGAGGTACACTTCGAGCGCGTGATACGGCACCCCGCACATCGCCACCTCGTTGTCGGTGCCCTTGTTGCGCGCCGTCAGCGTGACCTCGAGGATCGGAGCCACCCGCACTGCGTCGTCGAAGAACACCTCGTAGAAGTCCCCCATGCGGTACAGGAGGACCGCGTCGGGGTGCTCCGCCCGGGTCGCCAGGTAGTGGCGGAGCATCGGCGTCAGCTGGCCGGAGGGCGACGACATGAGCGCGTCAGTATAGCCCCTCGATGACCGCCCGCTCCGGCCGCCGGACCGTCCTCGCCATCGACTCCGGGTCGCCGCTCGTCAGCGTCGCCCTGGGCGCGGGAGACACGATCCTCGCCCGCCGCTCGATGGCCATGGCGCACTCCTCCGAGGCCCTCCTGAGGGGGATCGACGAGGTGCTCCGCGAGGCCGGCGTGGCTCTCGCCCAAGTCGGCGGCCTCGTCGCCCTGCGCGGTCCCGGGAGCTTCACGGGACTGCGCGTCGGCCTCTCCACCCTGCTGGGCCTGCATCAGGCGTCGGGCATCCCGGCCACCGCCCTGCCGACCCTCGACGTGCTGCGCCTCGCCGCGCCCCCCGCCGCGAGGCGGGTGGCGTGCGTCGTCGACGCCCTGCGCGGCGAGTGGTTCGTCAAGCTCTTCGCGGCGGGCCGGCCCGCCGCGGCGGCGGAGCTCAGAACCGCGGCCGGGATCGCCGGCCTCGAGCCCGGCTGGGTCGTCGGGCACGGTACCGCGGCCCTGCGGGAGGTCCTGCCGGGCTCCGTGGAGCTGGTCGACGGGCCGGAGCTGGCGCCGCTGGCCCTGCGGTTCGCCGCGGCGACCGCGCTCGAATGGAGCGCCGCCACCCTGCTCGAGCCGCTCTACCTGAGGCCGGCGGCGGCCCGGGCGGCCGGGCGCTGACGGCCGCCGCCCGGCCTCAGGGCCGGCAGGAGGTCAGGTCGGCGATGGCGGCGCGCTCGGCGCGGAGGGTCTCGGCGCCGGCCTCGTTGCGTCCCTCGTTGCTGGCGATGAGGTCGTCGAGGAACTGCGCCGCGTCGGCGCAGCGGCCGAGCTCCCGCATCGAGAGGGCCACGAGGCCGGCGAAGTCCGTGGTGGGGCGGATGTCGAAGACCTGGCGCGCGAGCTCGAGAGCGCGCGCGCCGTCGCGCAGCGAGCGATCCGGCGCGGCGGCCAGCATCCGGACGAGCGCGAAGGCCACGGTCGTCGACCGCGGCAGGATGGCGTTGGCGGTCTCGAGCCGCTCGACGGCGCGCGCGAAGTCGCCGAGCGCGATCCACGACTGCGCCTCGCCGATCCACGCCTCTTCGTCCTCCGGCTGCTGGCCGACGGCGGCCTCGAAGTGGACGATCGCCAGCTCGTGGTCGCCGCGCGCCGCCAGCAGCTGAGCCAGGTTGAAGCGGGCGGTGGCGTTGCCCGGGTCGAGGGCCACGGCGTGGAGCAGCTCGTCGGCCGCGCCGGCCGTGTCGCCCATTCCGGCCAGCGCCGCGCTGAGATTCACGCGCGCTCTGACGCTGTCGGGCTTGGCCTCGACGGCGGCCCGGAACTCCGCCGCCGCCTCCCCGTAGCTGCCGGCCTGGAAGGCCTTGCGGCCCTGCAGGAGGTGCACCCGCTCCCCCACCTGCAGCCCGGCGAGCTCCTCCATTCGGGGATCGCTGGGGGCAAGGCCCACGTCGCCGCGCAGCGCCAGGTGCTCGCGCGCCTTCTCGAGGTCGCCCAGGCCGCGGTAGGCCTGGCCCAGCGCGTAGTGGAGCCGCGAGGCCTGGGGGACGGCCTCGAGCACCGCGGTCAGCAGGCGCACGGCCTCCTCGTAGTCGCCCTCGGAGAGCGCCAGCTCGCCCAGCCGCGCCCAGACGACGGGAGCGGTGGGCGCCACCGCCGCGGCGTGCCGGAGCATCTCGCGCGCCTCCGCCGGCCGGTCGAGCTCGACGAGCGCGTCCGCCAGGTGGACGAGAAGAGCCAGGTCGTCCGGCAGGACGGTCAGCGCCCGCCCGTAGTGCTCGACGGCAGCCTCTAGATCGCCCTGGGCGGCCGCCACCTGACCCAGGTAATAGGGCCAGTCGCCGCCTCCCGCGTCCAGCCGGCCGGCTTCGCGGTAGCAGACCGCCGCGGCCTCGAGCAGCCGGTAGGCGTGGTAGAGGCGGCCCAGCTCCCACCAGGCCCCGGCCTTCTCCGCGTCCGTGGCCGCGGGGCCCGTCACCGTCTCCAGGGTCAGATCGCGAACCTCCGCCAGCTGCCGCGCCACCACCGGCTCCAGGGCGGAGAGATCCGGGTCGGGAATCTCGCCGGCCTCGGCGGCGGCGAGCGCGGCCGGCACGAGAGCCGTGAGGAGGAGACGGCGGGCGAGGGCGCGTGGCGTCATGGGAATCTCAGGTAGCGGCCGAGAGGCGGCGCGCTCAGGCGGATCGTGCCCCGCGGCTCCTGGATGGTGAGAGCGAGCGGTCTCTCGGGCCCGACGACGAGCGCCCGGGGATCCGCCGCCGAAGCATAGCTCCCGGCCGCCGACGCCCGCACGGTGAGCCGCTCCCCCGAAGCGTAGGCGGCCGTCACCCCCTGGTGGGACCGCCCGGCGAAGGAAAGGCCGATCCAATCCGCTCCCGGCCTGCCGCCGCCGAGGAAGAGGCGGGCCGGCCCCGCGCTGTTGGTCACCAGGAGATCGTGGTCGCCGTCGTTGTCGAGGTCGCCGCGCACGAGGCCGCGGCTGACCTCCACGCCCGCCGTGAAGGGCTCGTCCGAGAGCTCCACGAACTCGCCGCGCCGGTTGGCGAAGAGCTGGTTGCGCTGGGCGAGCGGATACGGATCGTCCGCCAGCTCGGCGCGCTCCTGGATCCGCACAGCGCCGTTGACCACGGCCAGATCGAGCCAGCCGTCGCGATCGAGGTCGATCCACGCCACGCCGAAGCTCGTGAACGGCATGGTCGCCGCCGCCAGGCCGCGCTCGCGCGTCCGGTCGTCGAAGAGCCCGTTGCCCTGGTTGACGTAGATCGTGTCCGTCTCGCCGTCGAGGTGCACGGTGACGAGGTCTTCGTCGCCGTCGCGATCGAAGTCGCCGGCCGCGATGCCCATGCTGGCCTCCGGCTCGCCGCTGCGGTTCACCGCCACGCCGGCCAGGAGAGCGTCGTCGAGCCACCGCCCGTCCTCGATCCGCCACAGGAAGTTGGGCTGGCCGTCGTTGGACACGTAGAGCTCGAGGCGGCCGTCGCCGTCCACGTCGACGACGCTGGCGCCGAGACCCGACCCGGCGACGGCGTCGACGCCGGACCGCGCCGAGACGTCCTCGAAGACGCCGCCGCCCGCGTTGCGCAGCAGCCGGTCGGGCTGCGACGCGAAGCCCGAGGGGCCGCAGTAGTCGCGGCGGCTGCTGGCCGCGTAGCAGTTCGGGGGATCCTGCACCGAGTAGTCGACGTAGTCGACCACGTAGAGGTCCTCGCGCCCGTCGCCGTCGAAGTCGGCGAACACCGCTGAGGTGGTCCACCGGGGCTCGGGCTCGACGAGCCTCGCCGACGCGTCCTCGAAAGTGCCGTCGCCGCGATTGCGCCAGAGCTGGTCGGGACCGTAGTTGCCCGTGAAGAGATCCGTCCAGCCGTCGCCGTCGAAGTCACCGGTGGCCACGGCCATGCCGTAGCCCTCCGCCACGATGCCCGCGGCCTGCGTGACGTCGATCCACCGGATCCCCTCCCCGCCGCCGTCGTTGCGCAGCAGCACGTCGTGCGGCCGGCCGGGCCCGGCGAACGGGGGGTTCGCCCGCTCGACTCCCCCGGGGACCGCGAAATGGGCCCCCTGGACGAGGTAGGCGTCCTGGTCGCCGTCGCCGTCGTAGTCGACGAAGCCGGCCCCCTGCCCGGTCATCTCCGGGAAGTACAGCTCGCCCACCATGCCGTTGAAATGCGTGAAGGGGGGCGTCGAGGCCGCGTCGGCCAGCTCGAGCCCGGAGCCGGCGGCCGCCGTGACGACCGCGAGGACGAGCGCCGCCGTCAGCCCGACGCCTGCCGGGAGCCTGCCCGGGCCGGTCACGACGGTCCGCCATGGAGGCCGGGCTTGCGCGCGACGAAGACGACCTGCTCGCGACCCAGGTAGCCGAAGGCCCGAGACCAGAAGAAGTGCGCCACGACGTCCTCGAACCCGGCATCGCGGAACATCTGGAGCAAGGTCCACCCGAACTCCCGCCTGGCCCCCCCGGGCTGGGCGCCACCGACGGGGCGGCTGCGCTCACGGTCCGACAGGAAGGCCGCGCTGAAGACCATGCCGCCGCCCGGCTCGAGCAGGGCGAGGCTGCGGGCGATCGCGGCCTCGACGTCCTGCTCCCGCTCGAACATGTCGACGACCAACAGGCAGTCGAAGAGCTGGCGGCTCGCGGCCCCGGTGATCCCGCCCCCCGTTGCGGCCACGAGGGGCAGCCCGGCGTCGCCGAAGACGCCGGTCACGTCGCTGAACTTCGATCGCAAGGCGTCGGTCAGCTCGTCCTCCAGCTCCCAGACCAGCATCCGGGGATCGGCCTTCGGAACCACGACCTCTCTGAGCACGTGCAGCAGCCCGCGCATCTTGCTGTTGAGTCCACAGACCTGGCACACGAGCCGCTCTCGCCAGTTGGGCCGCGCCGCCAGGAGGTCGCCGCCGAACTCGAAATCGACGTGCAACGGCGTCTCGCGCCCGCAGTGACAGCAGAGTCCTTGGACGACGAACGGCGCGGGCCCTTTGACGAGGGACCGCTCGTGAGCCTCCCGTTCTTCGAACACCGCCGCGTTCGCCTGGCGCCAGCTCCGGTGGTCCGCCCGCCAGCGGTGCGCCATCGTCTCGAAGGGCTCCGGGACGACCTCGCCGTGGGCGCCGGCATCGCTGCCGCGGCCGGCCGCCTCCCCCGAGCCGTGTGGCGAGCTCGGGAGCCGTGAGGCGGCGGCCTCGAGCGCCGCGCAGCAGCTCCCGGCGACCGCCACCGCGTGCTCCCAGGTCGCCCGCCGGGCCGGCGCGGTGCCCATCGCGATCGACTCGACCGCCGCCCAGCGCGGACCGTCGAGAGGAGACGCGGGAGCCGCGCTCGCGCCGGGCGCGGCGGGCAGGACCATCGCCGCCACCTCGCCCGGCCGTTGGCGGGCGAGCCGATCGGGCGTCGTGACGAGCGTGTTGTTCACCCCCGCGAGGGCGGCGACGGGAAGGGCGGGCTCGCGAGCCGGCAGCTCGAACGTGGCGGTCGGAAAGCGCTGGAGCACGAGGGGCATCACCTGCATCGCGAAACGGCGCGCTACCGCCTGGTCGCCGGCTCGTCGCAGGTCGCCGGCGAAGACCAGCCGGCGCCCCGGCAGCGGGTCCACCTCGCGGGCGCCGGCGGCCGGTTCCCGGGAGCGCAGCGCTCGGAGCCCGGCGAGAGACTCGTCCGCGGCGCCGAGACCGCCGGCGCCTCCCCGGGCCAGGCGATCGGCGAGGACCCGGAGATCGAAGGCCGGGACCCGGGCGGCGCGCAGCCGGATCGACAGATGGTGCTCGCGCAGGATGGCCCGGACCTTGGCCTTGAAGAAGGGGAAGGTGCGGGCGTCGACGTCGAAGCGCGAATGCCAGGTGTCGGCGTGGGCCAGGGCTTCGTCCTCCGACCGCCCCGTGAGCCAGTGATCGATCCGCCGTCTGAGGCTCGAGCTCAAGGGCGCGTCGCTCTTCCAGCGCCGGCGCCAGTCGGGGTCGAACAGCGCATCGTCCGCCAGGGGCCAGGCGAAGGGCTCCATTGCGGGCAGCGCCTCCGAGGGCAGGATCAGGTAGCTGGTCCGCAGCCAGTCCTCGTAGTCGGTGCCGAGGAGACGGCAGGGCTCCTCGAAGGAGTCGACCCACCCGGCCGCGGCCGCGCGCCGGCGGCAGAAGCGCAGCACGGGCTCGTCGACGAGAGCGACGAAGTCGCCGCCATAGGCCGCGAACGCGTCCGTCGCGAGCAGCGTGAGGTCGCGCAGGCGCCCCTCGGACCGCAGCCACCCGACTCCCTCGTCGAAGGCCGAGAACTCCCAGGCGCCGTTGTCCCCGCCGATGACGTGCACTCCGTCGCCCAGCCGCTCGGGGGGCCGCCCCGGCTGCGTGTTGTCGACGATCACCGTCTCCGTCGAGAGCGAGGGCAGGCTCTCGAGATGGGCTCGCATGCGGTCCCAGGCCCCGGCGTACTTCTCCCGGTCGTACCTCACGAAGACGACGGCCAGCCCGCGACGAGGCCGATCGAGAAGGGAGGCAGCGCTCACGAGCCGGTGGCGCGCGCGGCGGAGCGTTCCGCGCCGATCAATCCCAGGTCGGTCAGCACGTTCACCAGCGCGCGGCGCGCGACCTCCACCGAGAAGCGCTCGCCGGTATTGCGAACGCCGTTGCGGGAGAGCCGATGCCACAGGAAGGGATTCCGGTAGGTCTTGATCACGGCCGCCGCGAAGTCCTCCGCCGACTCGCCCACCATCGCGTCGCGGCCGTGCTCGAGCCCCATCCCTTCCGCGGCGATCGGCGTCATGACGCAGGGCACGCCGTGCGCCAGGCTCTGGTTCACCTTGCCCTTCACTCCGGCTCCGTAGCGCAAGGGAGCCAGGGACAGGCGGCAACCCTCCAGGTAGGGAGCGACGTCCGGCACGAAACCCCTGATCGTGACCGAATCCGAGGCCAAGGCCCTCACCTCGACCGTCGGCTTGCTGCCGATGACGTAGGTGTGGACGTCGGGCAGCTCCCGGCGTACCAGCGGCAGGATCTCCTCGACGAGCCACCGCACCGCATCGACGTTGGGCTGATGCTCGAAGCCGCCGATGAAGAACAGGTCCTTGCGGCCGAAGAAGCCCCGCGCGCTCCCGGGCACCCGGTGGATGTTCGAGAGGAGACGCACGTCCGCTTCCGGAACTTCCCCGCGGAGCAGATCGGCCTCGAAATCGCTGACGACCAGCACGCAGTCGGCCCGGCGGGCGATCGCCAGCTCTCGTTTCCGAACGGCCTCCGCCATGGCCGCCCGCTCCGGGCTCCCCTCGAGATCGGCCCGCCTGCGCTCGCGCAGGAACTGCAGATCCACGGTGTCGAAGATGACCGGCTTGCCGGAGAAGGCCGCGCACACGGCGTCCATGAACTCGTCCGCGACGTCGCAGCGGCAGACGATGGCGCCGTCGAACCGGTGCGCCTGCTCGGCGATGAAGTCCATGGGGGAGGCGACCCACGGACGCACCACGACCTCGATGCCGGCCCGTTGCAGTTCCTCGCAGTAGGGCTGGATCGGGAGGCGATCGGCGGGGATGAGCGCCAATCCGCAGCCGAGCTCGCGCAGGATGTCGAGCATGTGGCTCATGCGCAGCGAGCCCGAGTCCTGGTCGGGCGTCGGCAGCCGGTGGTCGACGACGAGGATGCGCGGCCGCCGCGCCACGGACCGCCGCCGCTCGGCCCCGGGCTGCACCGGAGCCCGCGGGGGGAGCGCCGCTTCGGGCGCCCCCAGAGCATCCGTCACCTGCCCGCCGCACAGCGCCACGGCACCCGGCTGCACGTAGATCTCGGCGCCTGCCGCCCGCACGCGCTCCGCGAGGCTGGCGGCCGCCGCGAGCGCTCCGATCGCGTCTTCGCCGCGGCGGGCGACCCGCCGCAGGAGGGAGCGCCGGGCCATGAAACAGACGCCGGGGACGAAAGCGGCCGGCTGCGCGAAGCTGTACTCCAGCGCTTCCCAGTCGCTGGCCTGCCCCACGCAGGTCGGCAGGCCGGCGTCGTCGACGGCGCCACCGAACGCGAGCTGCCGCTCTCCGTCGCCGGTCATCAGACGCGGTCCCACCACTCCGGCGTCGGGAAGCGTCGCGAGGCTCTCGCCGAGGCGGGCGATGGTCTCGCGCCCGAGGCGGACTCCGCCGGCCAGGAAGAGCACGTGCTCTCCGCGGGCTCTAGCCGCCGCTCGGAAGACGGCGTCGCCCGGTCGTGCGAGCCGGAGGCAGCGAACGGCCGAGCTGGCCTCGAGGGCGCTCCCCAGGGGCGTGTGGGGGCCGGTCGCCAGCACCAGAACCTCGTAGCCGCCGGCGGCGTCCGAGCCGGCGATGCCGGCCAGGCTGTCGCAGACCGCGGAAACGTCTCCGCCGGCGGCGACGTCGAGGGCGATCGTGACTCGCGGCCGCCGGCTGGGGACGACGCCGCGCAGGGCCTCCTCGACCCGCCGCTCGACCGCGACCTCGGCGGCCGCGACCCGGCCGCGGAGTCGGCGCCAGCCGCGGGCCAGCAGCGAGTCGCCGCGCCAGGGTCGGCTGGCGAGAAGCTCGTCGAGCTGGGCTTGGGCGGCCCGCGCGGCAGCGAGCTCGGCGGACTGGCGCTCCGACTCGCGCCGCAGGGCCTCCAACTGCTCGGCGTAACGGGCCAGCTGATGCGAGTGGTGGTCCAGGCCGAGCTGATGCTGGTACGAGGCCTCTTCCAACCCCTGGGTGAGCCCGGCGAGCCGGTCGACGAGCGCTCCCGCGGCGTGCAGTCGCTTCGCCTGCTCTCCGGCGCTTTCCCGCTGCCAATCGAGCAGGGCCGCCTGATCGGCCTGCTCGTCCTCGAGTGCGCCGATGAGCGCTCCGGCGGCCTCGAGGCGCTCTGCCAGCACCGCTCGCTGCGCCTCGGAGCGGTCCCGATCGTGCTCGAGCTGCCGGGCGCGCGCTTCCAGCCGCTCGAGGTCGCGCAGGCGCTCGAGAAACTGACGATCGCGCTCGGCGACCTCGAGCTTCAACTTGCGTGCGATGCGCAGCCGCTCTTCGAGCTGGCGGCGCAGCTTGGCCACTTCGATGCGGCTGCGCTCGGCCGCCGCCTCGATCTCCTCGGTGCGCCGCTGCCGCGCCGCCAGCTCCCTTTCCAGATCGCTCAAACGGACGGTCTTCTCGGCCACCTCCGCGTCCTTGCCCGCCAGCTCCCTTTCCAGATCGCTCAAGCGAACGGTCTTTGCGGCCACCTCCGCGTCCTTGCCCGCCAGCTCCACGAGCTTCTGGGCGACCTCCGCTTTCTTCGCCTCCACCGTGGCGTCGAGCGATCTCGCCCAGCGCGTTCGATCCTCGAGCTCCGCCTGCAGCGCGTGGATCATCCGGCTGCGCCGCCGCAGCTCGTTGCCCGAGGAGGCCATGAAGTCGGAGCGCGCTCCGATCGTGGCGACGTCCTCGCCGCAGCCGCAGATCGCGACGAGGAAGTCGGTGGTCTCTCGCAAGGTCGGGTCCCTCGCGTCGGCCGGAAGGCTGGCCTTGAGCTCGGCGTCGGCCTCGAGCGGCACGAAGAGGGCGCCCTCCGTCGTGGACTGGCCGACCACGACGACCTGCGGAAAGAACTCGCCGAGCAGCTCGCGGAACTCCTCGTAGCAGAACTCCCTGACGTGGAACGGGTTCGGCGGCGTCCCGGTCTCCTCCCGGTAGACCCTCTTGTTGGGCGTGGAGATCACGAGCAGGCCCCCGTCCGCGAGCAGCTCGCGGGCGAATTCGAGAAGGCCGCGATAGGCCTCGAGATGCTCGAGGACCTCGAAGGCCGTCACGACGTCGGCGCAACCGGCGCGCAGGCACCGCAGGGCGCAGTCGGCCGTCACGAAGGACAGGCCGGATTCGCCGTAGGTCGCTTGCGCGAAGAACGTGGCCTCGAGAGCGATGTCCACGCCGACGACCCGCTCGGCGCCGGCCGCCTTGAGCAGCGCGGCGCCGTATCCGGCCCCGCTGCCGAGGTCGACGACCGACTTTCCCGCGACCCATTGGGAGGCGAACCGGTAGCGCGAGACGTGCTCGAACTCCAGCTGCGGGTCGACCTTGCCGGGCACCATGCGCTCACCGGTGAAGTCCAGGTCGGGCATGGTCGGCTCGTCTCTCGGTGCTCGTTCCGGGTGGCGGCGCGGACCTGGGGCTCCGCCTCCCCTCACGTGGTCGGTGGCCATTCTACACAAGGGCATACCACCCTCCGCATGGACGCCGCCTGCCGTTCAGCCGGATCGCGCCACCGCTCGGAAGACGAACGTGCCGGCGCCGAGGAAGCCGAACGCCGGACTCCACGTGAGGCTCGCTCGGCACTCGCTGAATCCGAGGCGCCGGAACTCGTCGATGAAGCCCCACCCGAAGTCGTTGAAGACGAGAGAGCCCATGCTGGACATCGGATCGCCGTGGTACTCGGCGGGCTCGTAGTGCAGCAGCTCGCCGCGGACGACCTCGGCTCGCCGTCTCGTGTGATCCAACGTCGGGTAGAACGGGATCGAAAACAGGAACACGCCGCCCGGCCTCAGGACCCGGCCGACCTCCGCCACCGCCGCCCGCGGGTCGTGCACGTGCTCGAGCACGTCGTTGCTCGCCACCACGTCGAGGGTCGAGTCCGCGAAGCTCAAGTCCTCCGCGTTCTCGTGGCGCAGGCCGCCATGGACGCTTCCGGGCGCCGCGTCCGGCCCTCGGAACTCGCTGCCGACGCAACGATCGCCGAACCGGGCAGCCAGAACCGCGAACATCGGCGTGACCTGCTCCATCACGTAGAGCGACTTCGGTTCCCCACCGCCCTCCTCCATCGCCTCGAAGGCCATCGTCGCCAGGAGACGTTGCCGGCAGTTGAGGCCGCAGAGGGGACACTGCAGCCTCTCGCGCCAGTTCGGCAGCCAGAGCCCATCCCCATCCTGTGCGGCACCACACAGCCGGTCGACGACGAAGCCGACGACGGCAGAGTCGACCGTGCACACGCCCGGCAGCTCGTAGACCTCGCGGTCTCG
>JAOTWP010000188.1 GCA_029862975.1 Acidobacteriota bacterium
GTCCCCGCCGGTGCCGCGCTTCGTCCTCCTCGTGGGCGACGCCAGCTGGGACGTCAAGAACGTCGAGCCGGACGACGCTTTGTACGCCAACTGGACCGACCGGCAGCTGCTGCTCGAGGACAGGTTCGCCCAGCGCGAGGGGAGGTTTCTGGCGCTGCCGCAGGGTCTCGCGCACCGCAACCTGATCCCCACTCGACAGCTCTACCAGCGCGAAGGGCAGGCGGCGAGCGACGTCTGGTTCGTCGACGTCGAGGGCGACGACCTGAGGCCGGAGCTGGCGATCGGACGCTTCCCGGTCGTCGACCAGAGCGAGGTTGCGGCCATCGTCGGCAAGACGATTCGCTACGCCACCCGGCCCGCGGCTCCCGATTGGGCGCGGCGCTCGCTCCTGGTGACCAACGAAGACCCGATCTTCCAGGCGCGCAGCGACCGGATCGGCGCGCTTCTCGAGGACCTCGGATTCGCTGTCGATAAGCTGTATCCCCAGTCCGCCGAGCGCTCCAACGAGGAGCACGGCCGCCGCTTGCAGGAGTACTTCTCCGGCGACGAGGCGTTGATCCACTTTCTGGGTCACGGCGGCCGCTTCATCTGGCGGACCGGACCTTCCGACTTCGAGAAGAACCACGACCTCTTCACCCTCGAGCACCTCGACGGGCTGCGACCGACCGATCGCCCGCCGATCGTGCTCAGCATGACCTGCTACTCGGGACCGTTCGACCATCCCAACGCCGACTCGATCGGCGAAAAGCTGCTCCGGTTGGACGGTCGCGGCGCCGTGGCCGTCCTCGCCGCATCGTGGCGCACGATGCCCTTCGAGCAGATCAGCCGGGCGATCGTGGAGGAGCTGACCCGGCAGCCGACGCTCGGCGAGGCGCTCCAGAAGGCGTACGCCGGCTTCTCGCAGCCGCATTTCCTCGCCATCTACAGCCTGTTTGGCGACCCGGCCCTGCCGCTACCGTTCGCGGCCCGAGACGACCGGCCTCCCAACCCGACCGACCCAGATGGAAAAGCGGATGCCCGGTAAGGCATCCGCCGATTGAAGCCACCTTGTGCGGAGTCTCGCTACTCGACCGTCACCGATTCCAGCTCGACGGGGATCGGGTTGGGGTGGAAGAAGCAGACCGCGAGGGGAGGGTTGATCGAGGCGGCAGCGTTGCAAGCGTAGTCGAGCGCGATGGTCGCGGTGTCGTTTTCGCCGCCGCTCGTCGAGCTCGATCCGGCCTCGGTCGTGAGGTCGAATTGCAGCACGTAGTGGTAGGAGTCGTAGAGGATCGCCTGGAACATCTCTTGGATCGGGTTGCCGGCATCCCCCGGGAAGTGCTGGGTGTTCCACTGGAACACGTTGCAGCCCTGCAGTCCCGGCGGACCAGGGCGCGGACATACGGCAAAGTAGTTGGAGAAGCCGTCGGCCGCCGGCGAGTCACCAGCATCCATATCGTCCCAGTAGACCGCCAGGGTCGGGCTCGGGTCGGTGGCGTTCGGCTGCGGGCAGTCATTCGTGAAATCCGTAAGGTCGCCGGCCGCATCCGTCAGGTAACCGTTGCTCGCGAATCCGAGCGAATTGTGCAGGGTTCCGTAGAAGTCGAAGCCGGCACCCCCCAGGGCCACGGCGACTCCGGTGTCGTCGCCGTGACCGGCCGGGTTCGAGCCGGTGATGTCGACCCACTGGAAAGCGCACTCGGGATTCGTCGAATCGGCGTAGGTGTAGCCGAAGGCGTCGGGGCCGCCGGTGCCGCCGAAGAAGAAGCTGCCCGTCGACTCCGGCTCCGAGTCCTTCTTGGTCGTCTGGGCGTGGATCCCGCCCGACGCCACCAACACCACTGCTAACGCGATCACTGTCTTCTTCATTCTGTCGTCCTTTCGGAGGCGCCGGCCGAGGCCGGATGTGTCCACTCTGCCGACCCGATGAGGTCTGCATCGTCAATGGTCTTGGAACGCTAGCAAGTTTCTGGCGTTCCGGCAAATGGACCGGCGACGACAGCCTCTGCGCGCAGGCGCGCGCGAGCCGTGGCGTCGCCTCCTCCGATGTAGGGAGTTGGCGGCCGACTTCGGGGTGCGGCTTGCGCGAGCCCCAGCGGACGCGGTATCGTAGAGAGGATCTCTTGTAGGCGTGATATTGCTCCAGGGTGCCAGCCCGGGAGAAGAGAAGTGACGGCGCACGAGGCTGGTGCCTCGGCGAAAGGAGAGCAAGAGAATGAAGAGAGTGACGGTATTCGCGGTATTGGTGCTGGGCGTGGTGCTCGTCGGGGGGCTCGCGGCTCAGGACGAGGTGAAGGACCCGGCCACGACGGGGCGGCAGCCGGGTGAGCCGGTTCATCCCTTCGTGCCGCGGGGCGCTTCGCCGTTCTGCATCCAGCCGAACGCGCCGATCCCCGACGACTGCGACGACAACCCGCCGTGCCTCGACAGCACGATCGTGATGAGCGAGACGTTCGAGCTGACGGACTTGAACGTCAGCGTCGACATCACCCACACGTTCCTCGGCGACCTCGAGCTGCGGCTCACCTCGCCGCAGACGGCGGTGACGCTGATCTGGGACGACCCGTGCGGCGGCGAGAACGACATGTCGGTCGAGATCGACGACGAGGCCCCGCCGGTCGTCTGCGCCGAGCCGTTGATCGGGACCTTCTCGAACGTGCCCGGCGCGCTGGCGGCGTTCGACGGCGACACGGCGACGGGCAACTGGACGCTCACCGTGACCGACACCCTCGGTGCCGACGTCGGCGTTCTCAACGAGTGGTGCCTGGTGACGACGCCGCCCGTGCCGGTCGAGCTCCAGGGCTTCGACGTCCAGTAGCGGCCGGCAAGCGGACCCGACGTTGCGGAGAGCCGTGGCCTCTCGAGGGCCACGGCTTTGCCGTGCCCGGGTGACGGGCATCCCGCCGCGCTCAGGGCGTGGCCACGGGCTCTCGAGTGCGCGGCCCCGGCAGCCGGCCCTAGCGCTCGGCCGGGGCGCCTGCGGGCGGGAGGTCCGGTCGCGTCGTCGTCACCCAGCCGGCGATGCGGTCGGCGACGGCGCGAGCGTACTCGCGGTTGGCGAGGGCCGTGCCGTGGATGCCGTCGACGTAGAGCTCCGGCAGGGGGTGGCGGTCTGCGAGCCGGTGGGCGAGAGGCACGAGATCGAGGGTGGCGAGGCCGCGAGGCGCGGGCCCGGCCGCGAGCCCGGCGATGACCTGCTGGAGCGGGTGCCGGTCGTCGGCCGTGCGGTGGGGCTCGAGGTTCTCGCGCACCGGCCAGCTCAGATAGAGCACGTCCGCTCCGGCGTGCGTGGACGCGCCGGCGATGCGGCCGAGAACGTCGCGGAACTCGGCCGGTAGCAGCCGTGGGCGCGGAGGGCCGCCCGCGGCCTTGCCGGGGGCGGTGGCGAGGGCTCGAAACAGGAGGCGCGCCAGCGCGCTCCACTGCAGGCCGGCGGGCGGCCGGGTGGCCTGCCACGCCGCCCAGTGCTCGAGGTCGCTGCGGTCGTCCCACGAGATGCTCTCGTTGTTGCCGAAGGTGACGACGACGAGCTCGGGCGCGAAGGCAAGCCCTTCCGTCACGAGGTAGCGCCAGCCCTGGAACGCGGTGTAGGCGGGCACGCCGGCGTTGATGCACTGGATCGGCCGATCGGGAAGGCGCGCCCGCAGCGCCGCCTCGACCTGCGCCACCAGGCTCTCCTCCTCCCTCAAGCCCCAGCCGAAGGTGCACGAGTCGCCCAAGAAGAGAATGCGCAGCTCGGAGGCCGGCCTCGCGAGCGGGATCTCCGCGGTCTCGCGCAGCCCCTGCCGGTTGGCCACGAGCCCCGGCATCCAGGGATTCGGGGACAGGGTGGTGCCCGGGGCGAGGCGCCAGAAGAGATCGGGATCGGGGATCACGGCCGAGCTCACTACCTCCCGCATGACCGAATGCTCCCCCATCCGTCCGCCGAAGCCTTCGAAGCGCAGCGGCGGCCGCTCGACCGGCGCCCATCGGCAGAGGAGCTCGCCGGCGCCCAGGCCGGCGGCGAGCGCCAGCAGGCCGAGCGCCAGGTGGGCCGCGAGCCGCCGCGCGGGTCGCTCCCGGGGGCGGTCTTCGTGATCCGAGGGTGACGGGCGATCGGCGGACAAGGCTACGGGCTCCCCGCTGCGGATGATGGCACGCTCGAATCGCTCGCGCCTCGAGGCCGAGGGGCCGACTACAATGAATCGATGGCAGGCTCGTGGCGGTCCTGGCCGCTCGCCCTTCTCCTGCCGGTCCTGGCCGGCGGCTGTGCCGACTCGGCGCCGCCGCCAACCGAGCACGGTGAGCTGCTCGTCGACGTCACCGACGAGATCGGTCTCGATTTCCGGCACTTCAACGGCATGACCGGCGAGCGCTATCTCGCGGAGACCCTGGGTCCCGGCGCCGCCCTGGCCGATCTCGACGGCGACGGCGACCTCGATCTCTTCCTGAGGCAGGGACGGTTGTTCGAAGACGGGACGACCCTGAGCGACACGATCGACCCGCGGGCGCCCACCTCGCCTCCCGCCGACCGCTACTACCGCTCGGACGCGGTGCCCGGCCAGCCGGGCCTGCGCCTCGTCGCCGCGCCCGGACCGGGCACCGAGGACTACGGCATGGGCCTGGCGGCCGGCGACTTCGACGGCGACGGCGCGATCGATCTGTATCTGACCTCCTTCGGTGAGAACCGTCTGCTGCGCAACCGCGGCGACGCCACCTTCGAGGACGTCACGGCGGCGGCCGGGGTGGGCGACGATCGGCTCGGGCAGGCGGCGGTGTTCTTCGACTACGACCGCGACGGCTGGCTCGACCTCTATCTGGGCAACTACGTCGACTTCTCGCTGGCGACGCACAAGCCCTGCTACGCCCGCAGCTCGGCGGTCGATTACTGCGGCCCGCTGAGCTACTCCCCGCAGCCCGACCGGCTGTTTCGCAACCTGGGGAACGGGTCCTTTCAGGACGTGAGCGCCGCGAGCGGGATCGCCCGCGCCTACGGCGCCGGTCTCGGCGCCGTCGCCCGCGATCTCGACGGCGACGGCTGGCTCGACCTCTACGTCAGCAACGACGCCAGCGACAACCTGCTCTGGCTCAACCGGAGAGACGGCACGTTCCTCGAGAACGGCCTGCTGGCCGGCTGCGCGGTCAACGCAGCGGGCGCTCCGGAGGGCAGCATGGGAATCGCCGCCGCCGACTTCGACTCCGATCTCGACGTCGATCTCTTCGTCACGCATCTGACCGAGGAGACCAATACCCTCTACGCGAACGACGGCGGCGGGTACTTCACCGACGTGACGAGCAGCGCCGGTCTCGCGGTGCCGAGCCGCGGCTACACCGGTTTCGGCACGGCGCCGATCGACCTCGACAACAGCGGCCTGCTCGACATCGTGGCGGTCAACGGCGAGGTGCGGGCGATTCCGGAGCAGGACGCGGCTGGCGACGTCATGCCGCTCAAGCAGCACAATCAGGTGTTTCGCAACCTCGGTGGCGGCGCCTTCGCGGAAGTCTCGCGCGAATACCCCGCGGTCAGCGAGCCCCTGGAGGCGAGCCGGGCGTTGGCCGTGGGCGACCTCGACGGCGACGGGGCGACCGACCTCGTCATCACCAACAACTCGGGACCGGCGCAGGCGCTGTGGAATCGGGGAGCGGTGGGGGCCCACTGGCTGGGGATCGCCCTGCCGGACCGGGCCGGGCGCCCGTCCGGGGCCGGAAGCCGGATCGAGGTCACGAGCGGCGGGGCGACTCGCCTGCGCTACGCCAGCGGGGACGGCAGCTATCTCTCGGCGAGCGACCCCCGGGTCGTCGTCGGGCTGGGAGCGGCCGGCACCGCGGACTTAATCGAGGTGCACTGGGCCGTCGGTGGGCGACTGCGGATCGCGAGGCCGCCCGTCGACCGCTACCTGGTTCTCGATCCGCGGGAGGGTCCGCCTTGAGCCGGCCGTCGAGAGCGCTCGTGGCGGCGACTTTGCTGGCGCTCGTCGCCTCCTGCGGCGGGGAGACGCCGCCGCCGGCGCTCGAGGAGCTCCAACGGCCCGTGCTCGACCGACTGGAGGCCTCCGTGCGGACCCAGATCGAGACGGCGCTCGAGGCGGTGGAGTCCCTGCCCGCGGCCGCGCCGGCGCCGGAGAAG
>JAOTWP010000059.1 GCA_029862975.1 Acidobacteriota bacterium
CGGAGGTCGACCGCTTCCTGCTGCTGCTTCTCCACGGCGAGGGATGGTCGACCTCCGAGATCGCGGCCCGCACCGGCTGGTCGCGAGCGAACGTCAAGGTGCGGGCGTTCCGGGCCCGGCGCAAGCTGCGGCGCCTGGTGGAGGAGGGGGCGTGAACTGCCGCCGGGCCCGCGATCTCCTGACGGCGGGGCGCGCCACAGGCGGGGCCGCGCGCCGGCACGTCGAGAGCTGCGCGGACTGCGAGCGCTTCGCGCGCCGGCTCGTCGCCGTCGAAACGGCGCTCGGCAGCCATCACGCGGGGCTCCGGCCGCCTGCCGGCTTCGCGGCCGGGGTCCGGGCGCGACTGCCCTCGGGCGACGGCCTCATCGGCTGGGCGGCGCTGCGCCTGCTGCCGGCGACCCTCGTCCTCGTCCTGCTGCTGTCCTGGCTGAACCTGCGGCAGGAAGAGAGCGTCGCCGCGGCGAGCGAAGATCCCATCGCGGCCGTCGTCGGCTGGGTGCTCGACCCGACGACCGAGATCGGAAACGGATCGTGAGACGCGCCGCGGCCCTCGGCCTCGTCCTGCTCGTCTTCCTCGCCGGCCTCGCCGGCGGCGCCCTCGGAGCGCGCCTCGTGCTGCGGCGCGCGGCGCCGTGGCAGCAGCTCGAGCATGCGGGCGCTCCGGCCCTCGACCGCTTCTTCCCCCACCGCGACCTCGACTTGACGCCGCAGCAGCGGCAACGGCTGCAGGAGATCTTCAGCCGGCAGCGCGCGCGCTTCGAGGAGCTGCACCGCGAGCTGCGGCCGCGGGTGGACGCCCTGATGGCGGAGATCGACCGCGAGGTCGAAGCGATCCTGACGCCGGAGCAGCTCGAGCGCTACCGCCAGCGCCCCGCGCGCTGGCGCCACGGACCGCGACGCCACGGCCCCGATGCCCACCACGGGCCACCCCCGCCCCCCGGCGACCCGCCTCCGGCACCGCCCGGCAATTGACTTCGCGCCCGGCCGTCGCTACGCTGACGCGGGCTGCAAAGCCCGGAAGGAGCCCCATGGAAGCAGCGACGACCTCGACGCCCGACCAGGATCTCACGCCCGCCCCCGCGCCTCTCTCGCTCACCGAGAAGGCCGTCAGGATGGTCAAGCTCACCCGCGAGGAGGAGAAGCTCGACCCCGCCTCCGGGCTGCGCGTGGCGGTGCGCGGCGGCGGTTGCAGCGGCTTCGAGTACGCGCTCGACTTCGAGCTCGAGGCGCGGGCCAACGACATCGTGCTCGAGTACGACGGGCTCACCGTGTTCGTCGACCCGATCAGCGCCCGCTACCTCGAGGGCACCGAGATCGACTACGTCCTCGGCACCACGGGCGCCGGCTTCAAGTTCATCAACCCGCAGGCGACCGGCACCTGCGGTTGCGGCTCGTCGTTCGCGGTCTGAGCGGCGCTTCTCAGCCGCCCGCCGCCGCCAGGGCGAACCCTGGCTCCTCCACCCGCAGCGGCGCCTCGCGCCCGGGGGAGCTGCCGGCCACGGCGACCTCGGTCCCGATCGCAGCCGCCTTGCGGTGGAGGATGGCGAGGCCGACGGCTTCGCCCGTCGCCGGCGACCGCGTCACGCTGCCGAGCCGCCCCACCTCCTGGCCCTCGTACTCGAGGGCGGCGCCGGACGGCGGCAGCGTGGCACCGGCGCCGCGCAGGCCGCGCAGCGCGTGGTTCACATGGCCCCGGTAATGGATGCGGGCGACGACCTCCTGGCCCAGGTAACAGCCCTTGGTGTAGCTCACCGCGTCGTCGAGCCCCGTCTCCTGGGGGAACCGGCTGTCGTCGAAATCGACTCCGTAGCGCGCCACCCCGGCCAGGATCCGGAGGCTCTCCAGGGCGTCGAATCCGACCGGCTCCGCCCCCCGGGTGGTCAGCTCGTCGGCGACGACGGCGGCGTCCGCCGCCGAGGCCCAGAGGACGTACACGGGAGCTCCGAGGTCCCGCTGGCGCTGGATCTCGACCGGGCGCCCGGCCACCGTCGCGGCCCGCAGGGACCACGGGCCGGGCTCCTCGGGCGCCAGCTGCGCCACCAGCTCGCCGGCCCCGGGCCCCGCCACCAGAAGCTGGCGCAGGTCCTCTCGCGCGGCCAGCTCGACCCGGTCGGCCAGCACGTAGCGGCCCAGATGCGCGATGAGCGCCCGCGCCCGGCCGGCCGGCACGGCGACGCGCAAACCCGCCGCGCAGGCGGTGATCACCGCGTCGGCCAGGATCCCGCCCTTGACGTCGGTGAAGAACCCCGGAGCGCCCGCCCCGGGCTCGAGCGCCGCCACGTCGCAGGTGACGTAGCCGTTGAGGAACCGCCCCCGATCCTCGCCGGTGACGTCGAAGGCCTCGATCCAGCGCCGTTCCGCGAGGCCGCACGAGCGCCCGAGGAGCGCGAGCTCGGAGGCCGGATCCCCGTAGCCGGCGACGAGCCGCAGTCCGCCGTCGTCGCGCCAGGACGCTCCGTGCCGCCGGTGCCAGCCGTCGAGCGGCTCGGCCGCCGTCTCCGGATCCGCGCTCACCGGGCCAGTCTAGCCGACGGCGGGTACAATGCGCCGATGCCCGAACGGCGCGCCTTCACCCTGAGCACCCCGGCCGGCCGCGTCCTGCACGGCCTGCTGGACCTGCCGGACGAGCCCGGGCCGCGGCCCGCCGTCGTCGACTGCCACGGCTTCAAGGGCTTCATGGAGTGGGGCTTCCACCCCTACCTGGCCGAGCTGCTGAGCGCCCGCGGCCTTCTCGTCGTCCGGTTCAACTTCACGAGCGCCGGCATGCGCCCGGGCGACGAGCTCGTCACCGACGAGGACGCCTTCGCGCGCGGCACGTTCGGCGAGGACGCGGCCGAGATCCAGGCCGTCCTCGCCGCGCTCTCCGCCGGCGAGCTGACGGCCGCCGCCGATCCCGAGCGCCTGGCGCTCCTGGGCCACAGCCGGGGCGGCGGCACGGCGCTCCTGAGCGCCGCGGCCGCGCCCTGGCGGGACCGCCTGAAGGCCCTCGTGACCTGGGCCGCCGTCGGCACCTTCGACCGGGTGGGCGAGAAGGAGAAGGAGCAATGGCGCCGGCTCGGCGCCCTGCCCGTCGTCAACGCGCGGACCGGGCAGCACCTGCGCCTCGACGTCGAGGTGCTCGCGGACCGCGAGGCCCGCGCCGCCGAGTACGACCTCCCGGCGGCCGCCGCCCGCCGCACCGCCCCCTGGCTGCAGCTCCACGGCGACCTCGACGAGACCGTCCCCGTGGCCGAGGGCCGCGCCCTCGCCGCCGCCGCCGGCGGCGTGCACGAGCTCCACGTCGTCGCCGGCGGCAGCCACACCTTCGGCGCCCAGCACCCCTTCGCCGGCCCCACCCGCGAGCTCATCGAGGCGATGAACGCCACCCAGCTCTGGCTGCGCCGCTACCTGGGGTCCTGAGCCCGGCGCAGCGCGCCGAGGAGCCACGCTCGCTGCCCCATCAGCGCTCGCGCCGCCAGTCCGGCGACTTCTTGTCCTCGAGGAAGGCGGCGACGCCCCGGCGGCAGTCGTCGGTGAGGCGGGATTGGGCGTTGGCCTCGGCCGCCAGGTCGAAGCGCTCGTTCAAGGGGCGGCCGAGGATGTCCAGGAGGATCCGCTTGGTGCGGGCGATCGACTCGGAGCTCGCCTTCGACAGGATCTCCGCCGCCAGCTGCGTGCCGGCCGTCCGCAGCTCGCCCTCGGGGACCATGCGGTTGACGAGGCCGATCTCGAGGGCCGGGCCGGCGGGCAGGAACTCCGGGTTGAGGAGCATCTCCCGGACGTCCGAGCCGCGCAGGCGCAGGCTCAGGTAGGTGGCGACGAGCGCCGCCACGAAACCGATGCGCACCTCGCTGTACATGAAGCGGGCGTCGTCCGCGGCGACGACGAAGTCGCACGCCGTGGCCAGGCCGCAGCCGCCGGCGACGCACGCCCCGTGGACGAGGGCAATGGTCAGCGCCTCCTGGCGCACGAGCGCCTCGAACATCCCGCGCAGGCGCTCCGAGTCGGCGCGGTTCTCCTCCAGGCCGGCGGCGGCGATCTTGCGCAGGTTCGCGAGGTCGGCGCCCGCCGAGAAGTGCTTGCCGGCACCCGTCAGCAGCACCGCGCGCACGCCCTCGGCGCGCAGGTCGCGCGCGAACGTCGCCGTGAGGGCGGCCACCAGAGCCGGGGACAGGGCGTTGGCCCGGCGCGGATCGTTGAGCGTCACCCACAAGAGGTCGCCGTCCTGCCGCTCGAGCAGCACCTCCGATCGGCTCTCGCGGCTCATCGATCCTCCGCGAGGAGCTCGGCGGGGACTTCGATCTCCAGGGTCAGGAGGCCCTGCCCGTGGGTCTTGCCCTGGGCGTCGGTCTTCAAGCTCTCCGTGCCGCCGCCGCCCAGCGAGTCGTGGAGGATGAAGTTGAGCGCCCCGAGGTTCGGCACCTCGTAGCGCTCCACCGCCCCGCGGCAGACCTCCCGGAAGTGCTCCTTCACGCGCTCGGCCGTGACCTGGGCGCGCAGCAGCTCGAAGATCTCCGGCGTGTCGGCGATGAGGCCGACGTTCGAGCCGTCGCCCTTGTCGCCGGATCGGGCGTGCGCGACTCGAGAAAGCGGCACGCGCATCACGCTTCCTCGACCGAGACGGTCACGCGGCCCTCGACCTCCTCGCGGGCCAGAAGCGCCGGCCAGTAGGCCACCACCTCCTGGGGCTTGGGGCGCCCGCCCGCGAACCCGGTGACGCCCGGCGGGCCGGCGGTCACCAGCGGCGCGATCTCCATGCCGAAGCGAGCCAGCTTGTCGCGATCCCCGTCCCGCACCCCCAGGCGCAGCACGACCTCGGGCGGGTCGGCGGGCGGCGCCAGGACGCCGGGAAGGCAGGCGCCGGTGCCGAGCAGCTCGACGGTCGTCTGCTCCGGCGCGAAGCGCACGCCGGCGCGCTCGAGCCGCTTCCAGACCGTCTCGGCGGCGAGCCGCGCCTTCTCGACGGCCCGCGGCCCCGAGACCGTGATCTGGCCGGTCGCCTTGTAGCCCTCGAGGTACGACGCCGAGACCTTGAGAAACGGCGTCCGCGGGCCGCCGCGGATGCCGGACACCCGGACCCGGTCGAGCCCTTCCTGCGCCAGCCGCACGGAAGTGAAATCGGCGACGCAGTCCGGCCCCACGTACTGCCGCGGGTCGCCCATCTCGTAGAGCAGCTGCTCGGAGACCGTGTCCACCGTCACCATGCCGCCCGTCCCCTCGTGCTTGGTGACGACGAACGTCCCGTCCTCGTGGGCCTCGACGACGGGATAGCCCACGTTCCAGAGGTCCGGCACCTCCCACCAGCGCGAGAAGTTGCCGCCCGTGCACTGAGCCCCGCATTCGATGACGTGGCCGGCGATGGTGCCGGCCGAGAGCCGATCCCAGTCCTCGAAGTCCCACCCGAACTCGTGCGCCATCGGCGCCAGGGCGAGCGCCGTGTCGGTGATGCGCCCGCACAGCACGATGAGCGCCCCGGCGCCGAGGGCCTCGACGACTCCACGGGCGCCGAGGTAGGCGTTGGCGCTCGTCACCCGGTCGACGATCGGGGCGATCGGCTCTCCCGTCTCCATGTTGGCGAGCTCGTGGCCCGCCGCGATCAGCTCCGGCAGGCGCGGCAGGATGTCGTCGCCCTCGACGACTCCCACCTTGAAGCCGCCGACCCCCAGCTCGCGGGCGACCTCGAAGACCCTGGCGCGCGCCCCCTGGGGGTTGAGCCCACCGGCGTTGCAGATCACCTTGACGTTGCGCTCGACGAGCTCCGGCAGGACGCGGCGCACGAAGCCGATGAAGTCGGTCGCGTAGCCGGCGGCAGGGTCCTTGAGCTTCTGGCGCATCATGATCGACAGCGTCACCTCGGCCAGATAGTCCATGCCGATGTAGTCGATCTCGCCGCCGCGGAGAAGCTCGACGGGGGCGTCGACGCTGTCGCCCCAGAATCCCTGGCCGTTGCCGATCCGCACCGCGCGCATCCGGGAAAGATAGCACTTCGAACCACCGCCGTCCGCGCGCCGTAATGCTCTCGTAAGGACCCGTCGGAGAGACTCGACGGCCGAAGAGGGAGCAGCTCCGCGCCGGCGGTCCTCGAAACGCGAGCCGCGGCGCGCCGAGGTAAAGAGGAGCAGGGAGGGGACCATCCGATGATTGCCGCCGAACAGCCCGCGAGCGCCGGCCCGGCGCGGAAACGCATCAAGAAGCTGGAGGTCATGGTCGCCGACGTCGTCCACGAGACTCCCGACACGGCCACGCTGCTTCTCTTCACGGGCAACGACAAGCTGGAATACGACGCCGGTCATTTCCTCACGATCGACCCCCACCAGTTCCCGGCTCTCGAACGCTTCACGGCCTACTTCGAGGACCGCAAGGGGCGGCGCGAGCCCCAGCGCGCCTACTCGCTGAGCTCGGCGCCGCACGAGGACTACCTGGCGATCACCGTCAAGGAGGAGGCCTACACCTCCGGAGTGACGGAGTATCCGCCGCTGCTCTCGCCGCTGCTCGTCTTCCGCACCCCGCGCGGCACCCGGATGACCGTCACCGGCTTCAGCGGCCCCTACGTCCTCCCGCCCGACGTCGAGCACCGCACCGACCACGTCGTCCACGTCTGCGCCGGCTCCGGGGGCGTCCCCAACTTCAGCATCCTCAAGCACGCGCTCCATCGCCACCCGAAGCTCAGGCATACCTTCATCTACGGCAACAAGACCCGCGACGACATCATCTTCCGCCGCCAACTGGACGCGCTCGCCGCCGCGCACCCGGAGAAGCTGCGGCTCGTTCACGCCCTGTCGCGCGACCCCGAGGCGCGGCGCCACGGGCCGGCCTACCGCCAGGGGCGGGTGACGGAGGACCTGCTGCGCGAGTGGATCCCCGAGCCGGAGGCCGTCGAGGTCTTCGCCTGCGGCCCCGGGATCAGCAAGTGGGACCGCCGGCGGGCGCGCGACGAGGGCACCGAGCCCGGCCCCCGCTTCCTCGAGACGGCGCTCGACGCCCTGGCCTGCGTCGGCGTGCCGGCCGCGCGGACCCACCAGGAAAGCTACGGCTAGCACCCCTTGGCGGCCGCCCCGGCGCTCGCCCGCCGCCGGGGCGCGGGGCCCGATCCGGGCCGCGAGGAGCCGAAGCCATGCTAGCCTGAGTCGTTCATGAGCGCCTCGGCATCTCGAATCATCTTGGGCTGACTCGATCGCGAGCAGCCGGAGGCTGGGCGGAGCGGGCGCGGTGCGCCCCCTCGCTCCCGTCGAGCCTCCTCGTTCTCGTCACGACGGTGAGCACCCTCGACACGCAGCTGGCCTCGTACCTGACGGGCATCGGGATCGTCGGGCTGGTGCTCGGCTGGTGGCTCGGACGGTGGCGCCTGGGCAAGACCTTCGATCGCGCCTCCGGCGGCTGGGTCGAGCGCCTCGCCGCCAAGGACGCCGAGCTCGAAGGGTCGACCCGCGAGGTGCGGCGCCTGGCGGCACAGGTCCAGGATCTGGGCACCCGGGCGGAGGAGTCCGCGGGCCGCGCCGCGGAGATGGCCGCGAGCCGCGAGGACTGGGAGCGGCAGCTGGCCGAGGAGCGCGACCGCGCGTCCCGGCTCGCCCTCCAGCTCGCGGAGCGGGACGCGGAGCACGAAGAGCTGCGCGACGAGATCTCCCGCTGCCGCGACGAGGCCAGCGCGCTGGCCGAGGCGCGGCGGGGAGCCGAAGAGCGGTCCGCGGCCGAGCTCGACAAAGAGCGCGACCGCAGCGCCGGACTGGAGGCGGCGGCGCAGCGCTCGGCCCGCCGCATTGCCGATCTGGAGAGCGCGCTCGCCAGGCGCGACCGCGAGCAAGAGGAGCGCCGCGGCGAGCACTCCGAGCTTGCCGCCGAGCTCGCGCGGCTGCGGAGCGTCAAGGAGGAGTTCCAGGAGTGGCTGCGGGGCGCCGCGCGGCGCGAGGAAGAGCTGTCGTATGCCAAGCGGCAGCTCGGCGCCGTCGGCACCGAGCGCGACGCCCTGCGAGGCGAGGTGGCGTCGCTCGCGGCCGATCTGGCCGCGGCGCGCCGCGACGGCGAGGCGCGCGACGCGGCGGCGGCGACCGCCGGCGGCGAGCTCGCGCGCGCCCGCCAGCGAATCGGCGAGCTCGAGGCGGCCGAGGGCCTCGCCTCGCGCCTGGCGGCCGAGATCGAGGAGCTGCACGCGGAGCTCGAGGCGGGCGCCGAGCTCGAGCGCGAGCTGCGCCGCCGCGCCCAGGCGGCGGAGACGGCGCGCCTCCTGGCGGCCGAGGAGCTCGAGGCCGTCCTGAGCTCGCCGCTCGCCGACGTCGGCCGAATGGCCACCTCGAGGGCGGACTTCGCGGACGCAGCAGCCGGCGAGGCCGGTACCGACCCCCCGAGCGCCCCCGAGCTGCTGGCGGCGCCACGCGGCGCCGCCGACGACTTGAAGAGGATTCGCGGCATCGGCCCCGTGCTCGAGCGGGTGCTCAACTCGATCGGGGTGTACCACTTCCGCCAGATCGCGAGCTGGTCGCCGAGCGACGTCTCCTGGGCGGCCGCCCACGTCAACACCTTCCCGGACCGCATCGAGCGCGACGGCTGGATCGCCCAGGCCGAGGCGCTGACCCGCGAGCCGGGGGGCGAGGAAGAGTAGCGGCTACGACGACCGCCGGCGCTCGTGCTTCTTGCGCCGCCGCGACCGGAGGAGCTGGAAGAGGATCCCCACCCCCGCGAGCCCGAGATACGCCGCCAGCTGCCACCGCGGCGCCACCGGCACGTGGTCGATCACCAGCTGCGCGCCGAGGAGCGAGCTCAGGACGGCGAGCGCGACCTCGAAGAGGCGGCTCAGCAGCCAGCCGCCGACGAGCCCGCCGACGACGGCCGCGACCAGCCACGCCAGCCCGCGCTCCATCCCGAGCTGCTGGACCTGCCAGAGCGCGATGACGGCGCCCGCGAGCCCGCCCACGACGCCGAGCAGCAGGCGCTGCGCGAGCACCGCCACGAACGCGCCCGCGACGCCGCACAGGAGCGACGCCCAGAGCAGGGTCCCCTCGTCGAGCTCGGGCAGCAGCCTTCGGGACAGGGTGACGACCACCACGAAGCCGACGGCCGCGGCCAGCAGCCAGTACAGCCGGCGCCCGAAGAGCAGCAGCACCAGGCCCGCCGCGATCGCGAGCGGCCCGCCGAGCGTGGCGCCGAGATCGGAGGCCAGCTCGGAGAGGCCGCTCATCACGTCTGCAGCACGCCGGTCTTGAACTCGGCGATCTCCGGGTTGCAGGCCGCCGCGGCCAGCGATCGGGCGACCACCTTCCGGGTGTCGGCCGGGTCGATGATGGCGTCGACCCACAGCCTGGCCGCCGCGTAGCGCGGATCCATCGCGTCGTCGTAGCGCTTCTTGATGCGCGCCAGAAGCTCCCGCTTCTCGTCCTCGCCCACGTCCTCGCCCCGGTTCTTGAGCTGGATCGAGAGCAGGGTGTTGGCCGACTGGTCGCCGCCCATGACGGCGATCGAGGCCGAGGGCCAGGCGTAGAGGAAGCGCGCCCCGTAGGCCTTGCCGCACATCGCGTAGTTGCCCGCCCCGTAGGAGTTGCCGGTGAAGAGCGTGATCTTGGGCACCACCGAGTTGGCGACCGCGTTCACCATCTTGGCGCCGTCCTTGATGATGCCCCCGTGCTCCGCGCGGCTGCCGACCATGAACCCCGTGACGTCCTGGATGAAGAGCAGGGGAATCCGCTTCTGGTTGCACAGCTCGACGAAGCGCGCCCCCTTGTCCGCCGACTCGGAGTAGATGACGCCGCCGATCTGCAGCTCCTTGTCCGCCCGCCCGGTGCCGGTGCGGCGGGCGACGATCGAGCGCTGATTGGCGACGATCCCGACGGCCCAGCCCTCGATCCAGCCGGTGCCGCAGACCAGGGTCTCGCCGTAGGTCGCCTTGTACTCCTCGAGCTCGCTGCCGTCGACGAGCCGCGCGATGATCTCGCGGCTGTCGTAGGGGCGCGCGCGGTCCACCGGCATGATGCCGGCGAGCTCCTCGACGTCGTGGGCCGGCTCGCGGGGCGGCCGGCGGGCGAACGGGGCGCGCGCGGGCGCGCCGAGCTGGGCGAACTGGGCGCGGATCTTGGCCAGGCAGCTCGCGTCGTCGGGGTGGCGATGGTCGACCACGCCCGAGACGTCGCACTGGACCAGCGCGCCGCCCAGCTCCTCGTTGGCGACCTCCTCGCCGATCGCCGCCTTCACGAGATGGGCCCCCGCCAGGAAGATCGAGCCCGTCCCTTCGACGATGTGCGCCTCGTCGCTCATGATCGGCAGGTACGCCCCGCCGGCGACGCAGGGACCCATGATCGCCGCCATCTGGAACACCCCCGCCGCCGACAGCCGGGCGTTGTTGTAGAAGGCGCGGCCGAAGTGCTCCTTGTCCGGGAAGATCTCGTCCTGCATCGGCAGGAACACCCCGGCCGAGTCGACCAGGTAGACGACCGGCAGGCGGTTCTCGAGCGCGATCTCCTGCGCCCGCAGCACCTTCTTGCAGGTCAGCGGGAACCAGGCACCGGCTTTCACGGTCGCGTCGTTGGCCACGACGACGACGTCGCGGCCGTGGATCGTGCCGAGGCCCGTCACGACCCCCGCCGCCGGCGCTCCGCCGTGCTCCTCGTAGAAGCCGTGCGCCACCCACAGCCCGAGCTCGAGCAGCTCGCTGCCCTCGTCGCACAGCGCCGCCACCCGCTCGCGGGCCGTCATCTTGCCCTTGGCGCGGTGCTCGGCGAGCCTCTTCTCGCCGCCGCCGAGCCGCAGCTCGGCCTCCTGGCGCTCGACCTCGTCCAGGCGCTCGCGCCAGTGCGCCGCCCGCTGGGCGAACTTCCCGTCGCGCTTCAGCCTGCTCCCGATCGTCGCCATCCGTGCCCTCGCAGCCAGGAGCCGGCATTATACGGTCGCCCGCCGAAGCCGCGCGCGGCCGGCGCCGGCCGGCCGCGGCGGCGTACAATCGGCCGCGATGAAGCTGCGCGTCCTCGCCTTCGCGACCGCCGGCGACGCCCTCGGCGCCGAGGAGACCGAGATCGAGCTGCCGGAAGGCGCCGATCTGGCGGCCTTGGAGGAGCTGCTGACGGCCCGCTGCCCCGCGCTCGCGCCGCTGTGGCCGCGGCTGGCGGTGGCCGTCGAGGGGGTGATCGCGCGCGGCAACCCGACGCTGCGCGACGGCCAGGAGGTCGCGCTGCTGCCGCCGGTCTCGGGCGGCAGCGGCGCCGAGGCGGCGGCGCTGGTCGACGGCCCCATCGCGGTCGACGAGCTCGTGGGCGCCGTACGCTCGCCGGCGCGCGGCGCCGTGACCCTCTTCCTCGGCACGGTCCGCGACCGCCACGACGGACGGAGGGTCGAGTACCTCACCTACGCGGCCTACCGGAAGATGGCGCTGGCCGCGCTGCGCGCGATCGCCGCCGAGCTGACCGCGGCCGGCAGCGACCTCGCCGTCGCCATCCACCACCGCCTCGGCCGGGTGCCGGCCGGCGAGCCGAGCGTCGCCATCGTCACCGCCGCGCCGCACCGCGAGGCCGCCTACGCGGCCAGCCGCGCGGCCCTCGAGCGGCTCAAGCGCGAGGTCCCGATCTGGAAGAAGGAGCACTTCGCCGGCGGCGGCGCGGCCTGGCGCGAGGAAGAGGCGCTGGCGGCGCGGGGCGCGTCAGGCCGGCGGGCGCCCGGCGCCGACGGCTAGCGGCCCACCGCCGCCGCCGGCGCGAAGGGCGGCAGCTCCTGGAACCGGCCGGCCGCCCAGGCGTCCCAGGCCGCTTGCAGCTCCTCCCAGGACCGCCCGAGGTGGGCGGGCAGGACGGCGGGCGAGTAGGCGGCGCCCGCCGCCAGCGCCTCGAGGAAGCGCCCGAAGCCCGGCGCGAGCTCGGGATGCTGCGAGAAGAAGCGCAGCGCCACCAGCGCCTGGGCGTAGTTCGCGTAGCCGCGCGGGCCGTAGAAGCCGGCGCTGCCCAGATCGACGAGCTCGGCGAGCGGCAGGAGATCGCCGGCGGCGCGGTCCATCCCGACTCGCCACAGGGCCGCTTCGTACTTGCCGCCCAGCAGCCGGTCCGCGAGCTCGTCGGCCATGCCCTCGTCGAGCCAGGCGGGCAGCGCCGGGCCGAGGGCGCGGCGGTTCACCAGATGGGCGAGCTCGTGGACCAGCGTCGTCGCAACCTCGCCGCGGTCGCGCCCCTCCCAGGCCAGCGCCACGTAGCCGTCGGCCGCGCTGGCCCGCCCCGTCGCTTCCACCCTCCACCTCGAGGTGGCGCCGGCGAAGGCGGAGAACGCCTCCCTGCCGGCGAAGACCAGCACGGTCTCCGCCGCCTCGCCCACCGGCCGGCGGCGAAAGCGCTCGCCGTAGGCGGCGTCGACCCGGGCGACCACCTCCTCGCAGAGGGCCCCGAGCGCCTCCTCCCGGACGTCGGTCAGCAGCCGGTAGGGACCGCAGGAGCCTTCGCCGGCGCCGGCCCCCATCAAGGCGCGCGCCGTGGCGAGCACGGCCGGATCGATCGGCCGCGCCGCGAGCGGCCCGGGCGGCACGGTCGTGGCCGGCAGGGTCGGCCGGCTCACCGCCGGGTCGTCGGCCAGGACCCAGCCCTCGAGGGCGCCCTCGCCGCGCGACGCTCGTCGCGCGACTCGATACCAGTCGCCGCGACGCTCGCTCCAGCGCAGGTTGGTGAGCGCCTCGAGCGTCCCGACGACGGAGCCGGCGGCGCCGGGCTCGTCGCGCAGCTCCGTCCCCGCGGGAACCCAGATCCAGGGCTCGGCGTCGGGGTGGGCCGCCGGCTCGACGACGATCTCGACGGCGGCTTCCTCCTCTCCGGCGGCGGGCGAGGCGGCGGGGGACGGCGGGGTATAGCGGTCGCGGAACGCGGCCACGAGCGGGCCGACGACCGGGATCTCCGCGGCCCGCCGCAAGGGCGGCCAGTCCGGGTGATACGCGAGCCACACCAGGCCGGCGGCGGCCGCCAGGAAGGAGTAGATCAGGAGCGGGCCGGTCCGATCCCTGCGCACCCGCGTGGCGCTCAGTACCGGGGTACGCTGGCGTCGACGTCGCGGCTCCAGGCGTCGATGCCGCCCGCGACGTTGCGCGCCTTCGCGTAGCCCTGCCGGCGCAGGAAGCGGACCGCCTGGGTCGAGCGCGGGCCGTGGTGGCAGATGATCGCGAGCTCCTCGCCGGGATCGAGCTCCGCGAACCGCTCCGCCAGCTCGGCGAGCGGCAGCAGGGTCGAGCCTTCGATCCGCGCGATCGAGAACTCCAAGGGCGTCCTCACGTCGACGATCCGCAGCCCGTTGCGCTCCAGCCGCCGCCGGACCTCTTCCGGGGTGACGTCGAACGGGAGCTCCGTCTCCTCGTCCTTCACGCCCGCCCCTCCCCGCGAGTCGCGACCGGCGGCGGTGCGCCGCCGATCTCCTCGCGCTCGAGACCGGCGCCGCGGCGCCCGTGCCAGCTCGCCGTCTCCCAGGCTCGCCTCCCCGGCGCCACGATCACGTAGCTCATCCCGGGGAGCGCGGCCGCGGCGTCGCCGGCGCTGGGACGGCAGCGGCCGCCGGGATGGGAGTGATAGAAGCCGACGACGTCCTCGCCGGCGGCGCGCGCCGCGCGCCAGGCCGCCAGCAGCAGCCGCGGGTCGATCTCGTATCGGCGCTCCCGGTCCCGGAGGCCGGCGTTCTCGCCCGCGACCACCCGCGTGACGACCGCGGCGCCCGCCGAGCGACGGCCGACGAGGATCCCGCAGCACTCTTCGGGAGCGGCCCCGCGAGCCGCCGCCACGAGGAGCCGCCGGTGAGCCGCCGACAGGAGCAGCCGTCGCCGTCTCATCGGATCGCCAACCTCCTCATCGGATCGCCAGCCTCGTCATCGGATGGCCAGGTAGTGCAGCACCGACAGGACCACCGCCGCGAGCGACAGCGCCAGGCAGACGAGCGCGGCCAGCAGATGCTCCGGACGCTCGGGTGTGCGGGGATCGAGATAGGAGGCGGCCGCGTAGCCGCCGGCGAAGCCGCCGAAGTGGGCCCAGTTGTCGATCCCCGGGAACACCAGACCGAAGACGAAGAGCACCGCCGCCCAGGTCCACACCTGCCTGCCCAGCGCGGCGCTGCCCGTCCGCCGGCCGTAGAGGACGAGCGCTCCGAAGAGGCCGAAGATGGAGGCCGAGGCCCCGACCGTGCTGGCCGCGCCCTGGAGGATCCGGGGCAGGCCCGGCAGCAGATGGCCGACGACGCTCGTCAAGACGAAGCCCGAGACGCCCGCGACGACGTAGATGAGGACGGTCCGGCCCGCGCCGAAGAGCCGGATCAACGCCGGCGCCAGCTGGCGGATCCACATCATGTTGAAGAGGATGTGGAGCAGGCTGCCGTGCAGCCAGGAGGCGGACAGCGGCGTCCACCAGCGGCCGTACTGGAAGACCGGCAGCCAGCCGGACGACCCGAACGCGAAGATCGTCTCCCCCGAGGGGGAAAGCAGCCGCATGAGGCCGCCCGAGCCCAGCCCCTGGAACCCCACGAGCAAGGTCACCACGTAGAGCAGCGCGCAGGTGGCGATGACGAAGCGGACGAAGCCCTCGCCGCCCGCGAAGGCCTGGAGGGTGCGCGCGTAACCGAACATGCCGGGGCTCACGCGCCCGCAATGAGGGCACTGCGCCGCGTCCACCTCCACGAGACGGTTGCAGCCCGGGCACACCACCGACCCGCTGCGCTGACGCTCGAACACGGCCGCGGCGTCCTCAGTCGCCCGTGTCGAAAAGGGTCGCCGTCTCGCCGCGGGTGGCGGCCCGGGGCGCGTCCTCGCCCGGCTTCGCGGCCTCGCCGTCGGCCGCCGGCAGCTCGTTGCCGGCGCCGCCGGGGCGATCGAGGTTCTGGACGATCTGGCTCACCTCGACCTCGGCGCGCCGGATCTTGGCGCGGCAGGTCTCGAGCAGGGCGGCGGCCCGCTTGAGCTCGTCGGCCAGCTCGTCGATGTCGGTCTCCTCGCTCTCGACGCGGCGCAGGATGCCCTCGAGCTCCTGCATGGCTGCGCCGAAGCTGAGCTCGGCCGCCTCCTTTCCGGTGTCCGTCATCCCCCCTCCGCGCGGCTGCGGATCTTGCCATCCGCCAGCTCGGTGATCAACGCTTGACCATATCCGATCTCCCCCGCTCGCCGCAGGACCCGCCCCGCCTCGTCGCGGGTGATGGTGAAGCCGCGGGCGAGAATCCGCTCGGGGCCGAGCTGCCTGGCCAGGCGCCGCCGGCCCTCGACCAGGGCGTGGGCCGTGCGCAGACGCCCTCCGGCGGCGGCGGCGACGCCGCGCACCACCGCGTCCGCCGCGTCGGCGCCGCGGGCCAGCAGCCGCGCCGCGTGGCGTCCCAGCTCGGTCTCCGTGCGCCGCAGCTCGCGGCCGGCGGTCGACGGCGCGCGACGCGCCGTACGGGCGAGATAACCCGCCAGCTCCTCCAGCCGGCCGCGCGCCGCCGCCAGGAGCAGCCGCGGCACCCCCAGGCGGCTCTCCGAGTCCCGCAGCGCGTTGCGAGCGCGCTCCAGACGGGCGGCCGCCGACCGCGCCACGTCCTCGCGCAGGCCGCGCCACCGGGCGTCGGCGCCGCCCAGCCGCTCGACGAGGAACGCGGCGGCCTGGGTCGGCGTCTTGAAGGCGGCATGCGCCACGCGGTCGGCGATCGACTCGTCGATCTGATGGCCGAGGCCGGTGAGCACGGGAATCCGGCTGCGGGCCACCGCTTCCGCCACCCGGCGGCTGTCGAACGCCGCGAGATCGGTCCTCGAGCCCCCGCCGCGAACGAGGACGCAAGCGTCGACCGGCAGCCGCGACGCCGCCTCGAGCGCCGAGGCGACGGCGCCCTCGGCGGCCCGTCCCTGCATGGCGGCGTCGATCACGACGACCCGGAAGCCGAAACCGCTCTCGCGCAGCGTCGCGAGGAAATCGTGATAGGCGGCGCTGTCGCGCGCCGTCACCAGCGCCAGTTCGAGCGGGTGCTCGCTCAAGGGCAGCTGCCGGTTACGCTCGATGAGGCCGGCCTCGGCGAGCGCGGCTAGGGTCGCGCGGCGCCGCGCGGCGAGCCGGCCGAGCGCGAAGACGAGGTCCACCTCGCGGACGACGAGCTGGGTGCGGCCGAACGGGGCGTAGAAGTCGAGCGTCGCCCGGCAGCGCATCTCCCGGCCGTCGGCGATCTCCTGATCCGCCGCCGCCAGCGCGCGCCGCACCTCCTCGTAGTCGCGCCGCCAGACGACCGCTTCCAGCTTGGCGACGATCTCGTCGCCGGCGCCCTTCTCGATCAGCTCGAAGAAGAGGTGGCCGTTGCGATTCAGGCGGACGCGCTGCACCTCGCCCGCGACCCACACGGAGCGGAACGCGCCCTGCAGGACCTCGCGCACGCCGCCACAGAGCTCGCCGACGGTGAACGTGGCGGCCGTGCTCTCGGCGCTGGTCTCCTCGGCGATCGCCGGCCTCAGTGATAGCCCGTCAGCTCGTCGGCCGAGGCGAGAGGGATGGCGCGGGCCCAGGCGAGAGCCTCCTTGTCTTCGCCCGTGAGCTTGCGCAGGAACTCCTCGGCCTCTTCCCGGGACCGGAACAGGCGCCAGATGAACGTGTGGCCGGCCGGCGCCGTGAAGTAGGTGTAGCCCTCCGTGCCCTCGCTCAGATCGAAGCCGAGGTCGGTCTCGCCGTTGACCCCGACGCAGGCGATGGCGATCGCGCGGTAGGCGAGCGCGAGCGCCTTGAGCGGGTCCTCGTGCTCGCCCAGCTCTTCGCGCGACAGCGCCGTGTGGTAGATCGAGACGCGTTCGGCGTCCTCCTCCGCCAGCAGGTTGTAGGGCACGTCGTGGCGATCCATCGCTTCGCGGGTGTCCGCCGTCGTCACGAAGACGTCGTCGGTGTCGACGACCTTGTAGGTGACGGCGATGCCTTCCTCCTCGAACTGCGGGAAGGCCTCGGCGAGCATGCTCTCGTCTTCGATGGTGAAGTAGTAGAGGCGGGACATCAGACGTCGGGAAGACATGGGCGACTCCGGGCGGATGCGCGCGCCGCTCGGGCGCCCGCGAGGTTGGGATGGCGGCGCAGAGCCGCAACGAGGCCGGGAGAGCCCCAGCGCGCGGGAGTATAGCAACTGGACCCGTCGACCCCCCCGAGGGGGCGTGCGGCGCGACCGCGCCTGATACGATAACCCCCTGAGGTGTCGTCCCTCGAAGACCGATCGTAGCCGATGCGCCCTCTCGACCCCGCAAGCCTGGCCCTCAGCTACCCGACCTCGATCCTGCGGGTCTGGGGGGCGAACCGGGCCAGCCGCGAGCGCGTTCGCGAGGCGATTCTCGGCACCTGCGACGCCATCGAGCTCGACGATCACGCCCTCGCGATCGTTCCCAAGCCCGCGGACCCGGCGATCTTCGACGCCGGCCTGCAATGGTCGAGGAAGGCGCTCGCCGCGGTCGAGGCGGCCGTCGACGGCCCCCGGGTCCTGCTCTCGCCGGCCGAGATCCTGATGCGCGGCGGCGAGGTGCTGGGAGTGCACGACGACGTCGCCCAGGACGTGACGGAGCGGCCGCCCAACCTGCGCCCGAACGAGGCCTATCTCACGACCTGGGCGGCACAGACCCTCGAGATGTCCTGGGATCTCCAGAGCGGCGGCGGCTATCGCGGACCCTCCGGCCGCCACGTGCCACTGGTCCGGGCCGCGGGCCGGTCGATCTCCACCGCGCCGTGGCGCAACGCCGCCCTGCTCGGCCGCCGGATTCCGTGGACTCCGCGGCCGGAGATCGGCGGGCTGCTCGACGAGCACCTGGAGGACAGCGTCGTGCGGGTGACGGGACCGCCGGGCTGCGGCAAGTCGCGCCTCGTCTGGGAGACGCTGCAGCACCGGGCCAGCATCTTCCTCTGGCTGCACGCGCAGCCGGAGCGCCGGCAGGGCCCCAGTCTCGCCCAGCAGATCGCCGAGCAGCTCCTCGAGCCGCGCGAGGATCGAGCGTTCGATCCGCTGCACCCTCGGCTCGAGCCTCATCGGCGGCGCGACCCGGGCTTCGAGAGCCCGCCGGCGCGGCCGCTCGATGCGGTGCTCGCGATGCTCGCGGCCAGCGAGCCCGCCAGCGGCCCGCTCTGGCTCGTCTGCGACGATTTCGAGCAGGTCCAGGAGGAGGATCTCGAGCTGCTCCTCGAGCTCGGCAACGCCCACCTTCCCGACCGGGCGTTGCGCCTCGTGCTGATCGGCCGCGGCGGCGTCGCGCGCTCCGGCTTCGAGGGTACGTTCAGCCTGCGGGTGCCCCGCTTCGAGGGTGAGGAGCTCGCCACGCTCTCGGAGACGCTCTTCAGCGGCCTCTCGCTACCGGATTCCCTGAAGAGCCAGCTGCTGGCGGCGACCCGCGGCCACCCGTTCGCGCTGGAGGAGGGGCTTCTGTCGCTCGTCCGCAAGAAGGTGATGCGCACGCTCTACGGCAACTTCTTCTTCGCCGGCACGGAGCCGGCCGCCTACCGCCCCTCACCGCGCCTGATCTCGCACCTGCAGTCGGAGACCGGCCGGCTCGGTCACGTCAATCGGATGACCCTGCTCGCCCTCGCCGACACGCCCGTCCCGCCCGCCGTCCTCAGCGCGGCCGCGGGGCGCGTCGAGAACGAGAGATCCGACGCCTGGGCCACGGCGGCGCTCGACGCGGGGCTGCTGCGGCGCGTGCCGTCGCCCTGGGGCGTAGGGGTCGAGTTCGCCTGCCCGGCCTACGCCAGGGCGCTCGCCCTCTCGGCCCCACCGGAGACCGCCGGCGATCTGCGCGCGCGGCTGGGGCGGGCCTTGCAGTCCGTCAGTCGCGACGGCGAGCAGCACTGGTGCGCCTACCGGCTGCTCGCGGGCACCCGCGACGCCGCCGACCCGCTGCTGAAGACCGCGCGCTCGAGCTTCGCCCGGACGCTCGACCCGGCCGTCTTGTTCGCGGCGCTCGAGGCCGAGCTCGCAAGCCACCGGCAGGCGGGAGGCGACGAAGGAGCCGAGCTGCTGCTGATCTGGCGCCTGCTGCCGGCGGCCCGTCGCCTGGGCAAGCTCCAGCACTGCATCCCCGAGCTCGAGCGAGCCCTCGAGCTCACGCGGGAGGATCCGGAGAAACAGCTCGCGCTGGCCAGCCTGATCGCCTCGGCGCACCAGGAAGGCGGCCACTACCGGCAGGCGGAGACGACGCTGCTCTCGGCCCTCGAGACGACGAGCACGGCGGACCAGACCGCGCGGCGGGCCCGGCTGGCGCTCCAGCTCGGAGGCATCTACGAGCGCACCGGCCGCCTGAGCGAGGCGAGCCGGCTCCTCGAGGACCTCTACCCCCCGCTCGAGAGGCAGCAGCTTCGCGAGCTCGCCGCCTCCTGCCACTTCACGCTCGGCGAGATCGCGCTGCGCCGCAACCGGCTGGAAGAGGCGATCACCCATCACCGCGCGGCCTACGAGACCCGCGTCGAGCTCGGCGACGACCGCTCCGTGGCGGCCTCGCTGACGGCGCTCGGGCGGGTCGCCCACACCGCCGGCAACTACCCGCAGGCGCTCGAGTACTTCGACGAGGCGTTGAACAGGGTGGCCGACAAGACGAGCGAGGACTGCGCCCGGGTCCTGCTGGGGACGGCCAACGTCCTGCGCCGCCTGGGCGACTACCAGCACGCCGCGACCCTCAACCGCCGGGCCCTGGCGATCCACGAGCAACGCGAGGAGGCAGCGGCGGAGGCCGCCGCCCGCCTGGCGCTGGCGGAGACGCTGCTCGACCTCGAGCAGTTCGAGAAGGCCCTCGTCGAGGCGCGGCAGGTCCACTTCAAGATGGACCTGCTGTCGATGCCCTCCGAGCTGGCCGACGCCGAGCAGCTGATCGGGCGGATCGAGCTGCGCCACCGCAAGCACGACCTCGCGCGGTCGCACCTCGACCGCGCTCTCGCCGCCCATCTCGGCCAGGGCAACTCGCGCGGCGCGGCCCTCGACCGCAGCCTGCTCATCGACCTCGGCATCGCGACCGAGGACGGCTCGGCGCTACGCGAGCACACCGCCGGCTTGAAGGAGCTGCTGGCCGGCCTCCAGCACTCGAGCATCGTCGAGAGCCTCAACTACCGGATGTTCCTCGGCCTCTCCTGGCTCCGCCTCCACGACGCCCGGGTCGACGACCCCCGCCCCTACCTCGAGCACGCCTACCGCGAGGTCCTGCGCAAAGCCTTCCCCCTCGACCCCGAGCGCCGCCACCAGTTCCTCTTCGAGGTCCCCGACAACCGCGCCATCCTCGACCTCGCCACCCACGAAGGCCTGGACGCGCCGGACTGACGCCGCGGGCGCCCGGCTAGAAGGCCCCGGCGGGGGCAGCCGTGGCGAGGTAGCGGTCGATGAGGTCGCGCTCCTCGGGGGTGAGCTGGGCACCGTCGATGCGGTAGGTTTCGCCCGGTTGCGGCAGGGGGAGCCGGGCGTGGTCGAAGGCGGCGGTCAGGCCGCCGCACTCGCCGCCCGTGAAGAGGGACGCGAGGTCGCACAGGGAGAGGAGCTGATTGGCGAGGCGGCTCTGCATGGCGATCTCGACGTGGTCGGGGAGCCGCCGGGTGGTCACGTCGTAGCCTTCGGCGACGCGCTCGATCTCGAGCTCGCCCTCGATCTCGAGATGCTGGATCGGCAGCAGGACCTGGTCCTCGATGCGGCCGGGAACGGCGGCCGCGAAGACCGCGACGAGGTCCGCCTTGCCCAGGAGGTCGACCGTGGCGCGGAAGCGGTGGACCCCGCCGCCGAGCGGCTCGAGCTCCAGGGCGTGGTCGCGGATGGTGAGGGTGTTGGCGGGCGAGCTCAGCTCGATCGTGAGGCCCCCCGCGGCGACGGGCGCGATCTCCCCGGCGAGGTCGCGGAACGTGCCGTTCAGGCGCGGGAAGGCGAGGTGGGTGGCCGGACCCTCCGCCCCGGCGATCGCCGCCAAGAGGCACAGGGCGAGCGCCGTTGCGATGCGTCTCACGGTCATGGAGCGTACCCGCGCGTGGCGCGCACTTTCAAGCCCCGGTCGCGGACCCTGACCTCGACCGCGGACAGGTCGGCCTCGCCGACGACGGCGGGCACGAAGGTCAGGAAGTACTGGCTGCGCAGCTCGCGCTCGATCGCGGCGTAGACCGCGCCGAGCTCGGCGGCGTCCCCGACCTGGAAGTAGCGCCCCCCCGTCTCGTCGGCGAGCCGCTGGAGCTTGCCGCCGGCGGCGCCCTTGCCGAGACCGATCGAGTAGACGACGGTCCCGCTGCGGCGGGCGTAGTCGAGCGTCTCCGCGAACGACGTGCGGCTCGCCGTGTCCTCGCCGTCGGAGAGCACGACGAGGGCCCGGCGGCCGCCGAAGCCGCGGAAGTAGAAGAGGCTGCGGACCACGGCGTCGTAGAGCGTGGTCCAGCCGCTCGAATGCACGTCGGCGAGCGCCCGCTCCACGATGCTCGGATCGTCGCTCGGGGGCGCCACCAGCCGCGGCTTGTCGGAGAAGGCGACGGCGAACGCCCGGTCCCCCGGGCGCAGCACCGATTCGAGGAAGCCGATCGCCGCGCGCCGCGCGTCCGCCATGTGGTCCGCCATCGACGTGGAGGCGTCGAGCGCGAAGCCGACGACGAGCGGCAGATTGTGGACCCGGTCGAAGCGCTCGATCGAGCGCTCCTCGCCCGCCTCGAGGACCTGGAAGTCCGCCGCCGTCAGGTCCTCCGCGAACCGGCCGGAGCCGTCCGTGACCGTCGCGAAGAGCTCGACGAGGCCCACCTCCACGTACGCCAGGTCGTCCGGCGCGTCGAGGAACACCACGTCCTCGGCCCGCCGGCCGTCCTCGAGCCGCGCCTCGACCGTCAGGAAGCTCACGCCGCCCGGCGCCTCGAGCCGGATGAGCGCTTCCCACGGCGGGCTCGTCAGGCTCGCCACGAGCTCGTCGTTGACGGAGAACTCGACGACCTCCAGCCGGGCCTCGTCCGGAACGTCGATCTCGGCCCGGGCCCGCGCCTCGCCGCCGGCCGCCACGCCTCCCGCCGGCTCGACGATCCGCACCGCGAAGAGCCCGCGCGCCCGGTTGAGCAGGACGCTGTCCTCGTCGACCACCTCGCCCTCGGCGTCGAGTCCGCGCGCGGTCACCGTCTGCTCCACCGGCACCTCCGCCAGCCTGAGATCGGCCGTGAAGGGGGGCCGGGTCCGCACCAGCTGCTGCTCGCCGTCGACGAAGAACACCACCTTCGCGATGCGCTCGCCCGTGACCAGCGCCTCCGCCCGCCACGCCCCGCTGAGCCCGTCCGTCACGGGCGGGACGAGGACCAGCGAGTCGACGCCCGCCAGCTGAACCCCCGCGACCTCCTCCGCCGGCACCGCCAGGCCGCCGCCCTCGACCACGCGCTCGACCTCGCGGGGGACGGCGACGGGACGGACGAGGCGGGCGCTGGCGCCGCCGACCGCGTCGCGAACCGCCAGCCGCGCGAGGAACCGTCGCCCGGGCCGCAACCGCCGATCGAAGACGAGCACGACGGGGGCGCCGGCCGCCGGCGCCGCCTGGCTGAAGCGCACCTTGAAGTCCTCGAAGACGTCGCCGTCGAGCTCGAGCAGGCCGTCGACCTCGAGCTCGACCTCGCGCCCTCCGTCCTCCCGCTCCCGAACCCCGAGGCCGGCCGCGTCGTCGAGCGTGAGAACGAAGCGGGCCGCCACCCGCTGGCCCGTCCGGAAGGGGAACTCGACCTCGACGCGCACCGGCGCGAGAGGCGCGGCCGCGGCCGGGGCGGGGGTCGTGGCCGCCGCCGCGCTCCAGGCCGCCAAATCGGCGGGGGGCGCGAGGTAGCCGTCGATCGCCCTGGAGAGCTCGAGGTCGGGCTGCTCGTCAAAGAGCCCGGCGGTGCGCGTGACCCGATCCACCCGGGCGACCGCGCTGCAGAGCTGGATGTCGATCCGCCGGCGCTCCTGCCCGAAGTCCTCGAGCTCGGCGAACCACCCCTCCATCAAGGCGCTGTAGAGGACGCGCTTGCCGTCGTGGGGGCGCCACAGGCGGTACGCCCGGCGTCCCGCCGGCTGGTAGAAGAGGACCTCGGTCGCGTCCGGACCGTAGCTCCAGATCTCGACCGGCACCAGCGTGGTCCCGCAGTCGATCTCTTCGCGGGACTCGGGAGCACCGCGCAGGAAGAGCAGGCGGGCGCGATCGTCGAACGGCGTCGGCACCTCGCTCGCCGCCAATTGCATGCGGCGCTCGATCCCGAGCGTGAGCTCGTTGACCTCCGTCGCGGGCAGGGGGTCGCGGAGGAACGCCGCGAGGAAGCGATCGCGCTCCTCCTCCCCCATCGCCGCCAGCTCGCGACGCACTGCCGCGTCGAGCAGCAGCGCCGGGCCGTCCTGAAAGAAGGCGCGCTGGTGTTCCGGCCAGAGGACGGCCTCCTCCTCCGGCGTTCCGGCCCCCGACCCGGTCCCCGACCCGGCCTGGGGCTCGGCGGCCGCCGCCGCGCTCCCGGCGGCCGCAAGCGCCCATCCGAGCCAGCCTGCGGCCACGAGGAGGGCGGCCAGGCGGGGCGAGGACGTGCGGCTCGGGGCTCGGGCGGCGGCGTCCTGGGGGCTCTCCACTGGCATGGGCTCGGAAGGTGTGCAAGGTCCCTGCCAGCAGCCGAGCGACGGCGAGTCGAGCGGCCCGGCCGAGGGCGGACCGACATGCGGACCGACGGGCGGACCGATATGCGGACTGACATTCGGACTGGCATATAGTACCCACTCCGCCCCGCCCCGGATTCCCGATGCCCGTCAAACGCAACCTCCCCATCGCCGCCTGGAGCGACGGCGACGCGGTCCAGGGCTTCGTCCTGCTCTCCCGCAAGGAGCGCCGGCAGGACCGCAACGGCAACGCCTTCCTCGACCTCGAGCTGACCGACGCGAGCGGCTCGATCGCCGGCAAGGTCTGGTCGGACAGCCCGGCCCTCGACAGCGACGTCGAGGCCCACCAGTTCATCGCCGTCCACGGCCAGGTCAAGGACTACCGGGGCCAGCTCCAGGTCAGCGTCCAGAAGTGCCGGCGGGCCGTGGACGCCGACCGCGAGCACGGCTTCGACGAAGCGCTCCTCGTCCCCACCACCCAGGAGGACATCGGCGAGCTCTACGAGCGCCTCGAGACGCTGTTGCGGGAGCGGCTGAGCCAGCCCCTCCTGCGGCGCCTGGCGCTCGAGACGCTGGACAGCCACGGCTCCGCTCTGCGCGAGCACCCGGCGGCGAAGTCGATCCATCACGCCTACCGGGGCGGCCTGCTCGAGCACGTCGTGTCGATGGCCGAGCTGGCGCTCGCCGTCGGCGATCGCTACCCCGATCTCGACCGCGACGTCCTCCTGCTCGGAGTGCTCTTCCACGACCTCGGCAAGCTGCTCGAGCTCGGCGCCATGCCGGCCAACGACTACACCCGCCAGGGCCGCCTCGTCGGCCACATCGTGCTCGGCCGCGACCTGCTGCGCGAGCGCTGCGCCGCGATCGACGGCTTTCCCGAGGACGTCCGGCTCCACGTCGAGCATCTCGTCCTCTCCCACCACGGCGAGCTCGAGTTCGGCTCCCCCGTGATGCCGATGACCGCCGAGGCCTTCGCCCTGGCCTTCATCGACAACCTCGACTCCAAGCTCGCGCAGCTGCGCCAGGCGGCCCGCACCAACGGCGGCCTGCAGTACATGCGCGCCCTCGGCCGCTTCGTGCTCCTGCCGGAGAGCCCGGACGAGGAGCTGGCGGGCGCGGGGCCGAGCAGCGGTCCCGAGCAGACCCGGCTCGACCTCTGAGCGGCGTCCCGGAAGGGTGCGAAACGCACCGACAGGGCGCTGACCGGAAGG
>JAOTWP010000189.1 GCA_029862975.1 Acidobacteriota bacterium
CGGACTCCACGGGGGCGCGCCCGTTCAGGTGACGCTGCTTCCGGCTCGCAGCGACAGCGGAATCGTGTTCGTGCGCACCGACGGCCCGGATCCGCTCGAGATCCCCGCCCGTCCGTCGGCCGTCATGCCGGCGTGGCGCGCGACCACTCTCCGCCGCGGCGACGTGACGATCGGAAGGGTCGAGCACCTGCTGGCCGCCCTGTACGGCCAGGGGATCGACAACGTCCGGATCGAGATCGACGGCGCCGAGCTGCCGTTGATGGACGGGAGCGCGGCCTCGTTCGTGTACCTGATTCGCTCGGCCGGGGTCTTCGAGCAGCGCGCTCACCGCTGTGCGCTGCGCCTGCGCCGGCCCATCGAAGTCTGCGACGGCGATCGCCGTATCCGCCTGTCGCCGTCGCGAGGCTTTCAGATCACCTACGTCGTCGATCTCGAGCATCCGGCCATCGGCCGGCAGGAGTATCGCCTCCCCTCGATGGATCCCGACGCGTTCGAACGCGAGCTCGCCTCCGCGCGGACCTTCGGCTTCCTGAATGACGCGGAAGCTCTGTGGAGCACCGGTCTCGGTCGGGGCGGCTCTCTCCAGAACACCGTGGTGCTCGACGACCGGCGGGTGCTGAACCACGAGGGGCTGCGCTGGCCGAACGAGTTCGTCCGACACAAGGTTCTCGACCTCCTCGGGGACCTGGCCCTCCTGGGCGTGCCGATCGAGGGCGACATCTGCGTCGAGCGGGGTGGCCACGCTCTGCACCACCGCCTGCTCGCGGTCCTGCTCGAGAATCCCGACGCGTGGTGGATCCACGATCCCGACCCGAAGTGCATGACGAGAATCCACCGTATTCCCGCCGAACGCGCCGCGTAGTCCCCACGGCAAGGCTGCGTCCAGCCGCTCCGACTCAGTCGAGGTTGCGGAGGTCGCGGGCCAGAACCGCGGCGGCGACGGGGTTGGTGAAGCGGATTCCCATGCCGGCGGCGTAGGCCGCGGCGTCCGAGGCGGGGCGGCACCAGACGACGCACCCCTGGATCTCGTGGACCCGGTCGCCCCCGGGCAGCCGAAAGCGGAGCGCGAGGGAGGTTCCTCGCGGCAGCGGTCGGTCGGTGTGGACGAACACGCCGCCGGCCCCCAGGGTCGTGGCCGTGTCGCGGTGGGCACCCGTGTCCGAGACGTAGTCCACGCGGACCCGGACCGTGCGCCGCCGGTAGCGACGCGGGTCCCTCCGATGCGGATCGCTCAACGGCCGGGACGGGCGCCCGTCAGACACTGTCGAGCCAGCTCCGGATGCTGCGACGCAGCAGGGCGTCGGCCTCCGGGCAGCCGGCGATCAGCGGGCTGAGGTCGGCGCTGGGCGGCAGGTCGCTGCGGGATCGATCGGAGCCGGCGCAGACCAGCGCGGCGAGGGCGGTGCGCAGATCTCCGCCGCTCTCGTCGAGGGCGATCGCCGTGGCCAGACCCCGAAGCTCGCGGCGCCAGGCCGCGAAGTCGACGGCCCGGACGGCTTCGAGGGAGGTGCCGCCCAGAATCCTCCGCAGCCGGCGGCGGGTGCGGCGACCGAGGGCGGAGGCGAGGGCGTTGACCAGCTGGCCGTCGCCCCGAACCTGCTCGGGGTCGAGCACGAGGGCGGCGAGCAGCGACAGAACCTGCGCGACCTCGCCGTCGCTGAGTGGCAACAGGGCGGGCGCGGTGAGTCGACCCTCCGCCGCCAGCGCGGCACCCCGGAACGTCGTCGTCCGGTCACCGTCCGGGGCGGCTGTGAGGTTGGAGGTCGAGGAACCGTCCAGCGCCTCGGCCAGCTCCCGGCTCGCCTCGTGGGCCGTCCGGCGCAGCTTTTCGCTCACGGGATCCGAGAGGGCCGTCTCGGTCGCGATTCGGATGGAGAGCGCCTCCGGTGCCTCGTCCCACACGTGGGGCGATGCGACGCCGAGGGCCCGCTGGATGGCGAGGCCGTTGGCCACGGCGGAATCGTTTCCCCGACTCTGGGCGAGGTGCACGACGGCGCGGAGCGACGCGGCGCCGGCCGGGTTCGCCTCGAGCAGGGCGCGATGGTGCTCCAGGGCCTCGGACCAGTCCTCGGGCCGGTGGACGAGCAGGTCGGCGAGCACGGAGCGGGTCTGTGAGCGCTTGGGGTCCAGGCTCAGGGCACGCTTGAACACCCCGAGCGCCCCGTCGAGATCCTCGAGCGGTCCGGCGAGCAACCGCCCCAGCTCCTCGAGCACGTCGGCGATGCCGGTCACGTCGGCGCCCGGGGAGCCGCTTGTGAACGCGGCTAGGGCCTCGGCGGCGTCCCGCCACTCCCCGAGCCTGCGCAGCAGACGCGCGCTGGAGAGGGCGGCTTCGGACGAATGCGCTGCGGCCGTCCGGAAGGCCGCGGCCGCCTCGCGCAGCGCTCCGGACCCCTCGAGCACGCGTCCCTGTACCAGGGCCAGGTGCACGCGTACGTCCGGGTCCTCGACGGTCTCGAGCGCCCGCGTGGCCACTTCCAGCGCCTCCAAGGGGCGGTTCGACTGCGACAGGTGAAGAGCCAGCACATCGGCGGCGCCTGCACAGGCGGGGTCCGCTCGCAGGGCCTCGCGCAGGTGCCGTTCCGCAGCCGGGCTGTCCGCGCCGTCGCGCAGCTCCCACTGCGCGGCCCGGAGCAGACGCAGCGCCCGGTCCGATGGCTCGGGCGCGATCTCCGCCCAACGCTCGAGGCAGGCGATCCCGTCGTCGATGCGGCCGGCTGCCTCGTGCAGACCGACGACGTGCTCGTGGGCGACGTCGAGCCCGGGGTCTTCGCGGAGAGCCGCTTCGAAGCGCTCGAGAGCCGCCTCCGACTCGCCCGCGGCCTCGAGACCCCTCCCCACGATCGCGAGGTGGCGCGCCCGCTCCGGGTAGGCGTCGCCTCGCTCGAGGCGCGGCTCCAACACCCGCCGCGCACCCTCGAGGTCGTTGAGGTTGGCCAGGGCCTCCCCCTGCCCCGCCAGCGCCTCCGCATGGTCCGGCTGGGCGAGCAGCGCCGCGGAGAAGAAGCGCAGGGCCTCCGCGTGGCGCCTGCGCCGGAGTGCCGCGCGCCCTCCCATGAGGCCGAGGCGAACGAGCAGGTCGCGGTCAGCGACTCCCGCCGCCGCCGCGAGATCGAGCGCGCGGCCGGTGGCCGCCTCGGCGAGAGCGAAGTCCCCCGTGGCGAGCGTGACGCGACCAAGTGTTGCTTGGACCTCGAGGTTGGCCGGATCGCGTGTGGCGGCGGCCTCGAGCAGGGCCACGGCCCGCCCGGGGTCGCGGGGCCCACACAGCTCACCGGCGCGGAGCAATCGGGTCGCTGCCTCGGTGTCGGGAAGGCACTCTGCGGCGCGCGACAGCGCCTCGGCGGCGCCCTCCGTGTTGCCCCGTGACTCCTGCAGCTTCGCCGCCAGATCCCAGGCCGCGGCCGAGCGGGGGTCGATCTCGAGGGCGCGATCGATGCGTTCCAGCGCCTCGTCCAGCGCGTCGAGCGATGCGAGGGTCTCGGCCAGCTCCACGTGGTCGCGGCAGCTCGCCTCCGCTGCGGGATCGTCGCACCATTGGCCGAAGACCTCGGCAAAGGCCTCGAGCTGGCCGAGGCGTTGGTGCAGCTCGGCCCTCTCGCGTTGATCCCGGGCGGCCAGCGGCGCGAGCGCGGCCGCTTCGGCGTAGGCACGCAGGGCGCGCTCGAGCTCGCCGGTGCGCGTCCGCGCCAGGTTCGCCGCCCGCATCCAGACCTCGCGTCGTCGCTCGCTGGCGGTCTCGTCGAGCGCGGCAGCCTCCGTCTCGTACAGGTCGAGGGCGCTCGGCCAGTCCTCCATCTCCTCGAACAACGTTTCGAGGGCGCGCATCGATTCGAAGTCGCGGGGGTCCGCCTCGATCGCCGCGGCGAAGGATCGAATCGCGTCGGGTGCAGACCCCAGACGCCGCCAGGACACCCCTCCGAGGCTGCGCAGCAGCGTCGCTCGCTCGGCGGGCGGCGCTTTCGAACGCAGCTCGAGCTCCAGCTCGAGCGAGCGCGCGACCTCGACCCAATCGCCGACCCGCATCGCGGCGCTGCGCAGGCCGCGCAGGCCGGACCCGGCGTCGGGCACCAGCTCCACGAGCCAGGCGTACGCGGCCATGGCCGAGGCCGGGGAGCGCAGCTTCTCGTCGCGAAGTCGAGCCAGTGCCAGCCAGGCTGCGGCGTCCTGGGGAACGCGCTCGACGTGCGCGGAGAGGCGCTCCTCCAGCTCGATCCAGCTTCCCGCGGACTCGAGCAATCGCAGCAGCGCGATCTCCGCGGCCTCGAAGCGTTCGGTGGCGGCGTCGTCGTCGGCCGGCGGTGCGGCGCTCACCAGCGCTCGCAGGTGCGGCAGCGCCGCGGGCGGACGGCCGAGGTCCCGCTCGTAGACGACGGCCAGCTCGCGGTGGAGCTCGCTGCAGCGAGCGGCCGATCCCCCCGCGATCGCTTCCAGGCAGCGCAGCTCTTCTTCGGCGCAGCGCGCCCAGGCGTCCCAGGGGCCCGTGGCGCGCAGGGCGTCGCCGAGGTTCCGGAGCAGCTCCGCGCGCAGACGCGGCTCAGGCGGAGCCTCCGCCAGTGCGCGCAGCAGGTAGGGCGTGGCACCGCCCGGATCGCCCAGGGGCCCATGGTGGAGGGCGGCGATCTCGCGCAGGAGCGGAAGGCGCCGCTCGGACGCTGCGGTCTCGACGAGCGTTTCGAGCACGTTCGTCCGCTCGCGGGCGCGACCCAGCGAGGCGTACAGGCGGTCGAGATGGCCCAACAGCGAGCCCTCGGTCGGGTGGAGCCGGCGCGCCGCCTCCAGCTCCGCGACAGCGAGGGGGATCGAGTCGAGCTTCTCCTCGAGGATCCGGGCGCGCTCCAGATGGATCTCGAGCCGGCGGTTGGATTCGCCGGTTAGGGAGAGCTCGTCATCCAGCGTCCGCAGCAGCGACTCGTGGCGATTCGCCGCGCGGTGAATGCGCGCCATGCGCTCGAACACCGCCGGGTCGTCGGGTCGGAGCGCTCGCAGTCGCTCGAGCCAGGGAAGGGCGGCGTCGGGCGAGACACGCCGCCACGCGATCTCGGCAGCGCGCTCGAACATCGTGGCCCGGGCCGCGTCGTCGCTGTCGCGCGCCTCCTCGTACATGCAGTCCAGCACGTCGAGCCAGCGCCCCTCGGCCTCGAGCACCGCACGCAGCTCGGCGCGGAGCGCAGGGCGGTCGGGGTCCAGAGAGAGCGCCTCCCGGAACGCGGCCGCTGCTTCTTCCGATCGGTTCTGGACGTGAGCCAGCAGCGAGGCCTTGCGGGCGAGCAGGCCCGCCCGCGCCGCTGGCGGTTGCCAGCACGAGAGGCTCACGTCGAGCATGTCCAGGATCGCGTCCGGATCCCCCAGGACCTCGGCGAGGGCGAGGGCGCGGTCCAGGGCCTCGACGTGTCCCGGCTCCACGTCGAGCAGCTTGCGGAGGTGTTCGAGCGACTCGGCCGGTCGTGAGAGCCGGTCCGCCAGCAGTGCGGCCAGCTCCATTCGCGCCGGAACCTGCTCGGCTCCGGCCAGGTGGGCGAGCTCGGCCTCCAGGATCTCCGCCAGCGGCCCGGGCTGGTCGAGCTTCCGGTAGAGGTCACGCAGTGCGGCCTGCGCCTGCGGGTCGCCGGGGCGCTCGGCGCGAGCGCGACGGTAGGCGTCGGCGGCCTCGTGATCCGTCCCCTCCTCACGCAGCGCGTCGCCAGCCCGGATGAACCACTCGGCCCGCTCGTTCGCGTCGACGGCCGCCTGCGCGGCGTTGCGGCAGAGGTCCAGCAGGTCCGAGCGACGGCCGGCCCGCCGGTACAGCTCGGCGAGCGGCTCGGCGACGAAGGTCCGAGGCCCGACTTCCGCGAGCGCCGGCTCGAGCGCCGCCACGGCTCCGTCGAGGTCGTCGAGCTTCGCGGAGCGCAGCGCTGCGATGCGCACGCGCAGTGCCGCGCGCATCGCGCCGGCTTCTCCCGCCGTCTCCTCGGGGTTCTCGAGTCGCATCTCGAGCAGG
>JAOTWP010000190.1 GCA_029862975.1 Acidobacteriota bacterium
GTCGCCGAGCAGCGGACCTCGATCCTCGAGCTGCTCCGCGACGAGCACGGGCTGAGCGCAGAGCAGCTGGCGGCCGTCGAGGCGATCTTCGAAGAGTCCGCGGTGCTCAGCCAGGGCAACCGCGAGATCACTCGTCACCCGATCACGCCCGCCGAGTGTCGCGCGCGCCGCGCCGAAGCAGGCCTGCCCGATCGCACGCCTGGTTTCGACGCGATCTGCGGCGCGCCCTACATGGCGCCCCTCTACGACCCGGCGCGAGAGACCGCGCAGGAGGCGACGGCCTGCATCGATCAGTACGAGTTCCCGGACGTGCCCTGCACCTATCCGGTCGTCTGGGTGCGCACCGCCGAGGCCGCCCGAATCTGCGCGGCGATGGACAAGCGGCTCTGCGACGCGCACGAGTGGGAAGGCGCCTGCGCCGGCGCGCTCACGCCACCGGACTACCGCTTCGATCTCGCCGCCGGGCGCAGCGCCAACGACGCGGTCGCCGCCATGCGCTCCGCGCACAACGCGAAGCACGCGACGGGCAAGTCCTGGAGCTACGGCCCCGCCTACCAGGCCGGCGTCTGCGCGGCGGCAAGCAGCAAGTCCCCCGGCTGTGATGGCGGCAACTGGAAGGCCTGCGGCTCGAACACCTACCCCGCGGGCGCCTTCCCCGCCTGTCGCAGCGGCCTCGGGGTCTTCGACCTGAACGGCAACGCCGCCGAGCACATGAACCTGCCCCTGGCCCCGGACCAGATGGCGAGCACCGGCTCCTCCACCTTGGGCGTGACCGAGATGAAGGGCAGCTGGTTCATCTTCGACTCCTACCGGGCGCACGAAGACTGGTGCCGGTGGCGCGCCCCGTACTGGCACGGCACCCCGGTCATGAGCCCCCACAGCCACCACAACTACCATCTGGGCTTCCGCTGCTGCAAGACGCTCGAGCCCGCGGAGGCCGGCCGGTGAGAGGACCCGGCGCCCGGCGAACGCTGCTGGCGGCGGTTTTCCTGGCCGCCGTCGGCGGCTGCGCCTCCGGCGAGGTGCCCGCCGCACCCCGACCGCGCCCGGCGCTGCGGATTCCGCCGCGCCCGGCGGGCGCCCTGACCGGGTCCCAGTTCGCCGCCGCCACGTCCAAGGCCAGCGGCGCCGAGCGCCAGCAGCGGGCCGTGGACGAGCTGCTGGCGGGCAACGTCCCCACGTTCCTGCGCACCCTGGTGCCCGTGGCCCTGGGCGCGGCCGGCGGTACAGCGCGGCAGGCGGCGACCGCCGCGGCCGATCCCGACGCCTGGATCTGGGTCCTGCCGGACTATCTGGCAATCGGCTCGGACGAGGACTTCTTGCGGATCCCGCTGACCTTGCCGCGGGCCATCGAGATCGCCCGCGCCTGGGACATGTACCTGCCGACGCGCAAGATGGTCGACGCGGTCTATCACCAGGCGGAGGTCAAGCTGGCGCCGCGGCCGATGCCCGCGGGCCCGCAGATGCGGTCGAGCGACTACTACCTGCGGCACCAGCGGCTGATCGAGGCCGCGCGCGCCGGCCGGCCTCTCGGCGCTCTCACCGCCGGCCACAAGAAGGACATCGTGCTCACCAAGCGCCTGCTGCGGCGGACCGACCACATCGCCATCTACGGCTGGCACCGCTCGGAAGGCGACGCCATCCAGCCCTTGAGCACCGTGCACGGGGCGCGCTACGCGGACTACAGCCACGGCCTGCGCCTCGTCGACGCGCTGGCGCTCTACGGCGGCGCCGAACGCCGCCTCGACACGCTCCTCGTCGACACGACGACCGCCGCGATCTTCAGCTACGAGGGCGAGCTGCCGCGGTCGCTCGTCGTGACGATGCGCTAGCGCGCCGGCGGAACGAGCTCGAGGGTGGCGACGGGCTCGCCGGCCAACAGCGGCGTCGGCAGCCCCCGAGCCCAGGCCGCGTGCTGGTCCGCGTAGTGCGGCGACAGGAAGTGCCCGCTCTGCCCGGCCGGCATGTGGAGCAGGCCGCGCTCTTCCCTGCCCGGGCTGACGACCATGCGCATCGAGGCTCCGTAGTCGGCGGTCTGGGCGCGCACCGTGCCCGCCCAGCCGGGAAGCGGCGTCGCCGGCATGTCGAGCCTGCCGCCGAGCAGCGGCAGGCCGTCCAGCGGGTGGCGGATGGCGACCGGCCGCGCCTCGCCCCAGGTGCGGTCGAGGCCGCCGGGCTGCGCCGCGAGCTCGGCGGCGACCCGCTCGAGGACGGCGCGCAGGAACGCCGGCCAGTCCGCGTGGGGCGGCGGCACGAGGTGCTCCGGCCGCTCCTCGAGCAGGCGGCGCACGGGCTCGTCGGCCAGCGCCCACTCGTAGAGGAAGTCCTCGTCCACGGCGGCGGCCGGGGCCAGGAGCGGCGCCAGCACGCCGTCGACGAGGGCCTCGGCGAAGCGGGCGACGGCCACGAAGCCCGCCTGGTCGACGCCCGCGGTGCCGTCCCAGCCGGCGACGGCCTCGCGAAACCGGCGCACCACCGGGTCCGGCTCGCCGGCGTCCACGAGCTCGCCCACGAGCTGCGCGAAGGCGTCGTGGTAGCGGCTGCGCACGTCGAGCTGGATTGCCCGCAGGCGCCCCTCGTCCCAGCGCTCGCCGGCCAGGAGCCGCTCGCGGATGCGGTAGGTCCGGCCGGAGTGCATCCAGACGTGGGTCAGCGGCTCGGCGGCGTGCGGCACCGTGCGGCCGTTGGCGGTGTAGAGCAGTCCCGCCTCGGGATCGACCCACCGCGGGCCGGGCCGCTCTCCGGACCAGCCGATCCCGGGCGCGGCCCAGGAGCGCGGGCTATTGCCGTCGAATCCCCGGCGCACCGGGATCGGCCCGTTGACCACCCAGCCGATCCGGCCGTCGGCGGCGGCGACGAGCCAGTTCTGGGAGGGGCCGCGCCAGCCGGCCAGGATCTCGACGGCCTCGTCGAGCGAGCTCGCCTCCATCATGCGCAGCAGATCGAAGCTGAGGCCGCCCGGGTCGTGGACGGGCGAGCGCACGACCAGCGGCCGGCCGCGCCAGTCCTCGTCCGTGACCGGCCCCCAGCGGGTCCAGCGGACCGGGAGCGTCACGTCCCCGCCGCCCTTCACGACGAGCGTCTCCTGCCGCGTCTCGAAGGGCTCCGCGCCCTCGGCCGTCAGGTAGCGGCCGGGATCCGCGGGATCGACCTCGACGACCACGAGGTCGGTCTGGTCCGCGAAGCTGTTCGTCGCCCCCCACGCGACGTCGCCGTTGGACCCGATGACGACGCCGGGCAGTCCGGGCGCCCCGACGCCGACGATCCGGCGACCCGGCAGCTCGAGCTGCACCCGGTGCCAGACGTGCGGCACCCGCAGGCCGAGGTGGGGGTCGTTGGCCAGGATCGCCCGCCTACGGAAGCCGCGCGCGGCGGCGACGGCCCAGTTGTTGGAGCCGAGCGACATGCCGAGCGGGCGGACGACGTCGCGCTCCGGATCGACGGGCGCGGCGCCGCGCAGGTCGACGACCTCGGGCCCGGGAATGGCCGCCGGGACGTAGCCGCCTTCCGCGGCGTCGAGCAGCGGCGAGTCCCAGCGGCTGGTCGCCGGGGTCAGGAAGTTGAAGAGCCCCGCCGGCAGGGTCGCCGCCATCACGCCCAGCGGCTTCTCGAAGCGATGGTTGAACGACAGCATGTCGAAGAAACCGAGGGTCGCGAGCAAGGTGTCCTCCGGCAGCCAGGGCTCGGGCTCGGCGCCCAGGAGCAGGTACTCGGGCGGCGCCGCGCCGAGGCCGGCGAGGCCGGCGTTGACCCCCTCCGCGTAGACGGCGACCAGGCGCCGCGCCGCGCCGTCCAGATCCGCAAGGAGGGCGCGCGCCGCGGCCCGCCGCTGGCGCCGGCGATGGCGCTCGTCGACCTCGAGGGCGCGGGGCCCGAAGAGAGCCGCCAGCTCGCCGGCCGTGGAGCGGCGGGCGAGATCCATCTGGAAGAACCGGTCCTGGGCGTGCACGAACCCCTGGGCGCGCAGCGCGTCCGCCTGCGAAGCGGCCGCGATCACGGGAATGCCGAGGCGGTCGCGAGTCACCGTGACCGGCCGCTCCAGCCCGGCGAGGGCCAGCTCGCCGGCGAGCCGCGGCAACGAGGCTCGAGCCCGCCACCACGCCCAGGAGCCGGCGATCAGGCTCAACGCGACGAGCGCCACGAGAACCTGCCCGAGCCGCCGCAACACCGTCAGCCGGCGCCGCCCGACGAGCCCTCGATCCGGGCCCCGGTGCCGCGGATGCGGATCGTGCGGTGCGGGCCGTCGCCGACGTCGGCGGTGGCGGCGTCGAAGGGCTCGCCCTTCTCCGCCGCGAGGTGGGCGAGCCAGTCGACGTACTCCTCGCGGCTCATCTCGACCGCCTCGACCGTGCCCTGCGCGGCGATGATGCGGCCTTTCGCGTCGGCCGGGAAGACGATCACGTCGTCCTCGACCTTCACCCGCAGGCTCCCGCCCTCGCCCCCCACCTCGACCCAGCAGCCCTTCATCGGACAGACGTCGAGCACCCCGCCCTCGATGCGCACCGTCTGGCCGAGAAAGGCGTCCGGATCGGCGAGGATGGCGTGGATCGGCGTCGCCTCCTCGAGCGTCACGCCCTCTCCGAGAATCACCGCCTCCTCGGCGAAGCCGGGCATCGCGAGGGCGAGAGAAAGGGACACCCAAAGGGCGGCCAGGGAGGTTCCGGGTCGATTGTCGCGCAACATGGGCTACCTCGCTGTCTTGGTCGAGTAGAGTGAAGATCCGAGCAAGGAAGGGAAAGCCGGCACCGCGGTGGAGACGAAGCGCGCACCGCGTCTTGGAAGTCAGATTGTAAGGGAAGCGCAGACGCTTTGCCGGAAGAACGCCGCGGCCGGGATCGGCGCTGCCAGGCGGCCTTGCCGTCGCTGTCGAGGCCGCGGCCGGCATGCCGCCCGGGTCGCCTGGCGACTCCGGCGGGGCGCAACAGGGCTTCCGCAGCCCTCCCCTGCCAGGCGCGGCCCGGGCTGATGACTTCGCTAAGCCCCCACCGGCGCACTGCCGTTGCCGGCGATGGCGTTGGCGTAGTAGGCCAGCAGCCGGCGCTCGTTCTCCCGCACTCGATAGAGCCCGTCGTCGAGATCGAGCACGTGGCGCAGCACGAGCATGCGCAGCCCGACCTCGACGGCGTAGTCGCGGTCCTCGTGGGGGATGTAGACCGCCGCCCCGGCGGCCTCGAGCTCGAGGAGGCGGGATTGGACGGCGGCCTTGAGCTCGAGCTCGGTCCACGGGCGGCCGGGGGCGGCGCGCAGGACGTCGGCGACGAGCGAGACGGGCAGGACCGGAATGATCGCCGCGACCCGCGACATCAGCTCGGCGGCGAGCTCGCCGACCGTCTCGAAGCGCGCCGCCGGCTCGAGGCGGCGGAGGTCGAGCCCGCGACGGCCGAGGAACTCGCGGGCCGACAGCGGCCGCCCGAAGTTGACGCAGGCGTAGCCGAAGCTGTACCAGCCGCCGCGCAGCCGCAGCCACAGCTGGCGCCACCAGAAGCCGAGCGTCTTGCCGAGCGCTCCCAGCGCGCCGGGCCGCGCGGCGTCCGGGTCGCCGTCGAGCAGGAGCGTGCGGTCCTCGAGCACGCGGTCGTAGTTGATGCCGACCGGGACGAAGACGACGTCCGCATGGTCCTCGGGATCGAAGCCCCGCAGCATGTAGTCGAGCAGCCCGAGACGCGGCGCGCCCAGCCGCCCGTCGCGCGACAGGCCGCCCTCGGGATAGACGGCCTGGGTCACTCCCTCGCGCGTCGCGATGTGGACGTAACGGGCGAGCACCGTCCGGTAGAGGTCGTTGCGCGACCGGCGACGCACGAAGTAGGCGCCCATCGAGCGGATCAGCTGCTCGAGCGGCCACACTCGCGCCCACTCGCCCACGGCGTAGGACAGCGCGGTCCTCTCCATCGCCAGGTAGGAGACGAGGATGTAGTCCATGTTGCTGCGGTGGTTCATCACGAAGACGACCGAGGCGTCGCCCGGGATCTCG
>JAOTWP010000191.1 GCA_029862975.1 Acidobacteriota bacterium
GAACCGAGACGCCGAGCAGTGCGAGGACGCGAGAGCCGTGGTCCAGCGCGCGATCGCGGTGCAGCGCCGCCAGCGCGCCGAGGGGCAGGGCGATGAGGAGCGCCGCCGCCATGCTCGCGACGGCCAGCTCGAGCGTGGCCGGGTAGTGCTGCCACAGCAGGCGGGCGACGGGCTGGCGGAACCGCAGCGAAGTCCCGAGATCGAGCCTCAGGAGACCCGAGAAGTAGTCGAGAAACTGGACGCCGAGAGGACGGTCGAGCCCGAGGTCACGGCGCAGCGCCTCGACCTCCGCGGGCCGGGCTCCGTCGCCCAGCATGATCTCGACCGGGTCCCCCGGGATGAGGTGGATCAGGGAGAAGACGAGCGCGCAGACGAAGAGGGCGAGCGGCAGGGTCTGGGCCAGGCGGCGCAGCGCGTAGCGGATCATCGGGTGGGCGGGCGCTCCGGTGGGTCGATTCCCAGGCGGCGGATGAGATAGGAGAGGGCCTGGCGGCTGAGCCCGAGGCGGCGGGCGGCGGCGGCCCGATTGCCGCTCGTCGCGGCGAGTGCCTCTGCGAGGAGACGGTGACGAAGCGCGTCCACCTGTTGATGGTAACCGCAGCGGCGCGCCGGCGGACGCCGCGGCAGGTCGAGGTGCTCCGGCTCGAGCCGGCCGCCCTCGGCGAGCGCCACGGCCACGAGGAGCACGTTCTCCAGCTCGCGGACGTTGCCCGGCCAGGTATGGGCCTCGAGCGCGGCCCGCGCCGCGGCGGACAGCCGCGGCGGGTCCCCGGGCCCCTCCGCGGCGAGGAAGTGGTCGGCGAGCTCGAAGAGATCTCGCGCCCGCTCCCGCAGCGGCGGCAGCTCGACCCGCCCGACCTTCAGCCTGTAGAGCAGGTCGTGGCGGAACTCGCCGCGGGCGGCCATCGCGGCCAGATCGCGGTGGGTGGCGGCCACGATGCGCACGTCGATCCGCCGCGCCACGCTCTCGCCCACGCGGCGGACCTCGCCTTCCTGCAGCACCCGGAGCAGCTTGGCCTGGGCCGCCAGGGGGAGATCCCCGATCTCGTCGAGGAAGACGGTGCCGCCGCGGGCCGTCTCGAAGATGCCGGACCGGTCGCGGTCGGCGCCGGTGAAGGCGCCCCGGACGTGCCCGAAGAGCTCCGAGAGCAGGAGGCTCCCGGCCAGCGCACCGCAGTTGATCGGGAGAAAGGGGCGGTCCGAGCGCCGCGACTCGGCGTGCACCAGGCGGGCGGCCAGCTCCTTGCCGGTGCCGGTCTCGCCGAGCACGAGGACCGGCAGGTCGCGCGGCGCCAGCCGCGACAGGCGGTCGATCGCCGCCGTCAGGGCGGGGCTGCGGCCGACGATGCCGTGGCGCGGCCGCCGCGGCCCCGCACCGGGGGCGCGCAGCGGCGGAAGATCGCGGCACGCCAGCGCGAAGACGACCCGCTCGCGGGCGCCGAGCTGGGAAGCCTCGAGGCATAGCGTGCCGCCGTCGAGGGGACGCTCGAGCCGCTGCCTGCCGCCGGCCCCGGAGACGAGCTCGACCTCCGACTCGGCGTCGCGCCAGGCGAGGCGGGCCTCCGGGCTGACCTCGGCCACGAGGGCCGCCAGGCGCTCCGCCGCCGCCCGCCGGGCCGCCGGCTCCAGGTAGCTCTCGAGCACCGGCCACGGGCCGGGATCGCGAGCGCCCAGCCGGAGGGCCAGCGCCTCGGCCCCCGCCTCGCGCAGGCTTGCCGCCGCTCGCCGCAGCCATTCGCGGGGCGTTCTCCCCGGCGCCAGCCGCTCGACGTCGAACACGAGGCGGGCGGCGCGGTAGGGCTCGAGGGTTTCGAGCGCCGCCCACTCCACGGTCTCCTCGTCTCCGAGGACCTGTCGCCAGAAGCGGCGGCAGGAGCCCTCCGGATTCTCCGCGTGGGCCCGCTCGCGGTCGCCGGCGAGGGCCCACAGCGCCGGCCGCTCCTCCGGCTCGAGCTCCGCGCGCTCCTCCCGAGTGGTCTCCGCGAGGGCCTCGCGCGCGGCCGCGACCTCCCCGAGCCAGCCGTAGGCTCGGCCCGCGAGGACGCGCAGCGGACCGCGGCGCTCCCCCAGGCGGCGCGCGGCGAGAGCCTTCAGGGTCTCTTCGGCCAGGGCGGCGGCGCTGCCCGACCGGCCGCGGGCCAGCTGGTAGCGCACCCCGAGCTCCCGATCCTGCGCCCATCCTCGCCAGTTCCCCGCCGCGGCGTTGGCCCGCTCCGACTGCTCGATCACGTCGCGCACGCCGCGCAGCCGGCCCCGCCGCAGCCGGATCTCGGCCAGGTTGCACAGCGCCAGCGTCGTGCGGCGATTCCCTTCGCTGCCGTCACTGAGGCGAACCACGTGACGCAGAGCGCGCTCCGCGCCGGCCAGATCGCCGGCCATCGCGCGGCCGACCGCGAGGTCGTTCCACAGGCCCGCCGCGTCGCTCGGGCGCAGCCTCCGGCGGCCGCCGAGCGCCGCGCTCACGTGCCGCGCGACGGCGGTGCCGTCGCGCCGAGCCATGCCTTGCAGCGCCCGCAGGTGCAGCCATCTCCACGCCAGGTCGGGCCGTTCGCGCGCCGCCGCGGACGCCTCGATCCAGCGCTCGACCGCGGCCGGATCGCCGCGGTCCCAGGCCGCCTCCCCCGCCACGATGGCGGCTTCCAGACGGACCCGGGGATCGCGGCTGGCGAGAGCGCGATCGATCCACGGACGGGCGGCGTCGGGATCGCCCAGGCTGGCGTGCAGGCGCGAGGCGACGGCCGCCAGGGTGGCGAGGTGCTCTTCCGCGCTCGGGTCCCGCGCCCAGCCGGCCAGCGACCGCTTGGCCGCCGCCAGCTCGCCGAGCGGCAGCCGGCATTCGAGCAGCAGGGCGCGCGCCGCCGGCCGCCGCAGGCCCCGCAGGGCCCGCTTGGCGGCGTCGAAGCGGCCGACGGCGTGGAGGGCACGAGCCATCTCGTAGCGCCCCTCCGGGCTCGTCGGCGGCGCCGCGGCCCACGCCGCGGCGGCCGGCCGCCACCGCCCCGCCGCCGCCAGGGCGACGGGATCGCGCGCTTGGCTCCCGCCGCCGCTCCACCATCGCGCCGCGTCGCCGCCGGCCAGCAGGGAGCGCAGCGCCGACAGCTTCGTGCACCGCCGCAGGAGCCGGCGCCGGAACCCCCGGGGACCGGTGACCCAGAGCTCGCCGCCGAGCTCGGCCGCCAGCGCCGCCCGCGCCGCCGCGTAGGGGGCGCCCCACAGGAACGGAGCCTCGGCGAGCAGCTGGCCGACGAGGGCGTCGGGCGGCACGGGCTCGAGGTTCTGCCGCCAGCGGTCGAGAAGGGCCCGCGCCGCGCGGCGCGCGGCGCCGCGGCCCGCCACGGAGCCGGCGCCGCGAAACAGGAGCAGCAGGAGATCCGCCGCGCGCCGCTGCGGCAGCTCGGGGTCGGCGCCGCCGCCGGCGTCGACGTTGCCCAGCCGGCCGTCGGGCGCCACCCGCGCCCCGCTCCAGCCGCGGGTCAGGGACCAGCCCCGCCGCTCGAGGTGCCCGAGCAGGGCCACCCCCTCGAGCAGCGTCGCCAGGCGCCGGCGGTCGGTGAGCGGCGCCTCCCCGGGAGCGGCCCCCGCGAGGGGCGCGAGGGCCGGATGGGAGAGCCCGGGGGCCACGCCGCTCACCCCGGGCGCCTCGCGCGGCCGCCGGCTCTCGCCTCCGGCGATGGGGACGGATCGCGCTCGACTCCCATCGAATTAGCATAGCAGACTCTCCGTAAATAGGGAAATCGCCAGCTATGTCCAGACCCCGGCGCGCCGGGTGGCCGCCGCGCCGGGACCGCCACACGGCCACGTCAGGCGACGTCAGGCGAGCAACCGCCGGAGATCGTCCCAGAACGCCGGGTACGACTTCGCCACGACCTCCGGCCGGGCGATCGCCACGCCGGGGCGCCGCAGACCGACGAGGGCGCAGCTCATGGCGATGCGGTGATCGTCGTGGGCGTCGACGACGACCGGATCCGCCGGCGGCGCGCCCTCGGCCCAGCAGCCGGCCACCGCCAGCCCGTCGGCCTCCTCGCCGACGGGGACTCCCAGGCGACCCAGCTCGCGGGCCATCGCGGCCAGGCGGTCGCTCTCCTTGAGGCGCGCGTGGCGGACGTTGCGGATCCGCGTCGTGCCGCGGGCGAAGGGGGCGAGGGCGGCCAGGGTCGGGAGCTGATCCGGCATCGCGACGAGATCGACGTCCACGGCGCGCAGCTCCCGGCCGCGCACCCGCACCGCCTTCCCGGACCACTCGACGCCGGCTCCCATCGCCGCCAGCACGGCGAGGAATCCGACGTCTCCCTGGCCGGACTCCCGATCGAGACCGCGCAGGGTGACGTCGCCGCCGGTCACCGCGGCCGCCGCGGCCGGGTAGCAGGCGGCCGACGCGTCGGCCGCCACCCGCACGCGGGTGCCGGTGGGTCTCGTCGGCGGGACCGCCCACTCCGCGACGCCCGGCCCGGCGCCGCGCGCCGACTCGCGGCCCGCCGGCTGCGCCGCCACCCCGAACCGGGCCAGCGCCCGCAGGGTCAGCTCCACGTAGGGCCGCGACACCAGGCCCTCCGCCCGCAGGCGGGCGCCGTGCCGGGTCGCCGCCCCCGCCATCAGCAGCGCCGAGACGAACTGGCTCGACTCGCTGGCGTCCACCGTCACCGCGCCGCCGCGCAGCGGCCCGCCGCGGATCTCGAGCGGCGCGAAGCCCGGCTGCTCGAGGCTCTCGACCCGGGCTCCGAGGGCGCGGAGAGCCTCGAGCAGCGCCGCCAGGGGGCGCTGCCGCAGCCGCGCCACGCCGTCGAGACGCCAGGTGCCCGCTACGGCGCACAGCGACGCCGTCAACAGGCGCAGCATGGTCCCCGAGGCGCCACAGTCGAGCGTCGCGCGGCCGGGAGCCCCCGGCGGCCGGATCGCCACGGCGTCTCCGCGGTCCTCGACGGCGCAGCCGACCGCGCGCAGCCCGGCGAGGAAGCCGTCGCAGTCGGTGGAGCGCAACGGCCGCTCGACGAGCGTCGCGCCGCGCGCCAGGAGCGCGAGGTTGTAGTAGCGCTGGGTCAGGCTCTTCGACGACGGCGGGCGGACCGCGCCGCGCGCTCGGCGCCCGGCCGGGACGGCCACCGGCCCCGACCCGGGCTCAGGCCAGGTCGAGGACGAGTCCGTCATAGCCGAAGTCGATTCCGGCGGGCAGGGGCACCCGCGGGAGGTCGTGGTCGACCTCGTGGGCGAGGTGGGTGAAGTAGGTCCGGCCGGCGCCGGCCCGCCGGGCGACCGCGATCGCCTGCTCGACGCTGAAGTGGGTCGGGTGCGCGCGGTAGCGCAGCGCCCCGAGGATCAGCGCGTCGAGGCCCTCGAGCAGCGGCCAGCTCGCCTCCGGGATGTAGCTGCAGTCCGTCACGTAGGCGAAGCCGCCGCAGCGATAGCCGTTGACGGGCAGCCGGCCGTGGAGGACCGGGATCGGCTCGAACCGGCGGCCGAAGAGGTCGATCGCCCCCTCGATCTCGACCAGATCGAGGCGCGGCTTGCCGCCGCCCGGCTCGTCCTTCTCGAAGACGTAGGAGAAGGTCTGGCGCAGCGCGGCGAGCGTCTGGCGCGAGCCGTAGCAGGGGATCGACCGGCGCTGCCGAAAGTTGAAGATCCGCACGTCGTCGAGGCCGAAGATGTGGTCGGCATGGGCGTGGGTGAAGAGGATGGCGTCGAGCCTCGGCAGGCCGAACCGCAGGGCCTGCTGCCGCAGGTCGGTCGGGGTGTCGACCAGGAGGACGCGGTCGTCGAACTCGATCTTCAGACCCGCCCGGAACCGGCGGTTCCTGGGGTTGGGCGAGGTGCAGACCGGGCAGGAGCAGCCGATCACCGGCACGCCGCTCGAAGTGCCGGAGCCGAGCATCGTCACCCGCAGGCTCACCCGCGGCCTCCCACTCAGAGCCACTCCACGGCGCGGGTGCGGAACC
>JAOTWP010000192.1 GCA_029862975.1 Acidobacteriota bacterium
GGGCGGGCCGCGAGCCGGCTCGCGGGGTGGGGACATCGCGCGGGAACCTGCCAGAATGAGCGGACCCCGAGGACCCCATGCACGAAACTTCCCTCGTCAGCGCGCTGATGCAGCAGGTGGAAGCCGCCGCCATGGAGCTGCGGGCGTCCGCGGTCCACCGCATCCGGGTGCGGATCGGCGAGCTCGCGGGCGTCGAGCCGCAGCTCTTCGCGTCCGCCTTCGAGCTCTTCCGCGAGCGGACGATCTGCGCCGCGGCGCGGCTCGAGATCGTCACCGCCGCCGCCGCGTGGACCTGTCCCGGGTGCGGCGCGGCCATCGCCCCCGGCCAGGTCCTGCGCTGCCCGGACTGCGCGCTGCCGGCCCGGCTCGCGAGCGGCGACGAGATCATCCTCGAGAGGATCGAGATGGAGGTGCCCGCGGCGCGGGACCGCGGGCGGAACGTGCCCCCGAGGAGGGAGCGGACGATGGAGGCGACCGATGTGTGAGACCTGCGGCTGCGGCGACCCCGAGGTCGTGCCGGTCGACGTCCAGGAGAGCCTGCTGGCGGCGAACGACCGCACGGCGCGGCACAACCGGGAGCACTTCGCGGCCGAAAGGCTGCTCGCGATCAACCTCATGGGCTCCCCGGGCTCCGGCAAGACGGCGCTGCTCGAGGCGACGGCGTCCCGCCTCGAAGGCCGCCTGCGGCTCGCCGCCCTCTCCGGCGACCTCGCGACCGACCGCGACGCCCGGCGGCTCGGCAAGGCCGGCATCCCGTCCCTGTCGATCACGACCGGCTCCGGCTGCCACCTCGACGCCGATCTCGTCCACCAGGCGTTGCACGACCTGCCCTGGCGGCAGTCGGACCTGCTCTTCATCGAGAACGTCGGCAACCTCGTGTGCCCTGCCGTCTACGACCTCGGCCAGACGGCGAGCGTCGTCGCCCTGGCCGTCACCGAGGGCGAGGACAAGCCCTTGAAGTACCCGACGATGTTCCGCAAGGCCGACCTCGTGCTGCTGACCAAGGTCGATCTCCTCCCCCACCTTCCCGGCGTCGACGTGGCCGCCATCGAGGACGCCCTGGCGCGGACCATGCCCGAGCCGAGGATGATCGCGATGTCCGCGGCGTCCGGCGAGGGCGTGGACGAGTGGATCCAGTGGCTCGAGGAGCGCCGCGCCGAGGTCGCCGCCGCCGGCCGTCTCGCGGCTCGGCACGAGCACGGGCACGGGCATGGCCACGGGCACGGGCACGAGCATGGGGACGGGCACCGGCACGGGCACGCGGAGGCCGGCTCGGCCCGACCCGGAGGACGACCCTGACGCGGAGGACGTCGTGAGCGGCGAGACCGCGACCCTGGCGCTCGCCGCGCTCGGGGTCGGCGTGGTGCACACGCTCCTGGGGCCGGACCACTACCTGCCCTTCATCGCCCTGGCCCGGAGCCGCGGCTGGACCCGCCGCCGCACTCTCGCCGTCACGCTCGCCTGCGGCGTCGGCCACGTCGCCGGGTCGGTCCTGCTCGGGGCGCTCGGCCTGGCGCTCGGCTGGGCGCTCGCCGACGTCGCCTGGTGGGAGGCGGCGCGCGGCGGCCTCGCCGGCTGGCTGCTCCTCGCCTTCGGCCTCGCCTACTTCGCCTGGGGCCTGCGCCGGGCGCTGCGCAACCGGCCCCACAGCCACGTCCACGCCCACGAGGACGGCACCGTCCACCGCCACGAGCACCGCCATCTGGCCGAGCACGCCCACCCGCACGAAGCCCGGAGCGGCCCCGGCGGCCGCCGCCTCTTCGCCGGCGCCACCGCCTGGACCCTCTTCGTCGTCTTCGTCCTCGGCCCCTGCGAGCCGCTCGTCCCGCTCTTGATGTACCCCGCGGCCGGCGGCAGCGCGGCCGGCGTCGCCCTCGTCGTGGCGCTCTTCGCCGCCGCCACCCTGGCCACGATGACCCTCCTCGTCCTCGCCGGCCGCCGCGGCCTCGCCCGCCTCCCCGCCGGCCGCTGGGAGCGCTGGGGCCACGCGGCGGCCGGGCTCATCATCGTCGCCTGCGGCATGGCGATCCGCTTCGGGCTCTGACGCCGCCCGGCGCAGCGGCTCTCCGCGGGCCGGCAGGCGCCTCCCCGTCCTGCGCGAAACCGATATCCTCTCCCGTCGGCGGCGGAGCGCGGCGGACGAGGCCGGCCGCCGCGAGGAGGCGACGAGATGAGAAGACGAAGAGCTGCGGGCGCCGGGTCGGTGGGGCTCCTGGCGGCCGTGCTCGTGAGTCTTTCCGCGTCGCTCGCCGCCGCCGCTGCGCCCGCGCCGCGGCTCGGCCCGCCGCGGCCGTTCGCGCTCGAGCGGGTGGAGGTCCGGGCGCTCGCCGCCGCGGCCACCGGGGTGAGCTACAAGCTCTATGTCTCCCTGCCGCACAGCTACGACGGCGACGTCGTCACCGCCCACGCCACGCTCTCGCGCCGCGACCACTACCCCGTCGTCTACCTCTTAGACGCCGACTACAGCTTCCTGCTCGCCCGCAACATCACGGACCATCTGGCGGAGCGCGCCGACCTGCCCGAGGTGATCCTCGTGGGTATCGGCTACGACGGGCCGCGGGCCTACCGGCGGCACCGGACCCGCGACTACACGCCGACCTTCGTCCCCGACGGCGGCTACGGGCCCGAGCTCCAGCGGTACTCGGGAGGCGGCCCGAAGTTCCTCGAGTTCCTCGCCGCGGAGCTCCTGCCCGCGGTCGAGGAGGCCTACCGCGTAACGCCCGGAGACCGGACGATCGTCGGCCATTCCTACGGCGGCCTCTTCGCGTCCTGGGCGCTCTTCGAGCGGCCGGCCCTCTTCGGGCGGGCCGTCGCCGTCAGCCCCTCGCTGTGGTACGACGACCGGCTCGTCCTCCGCCGCGAGCAGACCTACGCCGCGGACCATCGCCGGCTGCCGGGCCGCGTCTACTTCGGCGTCGGGGCTCGCGAGATCAACTCCTCGCGCTCGATGGTCGCCGACCTCGCGGCCTTCGCGCGCCAGCTGCGCGCCCGCGGCTACGAGGGCCTGGAGCTGCAGGTCGCAGTCCTCGACGGCGAGACCCACAACTCCGTCTTCCCGCGCGCGCTCTCGAACGGGCTGCGATTCGTCTTCGCGGCGCGCTGACCACGGACTCAAGGAGAAGAGCATCATGACGAGAAACGCGACCGTCGCGACCCTGGCCCTCGCCGCGAGCCTGGTGCTCCCCGGCTGCCAGGGCCCCCCGGGGCCCCCTGGACCTGCCGGACCCGCGGGACCGCCCGGCTCGGGAGGCCAGCCCGTCCTGCTCCTGACCGGATCGGCCAACGTCAGCGACGCCTCGCTGACCCGCTACGGGATGTTCGAGCGCGAGAACCAGCCCGAGACCCGCGAGGACTCGGTCCTCCACGCACTCCCCCGCGGAGGAACGCTCACCAACTTCTTCGTGGCGCCCTCCGCCGCCCTCGACAACCCGGGGGCCGTCGTCGAGATCACGATCCGCGTCAACCAGGTCGACACGGCCCTCTCCCTGACCCACACCCAGGCCGGCGGCACGGCCACTCTGAGCGACACGGCGACGACCGTGCCCGTCAACCAGGGAGACCGCATCTCCATCCGCTTCCGGGAAACCGCCGGAGTCGACCCGATCACGACCCCCGGCGTCTTCGCGCACTACAACGTGACCCTGGAGCTACACTGAGTCGATCGATCGGCGGAGTGCCTCGGTCACCTGCGGTTGCTTCATGTCTCTCGGGCGTGAGCCCGGATTCTGGGAGCGCGCCGCCACCAATCGCGCCAGGCTCCTGGCAGGGAAGCTCCGCGCCCGCTTGGCCCACGGCCTCATCGCCCAGTCCTGCATCGACCGCCGGGGGCCGCTGATCACCCGAGAGGCCGACTTCCCCCACTTCGAGGACCACGCCGGCCTCGAGCTCGTCTGAGGCGGCTGCTGGCTCGAGGTGCCCAGGAGAACCCGGTGCCCAGGAGAACCCGGTGCCCGGGTGGACCCGGTTCACCATCAGATGGATGTGCTGCTGGGCGCCTTCGGCGTGCTCCGCGACGAGCGCCTGGTGCTCGGCGAGCCCGAGGTCCTGGAGCAGCCAGTCGGCGAGCCGCTCGAACTCGCCTCGCTCCAGCCGCTCACCGGAGGCCAGGCTGACCGAGAGGTGGTAGACGGGCTTCTCCGTGCGGGCCGAGGCGTTTGGCTGTCGCCCGCATCACCGCCGCGGCCTCGCCGCCCCGCTGCTACAATGAGGTCCGGAGACAGCCAGATGCCTGACGCTAGAGCTCGACCCGAAGCTAGAAGAGCGCCTCGCCAGGTTGGCGGAGAAGACCAACCGTTCACCGGGCGAGCTCGCGAACGAGCTGCTCGCGCAGGGCCTCGAGGACGTGTCTGACGGTCTGATCGCTCTCGAGCGCCTGGAGAAGCCAGAGGGCTGGTACTCCCTGGAGGACCTCGAAGAGGGTCGTGACCTGGAGGGTTGAGATCGAGCGCCGGGCCGCCCGGGATCTCCGCAAGCTCGATCGACCGGTCCAGAACCGCATCTTCGCCTTCCTCCGCGCACGCGTTGCGACCTCCGAGGATCCACGCCGCCTCGGCAAGGCGCTGGCTGGGGGCCAAGTCAAGGTCCTCGCGAAGACCGGGTAGGCGGATTCGGCCACGGATCATCCGGGAGAACCTGGAGCGAGGTACGCAGACGATGGGAGTGCTGCGCTGCACGGCGAAATACCGGAAGCTCTTCGGCCTGCCTGACCGGCTCGAGGAGCCTGCACCGCCTGTGAGTGGGCTGGGCGCGTGGTACGCGAACACCCTGAACGTCGGCCATGGCCGGTACCTCCACTACATGTCGGAGAAGGCGCGGCTCTCGGTGATCGTCGAGCTTCGCCACCGCCACACCGCTGAGCTGCGTTTCCCTCAGACGTTGGCCGAGCTGCTCAGGCACTTCGGGACCGACGCTCGCTGTGCCGAGATGGAAGCGATGTCGTTGACTCCGCTCGTCTACGGCCGGGCCACCGATCGCAGCGTTCTGGGTTCCATGCGAGACCACTCTCAGCTGGCAAAGGCCTGCCTTCGCGACGGAGAGGGCCTGTGGGATGCCATGCTCTTTCTTGCGGAGGCCCCATCCGGCCCCCTGGACTACGAAAGCCCGGATCGCGTCGCTCCTCGGCTGGTAGAGAACACGTGGTGAGGGCCGAGGCCAGTCGATTGACAGCTGGCTGGAAGTGAACGCCGCCCTCAGCTTCGACGCACCAGCTCAACCGCCTCGATAAACCGATCCGCGATGGCCCACTCGGACCACCAGCACCGTCAGCTCCCGATGCACTGCTTCGTAGACGATGCGGTACTGGCCGACTCGGAGCCTCCGCAGACCGGAGAACTCGCCCTTGAGCACCGACCCCGCAAACGGCTCGTCGGCAAGGCGATCGATCGCGGCCACCAGACGCCGGCGATCCTCCGCTGAGAGCCGGCCCAGCTCCTTCGCCGCGCTCCTCTTAATCCTGATCGAGTAGCTCACGGCGCACCTCGTCCCAGTCGAGGAGCGGATCGGCGGGGTCACTCAGCCTCTCGAGTCCCAGCCGCAGGTCTTCGAGATCCGCCAGGTAGTACTCCAGGGCCTGCCGCACGACCTGAGCGCGAGAGTGGTTCAGCCTGGCCGCCGCAGCGTCGATCTTGCTGACGAGCTCGTCGGGGATGCGTGCCGTGATCTGGCTCATGACATCGTGATGATGTCAGATGATGTCGTTGCGTTCAAGCGGCTTCAACCAGACCATCTGGTGCCGGCTTCTCGCGTTTCATGGCTCCCATCCTGGCCTGGTCAGCCAGCGAATCTCAGAGACGCACGACCTGGACTTCCCGACCGTGTCTGCATCCGCACGACCTCGCGATACTCCTCCTGGAGAGCAGCGTCTCCGGTGCCGGCTGCTGCCTTGGCCGCGCCGAGCAGCGCGTTGAGGCGGTTGGGCGACC
>JAOTWP010000193.1 GCA_029862975.1 Acidobacteriota bacterium
AAGAGACTTCGGGCAAGAAAGCCCTGGTATCCGAGCGAGCGGCGAGAAGACTCCAGGTAAAGCGGTGCCCGGCCAGGGCTGGGGAGTCTCACTCCCTCCACTTTCGGTCGCGGATCCCTCGCAGCACGGGACTGGCACGGGACCCGATGCCGGACAACGTCGGGAGCTCAGAAGCCGCGGTCACCAGCCGTTGCCGCGCTTGCTCTTCTCCGCCTGGATCGTCTTGTAGAGCTTGCCCAGCCGCCTGTCCGCTTCGCGCCTGGCGCGCACGTCGCGGCGGGCCGCCAGCGCCTCGGCCTCCCGGGCAAGGGCCTGGAAGCTCCGCAGGCGGCGCTCGTCGAGCTCGCCCGACTCGATGGCGGCGAGAACCGCGCAGCCCGGCTCGGTCGCGTGGGAGCAGTCGCGGAAGCGGCACCCGGCGGCGAGCCGGGCGACGTCCTCGAAGGCCTCGTCGAGGCCCTCGCCGGCCTCCCAGAGCTGCAGCTCGCGGATCCCCGGGTTGTCGATCAGCAGGGTGCCGCCGGGCAGGAGGAAGAGCTCGCGATGGGTCGTCGTGTGCCGGCCGCGCTCGTCGCGCTCCCGCACCGGCGCCGTGGGCAGCAGCTCCTCCCCCGCCAGCCGGTTGACGAGCGTCGACTTGCCGGCCCCCGAGGAGCCGACGAGGGCCACCGTCTCGCCCGCCACGAGCAGCTCGGAGAGGCCGGCGAGATCGCCGCTCAAGGCGCTGACCGCCCGCACCGGCGCGCCGCCGGCGATCGCTTCCGCGGCGGCCGCCCTGGCGGCGAGGTCGGCGCACAGGTCGGCCTTGTTGAGCAGCACGATGGGCCGCGCGCCGCTGTCGCGGCACATCACCAGATAGCGCTCGAGCCGCCGCGGGTTGAAATCGCCGTCGAGCCCCATGACGACGACGATGCGGTCGACGTTGGCGGCGATCACCTGCTCCACGGCGCGGGCGCCGGCCACCTTGCGCGACAGCCGCGTCGCCCGCGGCAGCACGGCCCCGACGAGCGCCATGCCCGCCGGGTCCGGCCGCGTGAAGACCACCCAGTCGCCGACGACCGGCAGCTCCCCGCCGTCCGCCGCCAGGTGGCGCAGCCGCCCGGCGACGACGGCGTCGATCGCCCCCCGCGCGGTCTGCAGCCCGTAGACGCCGCGCCGCTCGACGACGACGCGCCCCGGCGCCCCCGCCCCGGCGCCGAGCGCCGCCAGGCGCTCCGCGAAGAGGTCATTCCAGCCGTATGCGCTCAAGATCCCGGTCATGGCCGTCCAGTCCTCCACCCCCGGCTTGCTGCCATGGTTGCCCGAGCTCGAACGATGGGCTCGGGCGCTACTCGCAGACGTAGCAGGCCCCGAGCCCGTCGGTGGGCTGCGGGGCGTCGCGCTCGGCGTTCACGAGGCACAGGAAGCCGAAGGGCTCCTCGGCCTCCTCGGGGTTGCGGAACTGATGGGGGTCGCCGGGCGCGACGTAGACGACGTCGCCGAAGCCCACCTTGTAGACGTAGTTGCCGAACCGCGCCTCGCCCTGCCCGCGGAGCGGGACGACGACGTGCTCGTGCTCGTGCTTCTCGAGGGTGCTGTGGCCGCCGGGGGCGATCTCGAAGTAGCGGACGTGGAAGCGCGCCGACTCGCCGCGCTTGCCGACCAGCTCGCGGCGGGTGATCCCGGCCCAGGTCTCCGCCGTCGCCTTGTAGGCCTCCAGCGGCACCCCCTCCCAGCCGAAGGCGCCGTCGTGGCGGATGACCTTCGAGTGGTTGCCGGCGAGGGCCGGCGGCGCGGGCGCCTCCCGGCCGCTCAACCCGCCTCGTCCGCCGACGGCCCGTAGAGCGCCGGCACCGGCACGTCGTTGAGCCGCAGGTAGACCGTCAGCTGGGCGCGGTGGTGGATGGCGTGATTCATGATGAAGCTGCGCAGCACCGCGATCCGCGGCATGGAGAGGACCTCCTCGCCGCCCTTGAGCAGCGACCAGCTCGCCATCATCTGCTCGTCGCTCGCCGCCGCGATGGCCCCCCGCGCCGCAGCGACGTTGGCCTCGAACATCGCCACCGCGTCCGCGACCGAGCCGACCGGGTCCTCCTTCGCCAGCTCCCCGCCGACCGGCTCCATGTCGAAGCTCTCCTCGGCCAGCGTCATGACCGTCCACTTCGGCAGCTTGGCGAGATGCGTCGCCAGCTCCCGCAGGGTCCACGACCTCTCGTGCGCCTTCCACTCCAGCTTGTCGGCGGGGATGCGCGACAGGCACTCCCGGGTACTGGCCATCTCGTGATCGAACTCGGGCAACAGGGCTTGGGCGATCGGCATCGGAATCTCCTCGGAGGGTGGACGACGACAGGCTAGCACTCGCGGGCGCCAAGTCGAGGGCTCCCGCTGATCCGCACGAGCCTGTGACCTCTTCCACGGAGATCGCGGCCCGGCGCCCGTAGGCTGCCGGCGTCATGCCTTCAGCTGTCCGCACGGGCGCGCCCGAGAGACCGGTGGTGATGTTGCGGCGGGCGATTCGCGCCTGCCGGGAGGGTAGCTGGTGGCGGGCTCACGGCCGGCTGACGCGGCTGGCGCAGCTCGAGGAGAAGCGCGGCAACATGCCGGGGTTCTTCTACTCCTACCTCGGGCAGGCGATGGCGCGCTGCGAGGGGCGCAAGCGCGAGGGGCTCGACCTGTGCCTGTACGCGGTCGAGATCGAGCCCTTCCGGCCGGAGAACCACCTCAACCTGGCGCAAATGTACCTCATGCTGCGCAACCGCCGCGGCACCTTGCGGGCGCTCGAGGTGGGGCTCAAGATCGATCCCACGCACCGCGGGCTGCTGAGGCTCCAGCGCCGGCTCGGCATCCGCCGCCGGCCGCCCTTCCCGTTCCTCGCCCGCGGCAATCCGCTCAACCGGGTCGCGGGCAGGCTCTCGCAGCGGGCGCGGGGTCTCTGGAAGGAGCTGCGGCGCCGCGACGAAGACCTCGACGAGCTCGACGAGCTCTACGATCTCGACGGCTGACCGCGCTCCCCTCGTGGCGACTTGCCCCGAGCCCGGCGCGCCGAGCCTCGTGCATTAGGCTGGGGCGATGAAGGCGATCCTCCAGGACCTCATCCGGCTGCTCGAGCTCGAGCGGCTCGACACCAACCTCTTCCGCGGCGAGAGCCGCGACATCGGCACCCGGCGGGTGTTCGGCGGCCAGGTGCTCGGGCAGGCGCTGGCCGCCGCCAACTACACGACCGAGGACCGCGTCGTGCACTCGCTCCACGCCTACTTCCTGCGCGAGGGCGACCACGGCGCGCCGATCATCTACGAGGTCGACCGCCAGCGCGACGGACGCTCGTTCTCCAGCCGCCGGGTGGTGGCGATCCAGCACGGACGTCCGATCCTCAACCTCGCGGCCTCCTTCCAGCGCCCTGAGGAGGGTCTCGAGCACCAGGCGGAGATGCCCGGCGTGCCCGGCCCGGAGGAGCTGCGCGACATCACCGAGTACCACCGCGAGGTCATCGCCGGGATGCCCGCCGCGCAGGTGCCGCGGCTCTACCTGCTCGAGCGGCCCTTCGAGTTCCGGCCCGTCGAGGCCCCCCGGCTCCTCGACCTCGAGCCCCGGCCGCCCCGCCAGCAGGTGTGGTTCCGGGCCGTCGACCGGCTGCCCGACGACGATCTCCTGCACCGCAACATGCTCGCCTACGCCTCGGACTACTACCTGCTGCTGACGGCCCTGCGACCGCACGGGCTGTCGGTCTTCGCCCCCGACCTCCAGGTCGCCAGCCTCGACCACGCCCTGTGGCTCCACCGCCCCTTCCGGATCGACGAATGGCTGCTCTACGCCATGGAGAGCCCCAACGCCTCCGGCGCCCGCGGCCTCTCCCGCGGCCAGATCTTCCGCCGCGACGGCGTCCTCGTCGCGAGCGTCGCCCAGGAAGGCGTCACCCGCCTGTGGACGAAAGACCGGAAGGCCAGAGAATCGGAGACCAAAGAACCTGACCGGAGAGTCGGGCGGCGGCGGCAAGCTGGGGGGACTCGCTAGCCCGCAACCGCTGGCCCGAAACGGAAGGGGCCTTTCTGGGGGACACGGAGAATGACTGGGGTAGAGTCCTTGCGATCCCGCCGCTGCCATGGCGGTGGCAGAACGAAATCCACGCTAGAGGAGGAGAGCCGATGAAGAAGAGCGCTTGGGGGACCATGCTTGCCGCAGTGGCCTTGTGTGCCTTTGCAGCACACGCTGCAAAGGCCGCCGATGGCATCGACGAGCGGCATATCGACATGCTGCCCGCCACCCACGACGATCTGATGAGGATGGCAGGCGGCGCCGGGCTCACGGAAGAAGAAGTCGGGGATGTGGATTCCTTCGGTCGCGACAAGACCTACCTGGGCGTCTCGCAGACCATTCCCGTGATCATCGAGGAGGACTGCAGCGAGGCCGATCCGGACGATATCTGTATCGAGCACGCCGTCCCGCCGGCCAGTACGTCCGTGGACGAGGAGGGGGTCGGAGTGATCGAGCTTCCCGGGAGAGCCACGAATTCCCTGCTGTGCTTTACGTTCACCCAGTTCTCCACCTGGTTCTGGGGCAACAGCACGGGCTCCACCCAGACGGGCAACATGGGCCTGTTCTTCACGGTCCAGGTCGAGAACGACGCGTTGAACGGATTGAACAACAGCGACGGCTTCCCCTTCAACGGCGTTCTGTTTCTCGACGACGCCGGCGTACCCACCCCCTCCCCGATCATCGTGTCGACCCATCAGCACACGCTTCCCGACGGGGCCTTCGAGGTACAGCGTGAGCGCACGACGCGGAGCTGCACCGGTGGCATCGTCAGCGCCCGACTGCTGCGAGCCCACGGGTTGACCGAGGCGCAGATCAAGGACTTCTTCAAGGAGCCCATGACCGTGAGCTTCGGCGTGCGGGGCAGCGTGAGGATGACCGAGCTGGTGCAGTTCTTCGGCGGGATCCGCGTCTACGGTGACTGACCCGGGCTGAACGCCTGGGCTGAGCAAGGGCGCGACGACTGCCTCCGGGGGGTGGCTCTGTCCCCACCCACCCGGAGGTGGACCGGTCACCCGGAGTGACCCCACAATGTGTCCTGGCTCCAAGGCGGGCACCCGCGACCCGCGTGTGCGCCGTGGACAGGGGCTCCAAGTCGATCTCGAGTCACCTGACCCCTGCCGGCGGCGAGGCTCCGCCGGCGGCGGAGAGCCGAGGAGCCTTGGCTCGGTGGGCCGACCTCGAGTCGGCGGTTGGTGAACGAGCCGGCGCGCCCCGGCGGGTTCCATCCCACCCTCTCGGCGGTGGGTCTACCATGCCTCCGGGTAGGCAACCTGGCAGTGAGCTCATGCTATGCTGCCCTGGTTCGCCAGATGTCCCGAAGTCCTACCGGCTGTTTCCTTCCCGGATCGATGGAGGCTCGCGATGAACCGAATCCTCTCCCGCCACGCTCTCGTACTCGCGATCGCCCTGGTCGCCCTGACGGCCGGGGTCGCCCAGGCGCAGTTCGCGCCGTCGCCGAACACGTCGGCTCTGGGTAGCGACCCGACCAACGGCTCGAATCTCGGAGTGGTGACGCTCGACTGGGACGACGGCACGTTCGAGAACGGCCTCGGGCCCACCGGCGGCCATTACGACGGCCAGTTCGGGATGCGCTTCGGCGGCGCGGCGGCGACGACGGGCCTCGTGCCGTTCCAGATTCGCGGCGCCTACTTCCGGCTGCGCTCCGGCAACCCCGGCGTCACCAACGTCAACGTCAACTTCTGGCACCCGCTGACCCCTTCGCCCGGCTTCCCGGCGAGCCCGGCGCCCCTGGTGCAGGTTCCCGCCGGCACGACGACGGGAGTGACCCAGCAGGTGACGCTGACCGGCCCGGTCATCAACACGCCCAACGGCAGCGTCTTCGTCGGCGTCGGCGGCCTGGGCACGACCAACTGGTTCATCGACCG
>JAOTWP010000060.1 GCA_029862975.1 Acidobacteriota bacterium
CGCCGAGCAGATCGAGCCCCAGGACTGGGAAGTCCCCAAGCAAGAGACCCCCGAGCCCGTCCGCTCCGACTGAGCCGCGGATGGAAGGCTGCAGGGCCTGCGCCAGGTCGCTGGCCGGGCGGCCATTCCATCGCTTTCAAGATCCCGACCGGAATACCGGCCGGAACCGTCTGGGGCTCCGGCGAGCGCCGCAAGGACGGGCTGGGTAAGGAGAAAAGCACGGCCAGGGTGCCAGGCCCTTGGCAAGGCGCAACGGCGTCTCTCACGCCGGAGCGCGTCACGGGAGCCTCCCCTCGAAGCGGCGACGGATCCGTTTGTTCGCCCTACCCAGCCCGTCCTTGCGGCGTGCGCCGGAGTCTCCAGCCAAGTCGGTCGGTATTACGGTCGGGATCTCGAAAGCGACGGAATGGCCGCCCGGCAGCGACGCTCCGAGTGACCCGGCAGCCTCCGTCAATCACGTCGCTCGGCCAGCGCCCGGAGCTCGCTGGCGAGGAAGCGGCGCTGGCGCTCGAGGGTCGCGGCGTGGGCGCGGTAGAGCTCGCGGGCCCGGTCGCGCTCGGCGGCGGGGAGGGAGCTGACGTAGGCCGCCGGCGGTTCGGTCGGGCGCAGTGCGAGCAGTCGGCCGAAGATCTCGAGCCAGGGGGCGTTGCGGTCGAGCAGCGTGCCGCTCTCGTACTCGACGGCCGGCAGGTCGTCGACGTGGGGCGGCACCTCGGCGAGCCAGGGGTCGAGCTCGGCCGAGGTGGCCAGCAGCAGCGGCACGAGGTCGGCGGGGCGCCCGATCCCGAGGTCGGCGAGCTCGGAGGCGATCTCCGGCCTCGCGAAGGCCCGCTCCAGCACCTCGCCGTCCCAGCCGTCGCTCGCCAGCTTGCCGGTGACGATGGTGAAGGCGTTCAAGGTGCTGGGCTCGTACCACACCGCCACGTGCGGGAAGACGTCCCGGAAGGCGCGCAGGATCATGGCGTAGTTGCGCGGCGTCAGGTAGTACATCGGCAGCCACATCGAGGCGACGCCGCCGGGCGCCAGGCGCTCCCGGATCAGGCGGAAGTACTCGTAGGAGTAGAGCGACCCGTTGCCGGCGTAGCTCGGGTGGATCGAGTCGGAGAGCACGGCGTCGAAGCGCTCGGCCGTGGCGAGCAGGAAGTTGCGTCCGTCGTTGACCTCGACGCGCACCTCGGGCAGGTCGAGGACGCCGTGGTTGAGCGCCGGGAAGTAGGTGTCGGAGGCGCGTAGCACCTCGGAGCTGATCTCGACGATCAGGACGTCCGCGGGCGCGTGGCGCGACACCGCCCAGGCGGTGCCGCCCGTCCCGAAGCCGATGTGGACGACGGAATCCGTGCCGCCGCCCAGGAGCAGCGGCAGGTGGCCCTGCATCTTCTGGGCGGCGTAGAGCTCGGGGCTGGTGCCGGCGACGGCGACGCCGTTGAGCTCGAGCGCGTAGTACGGCTGGCCGTCCTTCTCGCGCCGGCGGACGGTCACCGAAGCCTGCGCGTCCTCGTGGAAGTACACGACGGCCCCGGGGGCGTCGTCGCGAAACGGGCCGGCGGCGAGGATCACCCGGTCGGCCGGCAGCAGCGCGGCCAGCCCCAGAACGAGGATCGGCGCAGCCCACGGCCACCGGCGTCGGCCATCCCGGCGCGACATCAGGTAGGCGCCGATGAGCGCGTTGAGCGCTCCCGTCGCGAGCAGGCCGTTCTGGGTACCGAGCCACGGGATGAGGAAGAAGCCGGCCGCCAGCGAGCCGGCCACGGCGCCCAGGGTGTTGGCGCCGTAGACCTGTCCGACGTCGCCGCCGAGGCGCCCGAGCTCGCGGTTGAAGGCGCGGACGGCGAGCGGGAAGCTCACCCCCATCAGCAGGGTCGGCGGTCCCAGGAGCGGCAGGAGGGTCGCCAGCTGGATGCCGTTGATGCCGGCGAAGGTCGTCGGGCCGACCCAGGCGCCGACGGCCAGGAGCATGGCGTCGAGGCGATGGAAGAGCAGAACCTGCAACGGGATCCACAGCCCGATGCCGAGCTCGACGAGACCGAGCGCCACGAGCGGCGACGCCACGCGGTCCGCCCAGGGGGTGGCGGCGAGGCTGCCGAGGCCGATGCCCAGCAGCACGAGGACGAGCATGAGGCTGTAGGCGTAGACGCCGGAGCCGAGGTGGAAGACGAGGATGCGGGTCCACAGCACCTCGAACGCGAGGCTCGTGGCCCCCATGGCGAAGAAGAGGGCCCGGAGCCGGTGGCGAGCCGGGCTCAAGCCGGGCGTCCTCGGGGGGGCCGCGGGCGCCAGCGGCCGCGCCAGCCGCCAGGCCAGCAGCGCGGCGATCAGGTTGGCGCCGGCCGCGAGCTGCAGCGTCGCGTAGAGGCCGACCGCGCGAATGCTGACGAAGCCCGCGAAGGCCGTGCCGGCGACGGCGCCGGCCGTGTTGATGCCGTAGAAGAGCGCGCTCGTGCGCCCGACCTGCCGCGCCGCCGGCGTCACGGCGCGCAGCATGAGCGGCAGGGTGCCGCCCATCAGCACGGTGGGCGGGAGCAGGACGAGGGCGGCGAGCAGGGTGCGGCCGAGGGCGAAGGCGAGCGGCTGGTTGCCCCAGCCGCGGTAGACCGCGACGTAGGCGGCGTCGATGACGGAGATCGTCCAGGGCGACGCCAGGGCGATGGCGCCGATCGCCAGCTCGGCGGCGGCGTAGATCGCGAGCGGCCGGCGCAGGCGGTCGCTCCAGCGGCCGAAGAGGAGGGCTCCGAGCCCCAGGCCGCCCATGAAGACGGAGAGCAAGGTCGCGGCGGCCAGCGTCGTGTTGCCGAAGACGAGGCTCAGGTAGCGCAGCCAGACGACCTGGTCCATGAGCGAGGCGGCCCCCGAGAGCAGGAAGCAGCCGGCCAGGATCGCGATCTCGGCCCCGGGACCGACCTCGCGCAGGAGGGCGGAGCGGGGCGGCGGCTCGGGCGGCGGTGGCATGCCGGCTCATTGTAGGTCATGCATGTACCGCGCTCGCGGCGCGGCGCCCGCGGGGGACCCCGCGCGAGCTCTCAGCTCGCGTCCCGGTGGACGGTGTGCGGCGCGAAGGCGGGGAGGCAGACCGCGACGTACTCCGCGCCGCCCGGCTCGGGGCTCGAGTAGCGCACCCACTCGCCCGGCGCCGCGACGATCGCCTGCCCGGCCCGCACCTCGATCGCGCCCCCCTCGTGCTCCACCTTGAGCAGGCCCGCCAGAACGACCGTCACCTCCTCGAACTCCGGCCGCTGCCCCGGCTCCTCCCACCCGGCGGGCGACTTCATGCGCGCCACCGACACGGACTCGTGGCCGGAGTTGACCCGTCCGACGTACTCCTCGATGACCTTGGGCTTGCTGCCGGCGGCGGCGACGACGGCGGGCGCTGCGATGAGTCGGGGCACGAGGCGAGTATCGGCGTACGCCCGCCGCCGGGTCAAGGGGCTCGCCGTCGGCGCGCCGGGCTCTCGGTGACGTATCATGAGGCAAACCACTCGCAGGTCGCGAGCGTTGTCGGCGGCCTCGAGCACCGCGGGTCGGGCGGGGGGCCACGGCCGGACCCGGTCGGAGGTGATCCATGACCACGCTCAGAATCCCGGGACGGCGCGACGACCTCGGCGCGAGCCGGAAGGTCGATCGAGTCCTCGGTCCGAAGATCCGGGTCGAGGTCAAGGAGGTCGTGCAGGTCGAAGACTCGCGCGCCGGCGAGGAGGTCGTCCTCGAGGGAGTCGCCGGCGACTCGGTCGTCGAGCTCGAGCTCGAGGGCGGCGTCCGGGTGTGGCTGTCGGTCGACCAGATGGCGGAGGACCTCGGGGAGCACGGCGTCCGCTCCGCCGGCGACGGGGGGCTCGTGGTTCCCGGGTCGTGGCCCACCGCCTCCCGCAGCCGCGGCGCGGGAGCCTGGGCCGTGAAGGGGCTCAAGGTCCTCGACGTCGACCTGGCGGGCATGAGCGCCCGGGCGATCGCCGCCTACCTCGAGGGCCAGCTCGAGCCGGGCCCGGGCCTCTACCACTGTCCGGACCCCAACCACCTGCCCGCCGCGGGACGCATCACCGGCCCCAGCGGCGTGGACGGCTCGGGGCCGATCCTGGTCCTGGTCCACGGCACGGCGTCGCGCACCGGAGGCAGCTTCGGCGGCCTGGCCGAAGAGGGCCGGACCGAGGTCTGGGAGCGGATCAAGGGGCGCTACGGGGACCGCGTCTACGCCTTCGAGCACCGGACCCTGACCGAGAGCCCGGTCCAGAACGCTCGCGAGCTGGCCTCGCTGCTGCCCGCTCGAGCCGAGGTGCATCTGCTCAGCCATTCCCGGGGGGGGCTGGTCTGCGAGCTCCTGTGCCAGGGCCGGCGGATCACCGACGGTCCGTTCTTCGACGAAGACGACCTCCGGCAGTTCGACGATCACGGCGCTCAGGCGGCCGCCAGCAGGCGCCAGCTGGAGGCCCTCGGCAGGGCGCTCAAGAGCAAGAGTCTCGACGTTCGGCGCTTCGTGCGGGTGGCCTGCCCGGCGCGCGGCACGACGCTCGCCTCCGGCCGCCTGGATCGCTACCTGTCGCTCGGGCTCAACGCGATCGGGTGGATCCCGCCGCTCAAGGCCAGCCAGACGTACGACTTCGTGAAGACCCTCCTGCTGGCGGTCGCCAAGAAGCGGGTCGACCCCGCCGAGCTGCCCGGCCTCGAAGCCCAGATGCCGACGTCTCCCCTGGTCCGGGTGCTCAACCGGCAGGACAAGACGGTCGACGCGGACCTCTCGGTCATCGCCGGCGATCTCGAAGGCCGGGGCCTGTGGGGGCGCCTCAAGACCTTCGCGACCGACCTCTTCTATCGCGAGGATCACGACCTCGTCGTCAACACTTCGGCGATGTACGGCGGATCGCCGCGGACCGCGGGCAGAGGCCGGTTCTTCTTCGATCAGGGCGACGGCGTCAACCACTTCCAGTACTTCAGGAACGCGACGTCGGTCGAGCAGCTCGAGATCGCGCTCGGCGAGGCGGGCGACTCGGCCGGCGGCTTCCGACCCCTCGGCGAGGCCGCGACGGCGCGCGAGGTCCGCGGGCGCTCGTTCCGCGGCGGCGGCGGCGAGCCGCGGCCGGTGGTCTTCGTGCTGCCCGGCATCATGGGCAGCCACCTCGGGGTCGACGGCGACCGGATCTGGGCCGATCCCTCGAGCCTCGCCAAGGGCGGGCTCGCGCGCCTGGCGATCGACGCGGAGGGCGTCGAGGCCGACGCCCCGATCGCGCGCTCGTATCTCGACCTGATCGAGTTCCTGGAGACCGCCGGGCACGAAGTCGTCCCGTTCCCCTACGACTGGCGGCGGTCCGTTCTCGACGAAGGCCGCCGCTTCGCGGAGGCGCTGGACGCGAAGCTCGGCGAGACGGCGGGCAGCGGGATGCCCGTGCGCATTCTGGCCCACTCGATGGGCGGCCTGGTGGCGCGGGCGGCGATGGCGCAGCGGAAATCGGTCTGGACGGCGTTCCGGGAGCGGGCGGAGAGCCGCCTGGTGATGCTCGGCACGCCGACCGGGGGCACGTACACGATCCCCCGGCTCCTGCTCGCCCGCGAGCGGGTCCTCCGCCAGCTGGCCCTGGTCGACCTGCGCCACGATCGCCTCGAGCTGCAGCGCATCGTCGCCGGGTTCGGCGGTCTCCTGGAGCTCCTGCCGGTCGACGGCGGCCAGGACTTCTTCGACCTCGGGCTCTGGAAGCGGCTGGCGCAAGTCGACGCCGGCCGGTGGTCGCTGCCCGACCCGACCCGCCTGCGCGCCGCCAGGCGGCTGCGCCAGGTGCTGGAGGCCGGCCCCGTCGATCCGCAGCGGATGGTCTACGTCGCCGGCCAGGCGCCGGCGACGCCGGTCGCGGTCGTGATCGAGGACGGCGACAAGGTCGTCTTCCAGGCCACCGCCGAGGGGGACGGGAGGGTGCCGTGGAGCTCCGGTCCGCCGGCGGGCATTCCCCTCTTCTACATGCCGGGGGTCAAGCACGGGGCGCTCGCCAACCACGCCCCCTCGTTCCCCGCCATCGACGAGCTCCTGAGGCAAGGCTCCACGGATCGGCTCCCCGCCCGCGCCCCCGCGGTGCGGGGTGCCGGCGAGACCTTCGCGATCGACGAGGACGATGCCGACGAGGCCGTGCTCGTCTACCCGAATCGCGACGAGCTCGAGGCCGCCGCACTCGGTGACGACCCGGTCTCGGTCGAGGTCGAGGCCGAGCCGGTCCTGCGGGTCCGCGTCGCCTACGGCGATCTGGCGTTCGCTCCGGCGCCCGTGGCCGTCGGCCACTACGAGGGCGATTCGATCGTCAGCGCGGAATTCGCCCTCGATCGGCTTCTCGAGAACCGCCTTGCGCGGCGCCATCGCCTGGGGCGCTACCCGGGACCGATCGGCACCTCCGAGGTGGTGCTGGATTCCGGGGGGCGCGGCGCCATCGTCGTCGGCCTGGGCCGGGCTGGGGAGCTCAGCCAGGGCGATCTGGCGACCAGCTTCGCCCAGGCGGTGGTCGGCTACGCGATCAAGCTCGCCGAGGAGGGCCGCGTCGAGGCGCCCTGGGAGATCGACCTCGTCAGCCTCCTCATCGGCTCCAGCGAAGCCGGGATCGCCATGGAAGACAGCATCGAGGCGATCGTCGCGGGCACCCGCGCCGCCAACTCGCGGCTGCTCGCGGACGGCAAGAGCGCCCAGCCGGTCAGGATCGGCTCGCTGACGTTCCTCGAGCTGTACGAAGATCTCGCCGTGCAGGCGCTGCACGTGCTCCGCAATGCGGCGTGGCCAGGACTGGCGGTGAGCCGCGAGCTCGAGCCGCTGCCGGCGGGCCGTCGGCGCGTCTTCGTCGAGCCGGACCGCAGCTGGTGGCTGCCGCTCGAGATCACGGGAGACGTGAGCCCCGAGGAACGAGCGCGGAAGCCCGAGATCGAGCAGCTGCGGTTCTCGGTCCAGGGCAACCGCGCGCGCTCGGAGACGACCTCCCTGGCAGTCAACCGCAGCCTGGTGGACGGCATGATCGAGGACGCGATGACGACTCTTCGCGATGACGCCGGGGTCGGCAAGATCCTCTTCGAGCTGCTGCTGCCGAACCGCCTCAAGATCTCGGCGCCCGAGCAGCGGGACCTGAAGCTGAAGGTCGACGATCAGACCGCCCGCTTCCCCTGGGAGCTGCTGGTCGACCGATCGGGAGGGGCGCAGGCTCTGTCCTTGCGGGCGGGGATGATCCGCCAGCTGGCCACCGAGGAGTTCCGGGCGGAGGTGATCAGGCCGGCGGCCGCCACGGCGGTCGTCATCGGCGATCCGCCCAGCCACCTGCCGGAGCTGCGCGGTGCCCAGGACGAAGCCCGGGCCGTGATCGAGCGGTTGGAGAGCGGCGGCTTCCAGGTGGCGAACAAGGAGCACGCGATTTGCCCGTCCAGCGCGCGGGTGCTCGAGACTCTCTTCACCGGGGACTATCGCGTGGTGCACCTGGCCGGCCACGGCGACTACGATCCGACCGACCCCGAGCGGACCGGCATGGTCATCGGCGAGGACCGCTTCCTGACCCCCGCGGTCATCAACCAGATGCGCCAGGTTCCCGAGCTGGTCTTCATCAACTGCTGTCACCTGGGCTACATCGACGACGATCTCGGAGATCGGCGCGACCGGCCGCGCGCCTACCATCGCCTGGCGGCCAACCTGGGCGCCCAGTTCATCCGCATGGGCGTGCGGGCCGTCGTCGCGGCCGGCTGGCCGGTGAGCGATGACGCCGCCCTCGCCTTCGCCGGCACCTTCTACGAGCGAATGCTCGCGGGCGAGGAGTTCGGCAAGGCGGTGCTCGTCGCCCGCCAGACGACCCACGAGGATCACGGCGACTCCAACACCTGGGGCGCTTACCAGTGCTACGGCGATCCCCACTACCGCCTGGTGGGGCGCCGGCCTGGAGGGGACGACGAGGACTTCCGGTTCGTCGCGCCGAGCGAGCTGGTGGCCGAGCTCCACAACTCCGTGAGCTCGGCGCGAGCGGGAAGTCCGGGCTGGCTCCCGTACATCGGCTGGCTGGACGAGCACCCCCGGTTCCCGCCGCGCTGGCGGGAGATGGCCGCCGTCGAGACCGCCTTCGGGCGCGCCTACGCCGAGCTCGCCGAATACGAGCGAGCCGTCGACCACTACCGCCGGGCGATCGAGCTCGAGGACGGCGCGATGACCCTGCGGGACATAGAGCAGCTCGGCAACATGGAGGTGCGGTGGGGCGAACGGACCGGCAGCGTGCGCACCGTGCAGGGCGGATTGCGGCGCCTGCGCCAGGTCCTGGCCCTCGGCCCGACCACGGAGCGCTGGAGCCTGATCGGCGGCGGCTACAAGCGCCTGGCCAGGATGCGCCCCGGGAAAGCCCGCAGGGGAGCGCTCGAGCGCATGACCGAGGCCTATGGCAAGGCCCACGAGCTGACCGTGGCGACCTCCGGAGCGGTCGACCCGTACCCGCTTCTCAACTACCTGACCGGGCGCGTCCTGCTGCGCCGGAAGGGCGACCGCCTCGCGGACCTGCCCTCCCTTTTCGAGGCGGCCGTGGCCGCCGCCGCCGAGCGGTTCGAGAAGAACCCGGACTTCTGGAACGCCGTCACCCCGGCCGACGCCGCGCTGGCGGGTCACCTCGCCGCCGGCAAGCTCGGCCAGAAACGCAACCGCAAGGAGACCGTCGATCTCTACCTGGCCGCTCGCGACCGCGCGGCCTCGGCCCGCGAGTTCGACTCGGTGCTCGACCACGTCGGGTTTCTCATCGAGATGCGCTCCGATCGAGCCCTGGCCCGCGGATCCTCCGGCGGCGCGGAGCAGGCCCGCGCGGACGTCGCCGCCCTGGAGGCGCTCCTGGCCGCTCTGGAAGAGGCCCGCTGACGGCGCGTCGGCGCAGGCGAAGCGTTGCCGAGTGAGGTTGCCGCCGCCACCACCGCGCCGGCGCGCGGCTCGTCGCCGTCCGCGCTCTCGTCGCAGAGGCCGACGATGAGATCCAGGGTCTCGATCACGTAGTCGATGTCCTCGAGGGTCGTCTCGTAGTCGGGGCTCTCCTCGAGGAAGCCCAGGTCCTCCTGCAGCTGCGCGCCGAGCTCCGCGGCCCCGCCCTCCGCCTCGTCGACCAGCAGCTCCGCCAGCTCCCACGTGGGCCCCAGGTGCTCCTCGATCCGCGCCTCGAGCTCCTCGACGTCGGCATCCGTGAGGCCGGCGCCGAGGGCCTCGTCGAGGGCGGTCGCCACCTCGTCCCATTGCCCCGCCAGCTCGTCGATCGCGTCGCACGGGCTTTCCTGCGCGCTCAGCCCCGGCGCGAGCGCGAGGAGGACGGCCAGCGCCGGGCCGGAGAGCGCGGCACGGTGGCGGGGAAGGGCCCGTCGGTTCTCGTTCGGGGGCGGGCGCATCGCGTGAGAGTGCCTCTCGCCGGGTCGCGACCGGCGACCGCCGAATCCTACAGCGCAGCGCCCACCCGTTCGGGGGGTAGCCTCGCGGGGGCCCGCGGCGAATAATCGGCGAGGCATGCCGAATCGGGAGCAGGACCCGCCGGGTGGAGGCTTCGGGCCGGGGCGCAAGGTCCGTACGGCGGATTGCCGGGAGTGCAGGATCTGGCGCGGCCTGCTGCGGGCCGGGCTGCCCGCGGCCGCCGCGCGGCCGATCTGCGAGCGGATGTGGCTCCATCGGGTTCGGCGGGGACAGACGCTGTATCTCGAGGGCAATCGCGCCACCCACCTCTACGCCCTGCGCCGGGGGACGGTCAAGCTGCTCAAGCTCGATGCCCAGGGCCGCGAGCACGTCACCGCGGTGCTCGGGTCCGGCGCCCTCTTCGGGTTCGAGGCGGCGTTCGACGACATCTACGCCACGGGCGCCGAGGCCCACGAGGCGGGCGAGCTCTGCCTGATCGCCGCCGACGAGCTGCGCGAGCTGATGCGCGAGCTGCCGGGCTTCGCGTTCGACCTCGCCGGCTGTCTCTACCGGCGGTGGGTGGGAACGCAGCAGCGCCAGGCCTACCTCGCCAATCCGGGCGCCCGGGCGCGGCTGGCGGGCTATCTGCTCTCGCGGGCGGCGGGCGGCGACGGCGGAAGCCCGTGCCGCGTGCCTCACGAGCTCACCCTGCGAGAGCTCGGCGGCATGGTCGGCCTGTCCCCGGAGACGGTCTGCCGGACCATCGGCGCCCTGCGCACCGCGGGCGTGATCGAGGTGGGAGCGGGCGAGATCCTCATTCGCGAGCCGGACGCGCTGCTAGAGCTCGCCGCGGGCTCGTAGCCGCCGTCCCGGGCCCCTCGCCCCGGCCGGGGAGAGCGTTGACGCCGATCAACGTCTCGCCTGCCGGCCGTCAATGACAGCGGCGTGCGGGCGCCCTAGTGTGAGCGGGCCCCTGAGTCAACGTCTGGCAACCGGTGGGCCTACCGGCCTCCCGTCGAAAAGGAGATCGAGACATGGCAGCGGTCGACGTCGCATTGAACTGGATCCACGTCCTGGGCGCGGTGGTCTTCCTGGGCACGATGTTCGTGGGGACCTTCGTCCTCTTGCCCGTCCTCAAGACGCATCTGGACTACGAGCACCGGCACCGGTTCATCGTGAACTTCATTCCGCGGGTCCGCGGGGTGGTTCGCGTCTTCGTCGGGCTTCTCGTCCTCTCGGGGATCGCCCGCGCGGTGCTGCTGCACTATTCGAGCGACGGCGGCGCCGGGGCCGCGCGCCTGGGCGTCTTCGGCGTCAAGGTCTTCTTCGCCGCGGTGCCGGTCCTCATCTTCCTCCTCGCCCCGCGGATTCTCGGTGCGAAGAGCGAGGAGCACCTGTGCTGCGATCCCGACGCCGACGATTCCCCGGTCTTCCAGGGGGTGATGACCACCAAGGGCGCCGCGCTCCACTACACGGCGATCGCCGGCGGATGGCTGGCGGTCCTGTGCGGGGTGGTCCTGGCCCACATGCACTGAGGCGGTTCGGACCGCCGGCTGGAAGAGAAAGGAGTCTCGACGTGACCCTTCGCCGAACTCTCCGCCTTGCGGCGATTCCGCTGGCCGGCCTCCTGCTCCTCGCCGTCCCGCCGGCCGCGGGCTCGAACGGGATGAACATGATCGGCTTCGGCGCGGAGTCGATCGCCATGGGAGGCGCCGACCTGGCGATCTCGGGCAGCGCCTCCGCGATGAACATCAACCCGGCCGGCATCGGCCGCGCGCCGCGGCCCGAGCTCGCCTTCGCGCTGGGGGTGATGAGCCCCGCGCTCGAGCACGAGGACCGGCTCGGCAACCGGGCGGAGGACGTTCTCGATCGCTATCCGATGCCCTTCGTCGGCTACGTCCATCCCCTGGGCGACGTCACGCTCGGCGTCGGGCTGTTCGTCCAGGGCGGCATGGGGGCCGAGTACCGAGGTCTCGCGACGCCCTTTTCCGCCCTCGCCGGCTCCGGGCGAATGCCTCCGGACCTCTTCGCCGGCAGCGCGGTACCGGCGACGGATCGCACCCTTACCAACCTGGCGCACGCCAAGCTCACGCCGACGGTCGCCTGGCGGGTGCGGCCGGACTGGACCGTCGGAGCGAGCCTGCAGATCAGCTACGTGACGGCGGACATGGAGCTGTTCCCGGACACCTCGGTGCGCGCCGACGTCGACGGCAGCGGCGCGGCCGGCGACGGCCCGGGCGAGCTCTTCTTCGGCCTCGATGCCGAAGGTCTCTCCGACGTGGGCCTGGGCCTGCGCCTGGGATTCCAGCACGAGTCGGGAAGGCTCAGCGTCGGCGGCTCGTACGCGACGGAGACCGAGCTCGACCTCGGCGGCGGCAGCATGACGATGAACCTCGCCGCGATGGGGCTGGGGAAGGTGCCTTACGACTGCCGGATGCGCGGCCTGACCTGGCCCCGGCAGGCGGGCCTGGGCGTGGCCTACCAGGTTCGCTCCGGGATTCTCGCCGTGGCCGACGTCGACTGGGTGAACTGGTCGAGCGCGATCTCGACCGTCGAGATCGAGCTCGAGAACCCGGGCGTGGCCCAGGCGCCGGGCGAGCGGCGGATCGCCCTCCCCATGGGGTGGAAGGACCAGTGGGTCGCTGCGCTCGGCGTCGAGCTGCGCCCGGGGCCCGGCTGGGCGCTGCGTCTCGGCTACAACCACGGCGCGACGCCCGTTCCCGACGCGTTGCTGCGCCCCCTCTTTCCCGCCATCGCCGAGCGCCACGCGACGGGCGGCGCGGGCCTCTCGCGGGGGCCGTGGACCCTGGACTTCGCCCTCGAGGTCGCCCTCGACTCCCGAAAGACGAACCCGAGCGAGGACCCGGCGGTCAACCCGTTCGGACCGGGGTCCCAGGAGAGCCTTTCCCAGCTCGTCGCCCACTTCATGGTGCGTCGCAGCCTCGCCGGCCGCCGCTCCGGGTGAGCGAAGAGACGCTCCTGCTGCGGATTCCCTCGCGCCTCGGTCGGCACCTGACTCGGGGCACCTCCCGCGGTAGGCCGCAGGGTTAGGATAAAGCCGGCAACGGGTGGAGGAGCTCCGAGCATGGCCCGATGGCAGACTCGTCGCACGGGAAGTCTCGCGGAGGGACGCGCGGCGGCGGCGCTCGTGCTGCTGCTTGCCGTCTTGTCCTCCCCGGGGACCACGGAGGGAGCCGAGATGATCCTGAGGTCGCCGCATTTCCAGCCCGACGGGGAGATTCCGACGCGTCACACCTGCGAAGGGCAGGACGTCTCTCCCGAGCTCACCTGGACGGCGCCGCCCGCGGGGGTGAAGAGCTTCGCGCTGATCGTCGACGACCCGGACGCTCCCGATCCGCGCGCCCCGCAGATGACCTGGGTCCACTGGGTTCTCTACAACATCCCCGCGCAGGCGAGCCGGCTCGCCGCCAGCGCGCACGGCAAGGAGCTGCCGCCCGGCACCCGCGAGGGGCGCAACAGCTGGAAGCGGACCGGCTACGGCGGTCCCTGCCCGCCGATCGGCCGGCATCGCTACGTTCACAAGCTCTACGCCCTCGACGCTCTCCTCCCCGACCTCGGCGAGCCGTCGAGCGCTCAGCTCGTGGAAGCGATGGCGGGCCACGTGCTGGCGCAGACGGAGCTCATCGGCACCTATCAGAAGCAGCGCTGAGAGACCGGGCCAGTTCGACCTCGTCGTCGACGGCGGGGTGATCGCTCGCGCGGACCGCGAGCCTAGGGTGGAAATCCCGGCACGTCGAGGCGTACCCGCATCAGGCTGGGGCGCTGGATGTTGGGGAAGGTGGGGAAGGCGGCGTTGGTGACGTAGAGGTTCTTGCGGTTCGTACCGCGGCGGCCGAAGGCGACGGAGGTCGGACCGTCCAGCAGGTCCGTCGCGTCGAGCACGATCGCCGTGGTGCCGTCGGGGTCGAGGCGCACGATCGTGTTGAACGGGTCGGTGGTGCAGTAGATGCTGCCGTGGACGTCGAAGGCGAACTCGTCGCAGCCCTGGGGGAAGGGCAGGGTGGCGTGGACCCGGGCCGGGCCGGCGGCGCCGCTGGGCTCGAGGGGGAAGGCGACGATGTTGCCCGTTGCCGAGACGGCGACGTAGAGCTCGCTCTTGTAGAAGCGCACCCCGTTCGGGCCCGGGAAGGGGCTGCCGGGTGGGATCGCGAGCAGCGGATCGTCGGCCCAGATCTCGGGCGCGCCGCTGCCGTCGATCGGCATTCTCCAGACGAGGCCCTTGAAGGTGTCGGCGGCGTAGAGGAAGTCGCCCTCCGCCTCGATGCCGTTCCACACGGAGTCGCTGGGCGCGTTGTGGACGAGCTCCATCGCGCCGTCCTCGGTCGACACACTCCAGATACCCTGGTTGGCCGGATCGCAGGCCGAGACGGCGACGTAGAGCCGGTCCTGCCGGTCGATCGTGAGACCGAGCGAAACGGTCGGAACGCCGGGCGAGCACGGCAGGCCGAGCGGCAGGACGGCGAGCAGCGACTGCTCGAGGTCCGGCGTGATCTTGCGGATCTGCCCGAGGAAGGCCAGCGACACGTAGGCGTTGTCCGAGCGGTCGAAGCGGATCGACTCCGGCGTCTCACCGGCGAAGTGGTCGAAGAGAACCAGGGTCTCGGCGGCCTGCCCGCCCGCGGCGGGCGCCACGAGGACGGCCAGGGCGAGCCCCGCAAGCCAAGCAAGCAATGATCTCCCGTTCATGGCGATCTCCCTTTCTCGCGGCCGCGGATCCCGCGGCCCGTTGGCGGCCGGCCTCCACGCCCCGACCCGGCGCGCGGCGCGGCCGATTCGACGTCGGCAGCCGCGATTGTCCCACGGCGACGACGCCCATGCCGAGATACTACTCGGGGCTGCAAGGAAGGCCTCGATGCCTCCCCGGGCGGTGGGCGGGAGCATCCTTCACGAAGGCGATGTTCTCGGACGATGCGATCGAGGGGCCATGGATCGACCGCCTGGTGACCGGGCCGTGTCGACCGATGGCGGCTGGCCTCCACCCACCGGCGAGGATCGAGGCATGGTGGACCGCCGCTGGCCCGTATCCCCGGCTCTTGAGGTAGGCTGGCGCGCGCATGAAGATCGAGATTCGGTTCTGCCGCACCTGAGGACGCTCTGGGGAAAGAGCGGCGAGTCTCGCCGCCACCATCCGGGAGCGCCTCCAAACGGAAGCGTCCCTCACCCCCACCGATCGCACGGGCCAGTTCGACGTCATCGTGGACGGCGAGGTGATCGCCTCGCGCGGCGGCAACCCCTTCTCCCGGATCGTCCTCGGCGCCGGTTTCCCGGATCCCGCGGCGGTGGTCGAGAAGCTCGCGGCCCGCGCGAGCCGGTCGCCGGGAGATCCCGGCTAGGAAGGCGATCCGGCCCTATCACCACTGCGCAGCGGCGCTTTCGACGCCCCGCCGCTCGGCATCAGGGTCGCCACAGCAGAGCCGCGCCGAGTGCCAGCAGGAGCACTCCCAGGACGCGGTAGAAGATCACGGCCCAGCGCGGCGGCGGCGGCTCGTGTCGAGGTCGTCGTGCTACGAGTCGGTGCTTCCGGTACAACAGCCTGGCGGGGGCAAAGAGCAAGACGAGCCCGAGTCCCACGACAACGATGCCCGCCCAGGGGCCGGTCAGGGTCACTTGCATCGTCGTGATCCTCCGCCAGTCAGCATGCTAGGCTGAGATTCAGCACAGACGTATTTAGGGAACAGTACGGTGCAGAGTACCTGGCCAGGAACCCGGGAGCCAGCCGCTCGACAGATGGCGAGCGCTCGTCGCGAGCCAGCGATGGCAGTCCCAACCCCCTTTCCAAAGGCTATGCTGCACTCAGCACAGCATAGCCGCAGGCTGCGGACATCGATCATTGACAGTGCCCGACCTGCCACTCCGAGGCCAAAACGGCCCTGGCTGGCCGGTCGTTCACCTGCGGATGGGTTACGCACCCAGCGACGCCGCGAATCGCATGGGCTGCCGAGAAGCCCAATCCAGCATGCTTCCTGAGCGACCCACCGAAGACACACGGCTGACCGAGCCAATCGGTCCCGAACCGCTCTTCGGGCACCTCCAGGGGCCTGTTGCCTATGCTGCCCTCGTGCGGAAGGGTGACGAGTTAAGTTGCGCCTCTGGTAATCGAACCAGAGGAGCTTGACCGTGCGCATTTTTGCACAGAGACCGAAGGTACCTCAGCAGGTTACATCTCCCCAGTTTACCGTACTCGGTCGGGCACACTTTGGGCAAAGCCGTGAAGTGAAGGCGATCCTCCACTTGCAGCGCACGATCGAGAATCAAGCCATACAGAGGCTGTTAAAAACAAATACCGAAGATGTCGAAAGAGAATCAACTACTAACACAATGTCCCGCGTCGCTCACGATTTCAGCCGGATACCGGTGTATCCTCCAACATTGGTGAAGATTCAGGCACAACTGACGCTCAATACCGCGGGGAACATCTACGAACAGGAAGCAGACCACCTCTCCGAACAGGCGATGCGCATGCCCCCACCGCAGCTACAGCGCGCTTGCGCCTGCGGCGGAGGGTACCCCAGGAGTCAGACGGAGCAACCGGGCCAGGAACATGATCGCGTGCAGGCCAAGCGCGTTGCGTCAAGTGACTTGGTACAGACCGTCTTACCGCCCATCGTCCACGAAGCATTATCTTCACCCGGTCACTCGCTCGACACGGCGACCCGCGTCTTTATGGAGCCGCGCTTCGGCCACGAATTCAGTCAAGTACGCGTGCATGCGGATGCGAAGGCGGCGGAGTCGGCCGGTGCGATAGATGCCTTAGCATATACGGTGGGTCGCGATGTGGTGTTTGGTGCAGGACAGTACCAGCCGCACACGGGCGAGGGGCGGCGGCTATTGGCGCATGAGCTAATCCACACCATCCAGCAAGGGGTTGCGCCACGACAAGGAAAGCAGCTTCAGCCGGGCGGCGTGGGCCTCGTCCGGCCTCGCTCGGCAGAGACGCCCGTGATCGCCAAGAAGGACGGCGCGGCAGGCAAACCTAGCCACAAGGCGAACGACCCTGACCAGCTCAAAAGCGAGCTGCACCCGGCCGGCAAGGCGCATCTCTATGCGGATCAAGTCGCATCCATCTACTTTGGAACCAAGAGCTTCGTGCCTGATCAGGATGACCACAAGGTGCTCGAGGCCCTGGCGAAGGAGTACCAGTATACGGCTCAAAGACAAGGCGGACTGCGAGGCAAGGTCGTCGGCCACGCCGACGTTGAATCGTCGTCGGATCCGGACAACCAGGAACTCTCTTTTCAGAGGGCCAGATGGACGGCTGCCGTCTTCAAGTCATACGTGGCCGACGCGGCCAAAGTGCCGGCGGCCAACTTGCAGTTCGAGACAGAAGGCGCGGGCACGGGTTTCTGCATGGGCGACCGAGAGTGCAAGGAGAAAGTCCGGCCTGATGCGTTGGCGCAGTATCGACGCGCGGATGTCATAATCTTTACCGAAAGAGTGCCCAGCCCGCAGGCGTCATCCTGTCCGCCGGCTTCCGGCGCCGGCGTGAGAACCCTGGGCGAATACATCCAACTGATCCGCTGTGCCGAGGTCAAAACAGGGTTCCCACCCAAGAAAATGCTGGCGCTGCTCCGCCAGATGTATTACGGCAAGCCGTGGAGCGCCACCGCGCAAGATCCGACCTGGGACTTTGTGATCCCTTGCAGCCCTGATTTGGGCAATCCGAAAGATAAGCTGGGCGAGCCTCTTTTCGAGGCGCTGCACAACACCGTCACGATTGAAGGGGCGGACCTGGGGCATGTCTTCACCGGACTAGAGGCGATGACGTGTCCCGCATCTTCGGTGACCTTAGAGAAGTCCAAGTTTCGCATGGGCATCAAGCTGACCGTGGATCTTAGTAATGAATCGTTCGCCACGTGGGGCGGCGACGTGGGCTCGGCGGCCGGCGCCTTCGTGGCCTGTTGGATGATGACGAACCAAGAGCGAGCCACTAAAGGGAAGGATGACTGCCACCAGGGCAGCACGCCGGAGAGCTTAATGCAATACTTCGTGAAACGGCAAGCGCCGCCCGAGGATCTCGAGGGAGATATCGCGCCCTTCGTCATACGCGCCGCCGAGAGTGGGGCCTGCGGCGGCTCGCTGGAGAAACGCTTCACACCCCAGGCTCCGATCTCCAGCATTTTCACGAGCTTCTTCTACAACCGGGGTTCTACCGGCATGACGAGCAGGGACCGTTACCAGTGCTTCGCGGAGGCTATCGGCGCGACGGTGGTCAATGGCGAGATCACCAATCGGGCAGCTTTGATCCAGAAGTATGAAAGAGGCGTGTTCTCCTTTGCGTGGGCGTACTATGTTAACCTCAAGAAGGAAATTCCACGGTCTGACCCGATCGTGCCCCTGCTCGAGCGTAATTCACGGGCCGCCCTGCACCTGTTTTTCGATTGGTTCCAAGCGAGAATACAGAAGTAGACTTCAGAAGGTGGGGTTGATCCGGCTCCGGGGCTTGCCGGCGTATCCGGCCCTTACCGGGCAGCGGCACCAGCCCAAGACCGGGCAGTCGATCAGCACCCAATCGCGCCTCAGGAGCGAGGTTCGGGGGCTCTGGTGCCGACTTTGTGCTGCTCACGGCGGAGCGCCCTCACTTTTCGCAGGGCAAGAGAGCCCGTAAGCTATTGAAGAATAGAGGGTAAAAGTGGCGCGCCGCCAGGGACTCGAACCCCGAACCGCCAGATCCGAAGTCTGGTGCTCTATCCATTGAGCTAGCGGCGCCCGTGGGGGAGTGTAGTGGGTGTGGGGGCCGTTGTGCGAGTGGCCCGGTCAGGAGGTGGTGGCCGTCCAGGGATCGACGAGGGGGATTCCCAGGCCCTCGAAGTGTCTCGAGTTGCGGGTGGCCAGGGTCGCCTTGCGGGAGGCGGCGATGCCGGCGATCTCGAGGTCGCGGATCTCGACGGGGCGGCCGGGGGCGGCGGCGCTCGGCGGCGATGCGGGCGGCCGACTCCGCGGCGTGGCGGTCGAAGTTCGCGACCCGGTTCTCGAAGTCCTCTTCGAGCGCCCGGTCGAAGGCCCGCTCCAGCAGCTCGCGCGGGGTCGCGGGTGGCGTCGAGACCGGTCCGGACAGACGGGATCCTGGCGTCCCGACCTTGCACCAGCGGCGGCCGGAGCGGCGGCCGGAGGAGCCTTGCCCCTATCGGGGCGGGGGGCGTAACGACTAGACTGAGGCCGCTTTCTCGGGGGAGGGACTCATGGACGGAGACATCCTGCAGCGGCTGGCGGCGGGGCCGGTGCTCGGGGACGGGGGGTATCTGCTCGAGCTCGAGAAGCGGGGGTGGGTGCAGGCGGGGCCGTTCACGCCGGAGGTGAGCCTCACGCATCCGGAGGCGGTCGCCGAGCTGCACCGGGAGTTCCTGCGGGCCGGGGCGGAGGTGCTGACGACGCTCACCTTCTACGCCAGCGACGACAAGCTGGCGACCGTCGGCATGCAGGGCAAGGTCGAAGAGATCAACCGCGCCGCGGTCCGCATCGCCCGTGAGGCGGCGGCGGGAAGCGACGCGCTGGTGGCCGGCAATATCAGCCTGACCTGGAAGTACGACCCGGCCGAGCCGTCGTCGGCGGACCGGGTGCGCGAGCTCTTCGACCGGCAGCTCGGCTGGCAGGTCGACGAGGGGGTCGACTTCGTCATCGGCGAGACGTTCTCGGCTCTCGGCGAGGCGCTCGTGGCCGTCGAGCGCATCAAGGCGGCCGGCAAGGTGGCGATGGTGACGATGAGCTTCGAGAAGGAGCCGCGATCGTACGAGGGCCACTCGCCCGCGGAGTGCTGCCGCCGGCTGGCCGGCGCCGGCGCCGAGATCGTCGGCGTCAACTGCCTGCGCGGCCCGGCGGCGACGCTGCCCCTGATGCGCGAGATCCGCGCCGCGGTCGACGGCTTCGTCGCCTGCCAGCCGGTCGCCTACCGGACGCCGGCGGACGACCCCGACTTCACGGCGCTGCCCGAGTTCCCGCACGGCCTCGAGCCCTTGCAGCTGTCGCGGGCCGAGATGGCCGACTACGCGCTCGAGGCGCGCGAGCTCGGCGTCGACTTCATCGGCTCGTGCTGCGGCTCGGTGGCCGCCCACGTGCGGGCGATGGCCCGGGCGCTCGGCAAGCTGCCGCCCGCCGAGCGTCCCTGGCGCTCGACGACCGGCAAGGCGATGTCGGCCTACGAGTACTACGACCACGACGCCCGCGACGCCGAGAAGGCGGAGCGCGGTCGCTAGGGCCGGGCGGGCGGTGGCGAAGGCGGACGGCGCCGCGTCGTGAAGACCGACTGGCAGGCCGCCGTCCTCGGGCTCGGCGGCATCGGCAGCGGGGCGCTCTACTGGCTGGCCCGGCGGCTGGGCGGCGACGTGCTGGGGGTCGAGCAGTTCGCCCTCGGCCACGACCGCGGCGGCTCCCACGACCACTCCCGCATCATCCGGCTCTCCTACCACACCCCGGCCTACGTCGCCCTCGCCGCGGCGGCCTACGACGCCTGGAGCGAGGTCGAGAGCGAGGCCGGCGAGCGGCTCGTCCACTCCTGCGGCGGCCTCGACCTGTTCCCCTTCGGCGGCGCCATCCCGATGGCCGACTACACGGCCAGCCTGGCGGCGCGGGCGGTCCCCTTCGAGGTGCTGGCGGCCGCCGAGATCCGGGCGCGCTGGCCGCAGTTCCGGCGGCTCGACGGCGTGACCGGCCTCTTCCAGGAGCGGGGCGGCCTGGTGGCGGCGGCGCGGGCGACGGCGGCGCACCAGCGCCTGGCGCGGGAGCACGGCGCCGCGCTCGTCGAGCGGGCGGCGGTCGCCGGCGTCTCCCAGGTGGGCGACGAGGTCGAGATCACGGTCGACGGGGTCCGCCATCGGGCCGGCCGGCTCGTCGTCGCCGCCGGGGCCTGGTCCAACCGGGTGCTGGCGGGCCTCGGCCTCCGGCTGCCCCTCGCGGTGACCCAGGAGCAGGTGACCTACTTCGCCGCCCGCGACCTCGATCGCTTCGCCATGGACCGGTTCCCGATCTGGATCTGGATGGACGAGCCGTGCTTCTACGGCTTTCCGGTGTTCGGCGAGCAGGGGGTGAAGGTGGCCCAGGACGTCGGCGGCCCGGTGGTGTCCGCCGAGACCCGCAGCTTCGAGCCCGACCGGGGCGCCCTGGCGCGGGCGCGCGGCTTCCTGGCCCGCCACCTGCCCGCGGCGCTCGGCCCCGAGCTCTTCACCAAGACCTGCCTCTACACCCTGACGCCCGATCGCGACTTCGTCGTCGACCGGCTGCCCGAGGCGCCGGGCGTGTGGCTCGCGATCGGCGCCGGGCACGCCTTCAAGTTCGCCTCGGTGCTGGGGCGCTGCCTCTCCGAGCTCGCCCTCGACGGCGCGACCGCGGCCGACCTCGAGGCGTTCCGCATCGGCCGCCCCGTCCTGTGGCAGGACGATCCGCCCACGAGCTACCTCATCTGACCCCGTGATGGCCGCCGATCCGACGAGGAGCGGGCCGGCCGCGACCACGCGCGTCCGGTGGCTGATTCTGGCGCTCATCGTCGGCGTCAGCTTCGTGGCCTACGTGCTGCGCACCAACCTGTCGATCGTCGGTCCGGCGATGATCGCCGAGCTCGGGATCAGCGAGATCCAGCTCGGGCTGGTGCTCTCGGGGTTCACGCTCGGGTACGCCCTCTTCCAGTTCCCGGGCGGCGTCTTCGGCGACCTCGTGGGGCCGCGGCTCGCCGTCACCCTGATTCTCGTCGCCACGGGTCTGCTGACCCTGGCGACCGGCCTCGTGCCGAGCGTGGAGGCGGCCTCGATCACCGTCATCGTGGGCTTGCTGGTGGTCGTCCGCTTCCTCGTCGGCATGGTGCAGGCGCCGGTCTTCCCGGTGATGACCGGCGGCATGGTCTCGAACTGGTTCCCCGTCGCGGCGTGGGGTTGGCCCAACGGCCTGTCGAGCACGGGCCTGACCCTGGGCGGCGCGGCGACGGGACCGCTCGTCGTGTGGCTGATGCTCCGGTTCGGCTGGCGCGGCTCGTTCCTGCTCACCGCGCCGCTGGCCCTGGCGCTCGCCGCCCTGTGGTGGTGGACGACCCGCGACTACCCGGCGCAGCATCCCGCCGTGAGCCCCGGCGAGCAGGCGCTGGTCGACGCCGGCCGCCCGCCGCCCCTGCCGGCGGCGGCGCGGAAGGGCGTCTGGAAGGCGGCGCTCGCCAACCCGGATCTCCTGCTCCTGACGGCGAGCTACTTCTGCATGAACTACGTCTTCTACCTCTTCTTCAACTGGTTCTTCTACTACCTGGTGGAGGTCCGCGGCTTCCCCGTGGAGCAGGCGGCGGCGCTGTCCGCGGCGCAGTGGATCGTCGGCGCCGTCGGGGCGGCGCTCGGCGGCCTGCTCTGCGACCGGATGATGCAGCGCTTCGGGCCGCGGTGGGGAGCGCGCCTCGTGCCGGCCTTCGGGCTCGTCGCCTCCGCGGTGCTGCTCGCCGGGGGCGCCTGGGCCGAGAGCCCGGGCCTCGCCGTGGGGCTCCTTGCCGCCAGCTTCGGCTGCAACCAGATCACCGACCCCGGCTTCTGGGCGGCGACGATCGCCGTCGGCGACCGCCACGCGGGCTCGGCCACCGGCATCCTCAACACCGGCGGCAACCTGGTGGGCTTCGCCGGGGCCCTGCTCGTCCCCGCCGCCGCCCGCGTCTTCGGCTGGCCGTGGGCGATGGCCAGCGGCGCGCTCGTAGCGCTCCTCGGCGCCGTGCTGTGGCTGTGGATCCGGGCCGACCGGCCGCTCGTCGTGCCGGCCGCCGCCGGCGCGTAGCGGCGGCCGGCCGGCGGCGCCGGGAACCCGCGGCCGGTCGCGTGTCTCCCACGGGTCGCGGCCGCCCGGCGGCGGCGATGGTGCCGCCGCCGGTCCGGGCCGCATCGAGGCAGCCATGAAGGTCAACGACTATCTCCGCGCCGTCGCCGGGCTCCTGGTGCTCCTGTCGCTCGCGCTCGGCTACTGGGCGCACCCGGCGTTCTACCTCGTGACCGCGTTCGTCGGTCTCAACCTCCTGCAGTCCGGCTTCAGTCACTGGTGCCCGCTGATGAGCCTGCTGCGGGCGCGCGGCGTTCCCGACTAGGGAAGCTCTCCGCGCGCCCTACCTGTCGGGGTGGCCGCGAAGGCTCTCGCGAGCGGTAACCTCGGACGATCGGTCGGGGGCGCGCGCCTCGCGTCCCCCGGCGTGGGGCTCGCGATGGACGCTGCTGATCGCCGGCATCATCATTCGCCGCCCGTTGCGGCGCGCGGCGGCTTCCTGCGCCGCTGGTTCGCCGGCAACGCGCTCGTGAGCGGCCTCTTCGCCCTCGCCTGGCTGCTGCTCCGCAGCGGCCCGCGGCCCAGCCGCCTCGCCTATCCGTGCCAGCAGGCGGCCTTGACGACGGCGACGCTGGCGCTCGGCGCCCCCGTCGTCTCGGCGCTGCTGGCCCTGCGCGCCGCGCTGGTGTCGGGCCTGCGCTCTCCGGCCGGTCTCCTCGGGCTGGCCGCGGCCGGTCTGGCCGCCGGCCTCGGGAGCTGGGGGTATCTGGAGACCGCCGAGGCCCGTCGTCTCCCGCCGCCGCTGGCCGTCGAGACCCCGGCCGGCTACCGGGCCGAGGTCTTCCACGTCGCCGGCTGTCCCGCCGATCCGCAGGGCGACCGCTTTCCCTGCGTCGACGCGCTGCTGCCGTGGATGGGCCAGCACGGACTCAAGTTCTACCGCTCGCCGGTGGTGACCGAGGTCTCGGGGCCCGACGGCATCGTGGCCGCCGACGACGTCGTGGTCGTCAAGATCAACTACCAGTGGAGCGAGCGCGGGGGCACCAACACCGACCTCTTGAGCGGCCTCGTCCGCGCCATCGTCGACCATCCGGACGGGTTCGTCGGCGAAGTGGTGGTGGCCGAGAACGCCCAGTTCGCCGCCACCGAGAACTTCGACCGCCCGGAGAACAACGCCCAGGACATCTCGCAGTCGCCGCACGACGTCGTCGTCCACTTCCAGGAGCTCGGCGCACCCGTCTCGCACACCGACTGGACGCTGCTGCGCGGCACGGAGGTCGACGAGTACTCGGAGGGCGACGACGACGACGGCTACGTCGTCTACCCCTTCGACCCCGAGGTGGGCGGCGCCGTCTCCTATCCGAAGTTCCAGACGGCGGCTGGGACCCGGGTCAGCCTTCGCGACGGGATCTGGGACCCGGTGGGGGAGAGCTACGACCGCGAGCGGCTCGAGCTCGTCAACGTGCCCGTGCTCAAGTCGCACCACGCCGTCTACGGGGTGACCGCCGCGGTCAAGAACAACATGGGAGTCGTGACCACGCTGCTGGGCACCAACTCGCACGCGGCCGTCGCCGACGGGATCCTCGGCGAGCTGCTCGCCGAGATCCGGCCCGCCGCCCTCAACCTGGTCGACGCCATCTGGGTCAACGGCAACCCGTTCAGCGGCCCGAGCACTCCCTACGGAGTGGCCACCCGGCGCGACGAGCTGGTGGCGAGCGTCGACCCGGTGGCGGTCGACATCTGGGCCGTTCGCAACATCCTCGTGCCGACCTTCCTCGCCAACGGCTTCGAGCCCCCGTGGCCCTATCCCTC
>JAOTWP010000194.1 GCA_029862975.1 Acidobacteriota bacterium
TCCTCGGTGCCAGCCGGGGCCTGTCGCTTCTGCCCATCGATCTCGAGGTCCTGCGAGCGGCGGCTCGGATTCGCGCCGCGACCGCGGCTCGGACCCCCGACGCCATCCAGCTGGCGACGGCCCTCGCCGCCGGCTGCACCGCCTTCGTGACAGGCGACCGTCGGGTGCCTTCCCTGCCGCGGCTTCCCGTAGTCAGTCTCTCCGGCCCCTAGCGACGGCAGACATCCGGGCAAGTCCGTTGCGGAGGCGGCGGATGCCTCGCACCTTCGGGCGCGGATCTACGTCCCCTGGGGTGCGCAGCGGCGCCAGGTCGTGGCGTGGTGCCGCGCTCGAGCACTGGCGGCTCGTTGCTTGCACATAGAGCCACCGGCTCGTTGACAAGGATGCGGACGAAGGCTAGCCTCGATCAGAACTCATGAAAGGGCATCCGCCGGAGAAGGCCAGGCGCCGGCGAGACCGGTGACCACAGGTCACGTTGAGGAAGTACTCGGCGCCCGCGTCGGCAACATCCGCGTCCTCGAAGCCCTCGGGGCCGGGGGCATGGGGGAAGTCTACGTCGGCTTCGACGAGACCCTGCGGCGGAAGGTGGCGCTCAAGTCGATCTCCGGCCGGCACCGCCTGAGCCCCGGAGCCCGGTCGCGGTTCCTCCGCGAGGCGCGGCTGCTCTCGCAGCTCGACCATCCCGGCATCTGCCGAATCTACGACTACCTCGAGCATGAGGACCGCGAGTTCCTCGTTCTCGAGCTGATCGAGGGTGAGACGCTCGCCGCGGCTCTGCGTTCCGGCCTCACGGCTCCGGTGAAGCTGAGGATCGCGCGGGACATCGCCGCGGTGCTGGCGGCGGCGCACGCCGAAGGCGTCGTGCATCGCGACCTCAAGCCGGACAACGTGATGGTGACCCCGAGCGGAGAGGTCAAGGTGCTCGATTTCGGTCTCGGGCGCACCGTGGAGCAGGCGTCGCCGGCAGCCGAGCAGCCGCCGGCCACCCCGGATCCCGAGGCGGGCGAGGATCCCGACCCCTCGCGGCGCGCCGACCACGACGCGACGCTGGCGATGCAGCCGGGCCGCGTCGAGGGGCTCGGCGCCCCTCGCGGCCCGCTGTTGACGGAGCACGGAGCCGTCATGGGAACCCCTCTCTTCATGAGTCCCGAGCAGGCCCGCGGCGAGGCGGCGACCACGGCGAGCGACATGTACTCGTTCGGGCTGCTGCTGCAGACGGTCTTCACCGAGCGGCAGCCCTACGATTCCGAGCTCACGACGGCCGAGCTCCTGCTGCGTGCGGCTCGGGGGGATGCCCTGCCGGTCACCGGCGTGGCCCGGGATCTGGCGGCGCTCCTCGGTCGACTCAAGTCCCGCGCCCCGGCGGCGCGGCCGACGGCGCAGACCACGCTCGAGCGGCTCGAGTGGATCCTCGCCAAGCCCCGGAGGCGAGTGCGCGGGCTGATCGCGGCAGCGGTCGTTGCGGCGGTGGCGCTCGGTGCCCTCAAGTACACGCTCGATCTGCGCCACGAGCGCCGGATCGCGGACCAGAGACGGGGTCAGGCAGAAGATCTGATGGGCTTCATGGTCGGAGATCTGCGTGCCAAGCTGGCGCCGCTCGGCCGTCTCGACATCCTCGACGAGGTCGGAGACAGGGCCAAGGCGTACTTCGCTTCGGTGCCCGCCGACGAGCTCTCCGCCGAGGAGCTGTTCCATCGTTCGACCCTGCTCAACCAGATCGGCGGCGTGCGGATCGACCAGGGGAGGCTTGCCGACGCCGCGCTGGCGTTCGAGGAGTCGCTGCGCCTGGCGCAGGCTCTGGTCGAGCGGGAGCCGAGCGAGAGCCGATTCCTCGGCCGCCTCGGTGAGGCGCTCTTCTGGCTGGGCTATCAGCGATGGGAGCAAGGCGATCTCGATGGGAGCTATCGGTATTACTCGGACTACCTGGAGAACTCCAAGCGGCTCGTTGCGCTCGAGCCCGAGCGGACGACCTGGCAAGCCGAGCTCGCCTACGCCCACACCAACGTGGGAGCAGCGGAGAAATCGCGCGGCAACCTCGAGAGCGCCGAGCGGCACTTTCGTCGGAGCATCGAGCTGATCAGAAACCTCGTCGAGCGCGATCCCGGCAGCGAACAACTGCTGGGGGACCTGGGTACCTTCACGTCGTGGCTGGGCTCGACTCTCGAGGAGCGTGGTGACCTGTCAGGGGCCCAGGAGCAGTTCGAGGAAGAGCTGCGGCTGAGGCAAGCGGCGGTCGAGCGTGATGAGTCCAACGCCGGAGCGAAGCAGCTGCTCGCCTTTTGTCGCGGGTATCTCGGCCTCCTGAGCCGCGATCAGGGGGACGTCGAGGAAGGCATCCTCCACTTGAGCGCGCAGCTGGAGCTGCTCGACAGGCTCGCTCGGGGCGACCCGACCAACCTCGAATGGCAGCGCCATCTCGCGGTGGCGCGCCTGCGCCTGGGCGAGACGTTGCTGGCAGGCGGAGCTGCGGACGCGGCGGCAGCCCACCTCGAAGCAGGGCTCCAGGTGGCGCTGGATCTCGCGCGAGCCGATTCGCTGAACTCGAGCTGGCGGCTGCTGCGGGCAAGGCTCGGCACGGCGACCGCCGCGGCATGGCTGGCGCAGGGCCGTCCCCGAGCGGCCCTGCGCGAGACCGAGCTCTCCCACGGGACGATCGAGGCACTCCTGGCCGCCGAGCCCGACGACCGCGAGGCGGCGCTGACCTTCGCCCACAACCAGCTGCTGATCGGCCGGATCCAGACGGAGCTCGCCGAGACGGCGAAGGCGAGCGCGGCCTGGCGGCTCGCCCTGGAGCGCATCGAGCCGCTCGCGTCCGGCTCCACCGATCGCGACTTCCTGGCCACCTGGGCTACCGCGCTGCTCCATCTCGGCCGGATCGAGGACGCCCGCCCGGTGACCGAGCGACTGTGGGCGCAAGGCTACAAAGAACCTGGCTTTCTGGGGCTGTGGCAGCAGTCCCTCGAGAACTGACCGCCGGCGCGAGAGCGCCACACGTTGGAACCATCACAAAAGGAGCTGGAGACAATGCCGAAGCCCAGGACAACACCAGTAGCGATCACGGAGTACACCCCCCAATTCATCTATACCCCGGCGGGTCCCTTCGATTTGTACCCCGGGGACAAGATCCACCTCACTCTCGCTGTGGGGGGCATCGGCAGCGGGGCCAGCATCTCGAAGGTGACCATCTGGGCCGACGCCGACGGCACGAAGGGGACCGAGCTCGGAAGCTGGCCGGCCGACACGACGATCTTCGACAATCGCGTACCGATCTACGAGATCAGCGGGACCAGCGACGGATCCGTCAGCATCGAGGACGTGGAGAGCGTCCCCGCCGGCAGCGAGGCCACCTACCACTTCGGAGCGACCGTGATCTCGGAGGGGTCGACCTACAACGGGGATCCCGTGATGGTCAACAAGCCCCACTGACCGGCGCCGCTCGCGGCCCACCGGCGCTCGGGACCATCCCCTTCTCCTCGCCGGCGAGCAGATCCACGGCGGCCGGGGACGGTGATTCGGATCTTCGCGGACGCGACGCGCACGGGAGATCTGCAGTCGCTTCTCGACCTGCGCGGTGTTGGGCTGCGTGCCGTGGTCCGGCAGCGCTGCGGACCGCCGCGTCGCCGAAGCGCGCCAGGCCTGGGACCGATCGACCGTCTCGGTCCCGGCCCCTGGCGCCTCTTCTTGCCAGCCGGCCGTCCGCTGCCTATAATCGGCGGCTCTCTAGGAGGAGTCCGTCGTGCCCAAGATGAAATCGCATCGAGGTGCCAGCAAGCGCTTCACGATCACCGGCACCGGCAAGGTCCGGCGGCACCATTCGATGCACTCCCACATCCTGACCAAGAAGTCCCAGAAGCGGAAGCGCAACCTGCGCAAGAGCACCACGGTGGCGGGCAAGTTCGCCCGCAGGATCCGGGAGTTCATCAGCGGCTAGCCCTTCCCTCCACGGATCGCCGGCGGGACGGACCTGTCCGCCGCGATCGCGACCGGCCTCCCGCGGGAGGCCGCCACAGCCCGCCCCGGGCGCCCAACGAGGTTCACGATGCCAAGAGTCAAGCGTGGTAACAAGCGCGTCAAGCGGCGCAAGAAGATCCTCAAGCTCGCCAAGGGCTTCTACGGCAAGAAGTCCAAGGCGCACCGCGTCGCCAAGGAGGCTGTCGACCGGGCCGGGAAGTTCGCCTACCGCGACCGCCGCAACCGCAAGCGGTCGTTCCGCCGCCTGTGGATCGTGCGGATCAACGCCGCGGCGCGGCTCAACGGGATCTCCTACAACCGCTTCATCGAGGGGCTGAAGTCGGCCGGCGTCGAGGTCGACCGCAAGATCCTGGCCGATCTCGCGGTGCGGGACGCTCCCGGCTTCGCGCAGCTGGCCGCGATCGCCAAGGAGGCGATGGGCGCCAAGGCGGCGCCGCCGGCGATCGCCCCCGTCGCGAGCTCCGAGGAGGAGTAGGCGTGGCTGCCGGAGGCGGAGGCGAAGGGGTCGCTGCCTCTCTCTCCGAAGAGCGGGCGCTCTTCGATCGCGAGCTGGAAGCGGTCGGGAGCCGAGCCCAGTGGGAAGAGGTCCGGCTGCGGTGGCTCGGCAAGAAGAGAGGCCGGGTAAGGCAGCACCTGCAGACCCTGCGCGACCTGGAAGGCGAGGGCCGGAAGGTCTGGGGCCGGGAGGTCAACGAGCTGAAGCGGCACGTCGAGGCGGCCCTCGCTCGGCGTGAGGCGGCGGTCAAGGCTCTCGAGGCGAGCGCGTCGTCGCTGGCCGTCGACGTGACGCTGCCCGGCAGGCGGCCGGCGGTGGGCGCCCTGCACCCCGTCTCGATCGTCACCCAGGAGATCGTGGAGATCTTCACGGCGATGGGCTACTCGGTGGCCGAGGGGCCGGAGATCGAGGACGACTACCACAACTTCGGGGCCCTCAACTTCCCTCCGGACCACCCGGCGCGCGACACCCAGGACACCTTCTTCATCGCCGGCGGCAGGCTGCTGCGCACCCACACCTCGCCGGTGCAGATCCGCACGATGCTCGAGCGCGAGGCGCCGCCGATCCGGATCATCTGCCCGGGCCGGGTCTACCGCAACGACAACGACCTGCGCCACTCGCCGATGTTCCATCAGGTCGAGTGCCTCGTCGTCGACAAGGGGGTCACGCTCGGGCATCTCAAAGGGACGCTCGAGGCCTTCGTCCGCAAGCTCTTCCGCCCCGACACCGGAGTGCGCCTGCGGCCCAGCTTCTTCCCGTTCACCGAGCCCTCGGCGGAGGTCGACATCACCTGCCCGTTCTGCAGCGGCGGCGGCTGCCGGACCTGCTCCGAGACCGGCTGGATGGAGATCCTCGGCGCGGGCATGGTCGACCCGCGGGTGCTCGCCGGCTGCGGCATCGACCCCGCGGTCTACAGCGGCTTCGCCTTCGGGCTGGGGCTCGACCGGGTGGCGATGATCCGCTTCGACATCCCGAACATCCGGCTGCTGTTCGACAACGATCAGCGCCTCGTGGGCCAGGTGCGAGGCTGACGGTGCGGTTCTCGCGCAACTGGCTGGCCCGCTACGTCGAGCTGCCGGAGGTCGGGGAGCTGTCCCGCGGCCTCACGGCGATCGGCCTCACCGAGGAGGGTCTCGCGGAGCGCGGCGACGACGTGCTGCTCGAGATCGACGTCACGACCAACCGGCCGGACTGCATGTGCTACCTCGGCCTGGCGCGCGAGATCGCCGTGTGCTTCGGCAAGCCGCTCACGCCGCCCGCCGTCGCGCTCGCCGAGGACGCCGAGGAGACGGCCGGCGCCATCGCCGTTGAGCTCGAGGACGGCGCGGGCTGCCCGCTGTACGTCG
>JAOTWP010000195.1 GCA_029862975.1 Acidobacteriota bacterium
GCCGATGACCTCGCTCGCTCGCATCTGGACGATCGCGACGAACACGACCCGCGAGGCCGTTCGCAGCAAGCTGCTCTACGTCCTGCTGTTCTTCGCCGTGGCGCTGATCCTGGCCGGCGTGTTCCTATCGGCGCTCTCGTACGTGGAGAGCGAGCGCATCCTCCAGGATGTCGGGCTCGGCGCGATCCGGCTGTTCGGGGTCGCGATCGCGATCTTCGTCGGAGTGAACCTCATCTACAAGGAGGTCGATCGCCGAACGGTGTACACGATCCTCTCGAAGCCGCTGTCCCGGACCGAGTTCCTCCTGGGAAAGTACGTGGGGCTCGTGCTGACGATCTGGATGCAGATGGCGATCATGATCACCGCGTTCGTCGGCGTGTCGCTGGCGACCGGAGCGCCGCTTACGCCGGCGCACGCCGCGGCGTTCCTGCTGACCGGCGTGGAGCTCGCCCTGGTGGTCGCCCTGGCCACCTTCTTCTCCGCCTTCACCACGCCGATGCTGGCGTCGTTCTTCTCGGGGGGAATCTGGTTCGTGGGTCACCTGACCCGCGACCTCCGGGACATCGGCGGCGGTTCGGACCTCGAGTCGGTCCGCCGCTTCACGGCGCTGCTGCACCGGGTCCTGCCCGACCTGGAGAGCTTCAACCTCGGCATCGAGGCGGCTCACGGCCTTCCGGTGGCCGCGGCCGACGTGTGGTTGCCGCTGCTCTACGGAGCCGGCTACGTCGCGATCCTGCTGGTGGGCGCCGCCACGCTCTTCGAACGCCGCGACTTCCGCTGAGTCGCCCGGGCCCGCGACTGCTACGTTTCGGCCATGAAGCCGCCGGTCGACCTCTCGCCGGAGCTCTTCGCCGCACTGGCGCTGGCCCTCGGCCTCATCGTGGGGTCGTTCCTCAACGTCGTGATCCACCGGCTGCCGCGCGGCGAGTCCCTGGTGCGCCCGGGCTCCCGCTGCCCGCGCTGCAGCCACGCGGTGGCCCCCTGGGACAACGTCCCCGTGCTCTCGTACCTGTGGCTGCGGGGGCGCTGTCGGCACTGCCGGGCCCGCATCTCGTGGCGTTACCCGGCGATCGAGCTGCTCACCGGCGTGCTGTTCGCGTCGGTCGCGCTGCGCTACGGCGTTACGGCGCTCACGCCGGTGCTGCTCGCGCTCACGGCGGCGCTGATCGCCTCCGCCGCCATCGACTTCGACCACCGCATCATCCCCGACCAGATCTCGCTGGGCGGCCTGCTGCTGGCGATCCTCGTCGTGCCCGGCGTGCACGCTCTCGCGGGAACGCCGCTGGCGACCGCGCTGCTCCGGTCCGGTGCCGGCGCTCTGCTCGGCGGCGGACTGTTGTGGCTCGTGGGCTTCAGCCACGCCCGCGTGTCGACGGCGCTGGGGCGGCGCTTCGAGCACTGGCCGGGGGAGGGCGAAGCGCTCCCGAGGCCAGGCCATCTCGATTACTGGGTCTGGTTTCCCGGAGTGGGCCTCGGCGACGTGAAGCTGCTCGCCATGATCGGTGCCGTCGTGGGGCCGGTCGGCGTCCTGGAGACGATCCTGGCCGCCTCCCTGGCCGGCCTCGGCCTGGGCGTTGCCTGGGCCCTGGTCACCCGGCGCTGGAGCGCGCCCTTCGGCTTCGGGCCCGCCATCGCGGCCGGCGCCCTGGTGGTTATCCTCGTCCCCCACGATCCGTTTCCCTGGTGACGCCTGCGTCACCCCGCTGCATAGAGGAGGGTCGGCCTTGAACGAGAGAACGGGCATCCTGACGCTGGTCGCGGCGCTGATCGTCGGCGCCTCGTTGATCGCGTCGAGCCTGGTGATCCGGTCGTCCGTCGATCGGGCCTCCGGAGAGCTGGCCGGCGTCCGCGACGCGCTGCTCGCGATCCCGGGGGTCGGCAAGCCGGAGGAGGCGGCGCGGGCCGCCGCGCGCGGCTCGCGACCGGATCCCGATCGCCGCTACACGGTCAATACGGAGGGGTCCCCCTCCAGGGGGCCGGAGTCGGCCAGCGTCTCGATCGTCGAGTTCAGCGACTTCCAGTGCCCCTTCTGCCGCCGGGTGGGGCCCACGATGGAGAAGATCGAGGCCGACTACGGCGACCAGGTCCGGATCGTCTTCAAGAACATGCCGCTCTCCATCCACCCCAAGGCGCAGGCGGCGCACGCCGCGGGCGAGGCGGCGCATCGCCAGGGGAAGTTCTGGGAGATGCACGACCGGATCTTCGCCAATCAGAGCCGGCTGGAGCCCGAGATCTTCGAGGGGTACGCGCAGGAGATCGGGCTCGACATGGAGCGTTACCGGGCCGATGTCGCTTCCTCGCCGGTGAAGGAGCGCATCAGCGCGGACATCGAAGAGGCGCGGCGCCTGGGCGTCACCGGAACGCCGGGCTTCTTCGTCAACGGCCGCTTCGTCTCGGGCGCACAGCCCTACGAGACCTTCAAGCGCCTGATCGACGAGGAGATCGGCAAGGGCTAGCCCGCGGTCCTGGCGGCGTGCGTGGATCCCCGGGGAGGATTCGAACCTCCATTCACGGATTCAGAGTCCGCTGTCCTGCCGTTAGACGACCGGGGAGCGAGGCCACGCAGCGAGACGCGGCTGCTCTCTCTATAACGGACGCCCTCGTCATCCTCAACCGTGGCGCATGAAGTGGATCGCCTCGGCGATCCGACCCACCGCGCGCCGTTGCCCCAGCAGGGCGAGGGTGTCGAAGATGCCCGGCGAGACGGCCGTCCCGGTGATCGCCACGCGGACGGGCTGCGCGAGCTTGCCCATGGGCAGATCGCCGTGGCCCGCGCGCACCTCCTCGAAGGCCGCCTCCAGGGTATCCGCCGTCCACGCGTCGAGACCGGCGAGGCGGTCGTGGAGATCTTGGAGCGCCGGCTCGATCTCGCGCCGCAGGTGCTTGCGGGCTGCCTTCGCATCGTAAGGGATCTCGTCGAGCAGCAGGAAGCGGGCTTGGCGAGCCATCTCGACCAGGTTCCTGCTGCGCTCCCGCAGCAGGTCGACGAGCGCCTCCAGGGCGGGGGTGACCTCGGCCCGCCGGCCGGTCTCCGCCGCCAGGAACGGTTGCAGCCGCTCGATCAGGTCCGTCCGGGGCAGCGTCTTGATGTAGTGCAGGTTGAGAGACAGCAGCTTCGCGGGATCGGCCTGGCCGCTGGCGCGGTTCACCGACTCGAGGTCGAAGAGCGAGGCGATCTCCTCGGCCGAGAAGATCTCCTGGTCGCCGTGGGACCAGCCGATGCGAACGAGCCAGTTCGCGAGCGCCTCGGGGAGGTATCCCCCCTGCCGGTATTCCTGCACCGAGACCGGGTCGCTTCGCTTCGAGAGCTTCTTGCCTCCCGCCCCGACGATCAGCGGGACGTGGGCGAACAACGGCGGCTTCCGGTCGAGAGCCCGGTAGATGGCGATCTGAAACGGCGTGTTGGCGTGATGGTCCGCGCCGCGAAGGACGTGGCTGATGTTCATGTCGAGATCGTCCACGACCACGGCGAGGTGGTAGAGGGGATAGCCGTCGCTGCGACGGATGATGCGGTCGCCGATCTCGCGCACGTCCTGGCCGCTCGCGCCGAACACGAGGTCGTCCCATTCGAGCCGCCCCTCCTCGGGGAGGCGGAGGCGGACGGTGTGGGGGCCGCAGCTTTCGTCGAGGCCGAGATCGCGGCAGCGCCCGTCGTAGGTCCACTTGCCGCCGGCGGCAATGGTCTGGCGCTTGCGCTCTTCGATCTCCTCGGCGGTGCAGCGGCAGCGGTAGGCCGCGCCCGTTTTCAGGAGTTCCTCGACGACGGCGTCGTGCCGCTCCCGGCGCTCGCTCTGACGCACCGGCCCCTCGTCCCAGTCGATGCCCAGCCAGGTGAGCCCATCGACGATTGCCGCCTCGGACTCCCGGGTCGAGCGCTCCCGATCCGTGTCCTCGATCCGGAGGATGAAGCGCCCGGCGTGGCGACGGGCGTAGGCCCAGTTGCAGAGCGCCGTGCGCGCTGAGCCGACGTGCAGGAACCCGGTGGGGCTGGGCGCGAAGCGGGTGCGAACGCTCGGCATCGAGGCGCAGCATATCAGCGGTTCTCCGGGGTCGCGCCGGATCGGGGCTCGCGGGTTGCCGTGGCGCCTGCGCTCTGCTACTCGAAGTTCATAAACGTCTGTTTTTGCAGGCGTTATCCGCGGAATCCCGTCCCCATGAAGCTCTTGGTCGACCGCCTCACGACCACGCCCACCGCCTTCGAGTTCGAGGCCGGCTCGTCCTGGTGGCGCACGGCGATACCCTCCCAGCAAGACCTGCCTCGCGAGCTGGCCGAGCCGTTGCGCCTCGTGCTCCGGGCCCACCGGATGGGGGAGGACATCTGCATCGAGGGCGAGGTGCACGGCAGCCTCGAGCTCGAATGCGGGCGCTGCCTGGCGCGCTATCGTCACCGGCTCCGCGAGCCGCTCCGACTGGTCCTCGAGCCCGCGGGCGACCGCGTGCCGGCCGATCCGGAGGGCGCCGAGGCTCTGGCCCGGGACGGCCTGTGCTTGGGAGAGGATCTCGAGGCCGGCTGGTATCGCGGCAGCGAGATCCAGCTGGGGTCGCTGACCCGGGAGGTGGTGTCCTTGGCGTTGCCGGTCAAGCCCCTGTGTCGGGAGGAGTGCCCCGGGCTGTGCCCGGTCTGCGGGAGCGACCTCGCGACCGAGTCTTGCGGCTGCCGCGAGGTCCCGGTGCACTCGCCTTTCGCCGCTCTGGCGGCGCTACGCGGCGGCAGGACGGACGCCGACCGGCAGGGAGCAACGAAGGTGCGGAAGCGAAAGCAGCGAGGAGAGACCTGATGGCCGTTCCCAAGCGTCGAACGTCGCGGGCCAGGCGGGATTTGCGGCGAGCCCACGATGCGCTCGGCCTCCCGGCTCGGAGCACGTGTCCGCAGTGCGGTGAGCCGAAGCGCCCCCACCGCGTGTGCGCGAGCTGCGGAACCTACCGGGGTCGCGAGGTCGTCCAGACCGAAGAGGATTGACGCGCCCGTGCTCGCGCTGCTCTTCCCCGGGCAGGGTTCCCAGGAGGTGGGAATGGGCCGGGACGTCTACGCGGTGTCGGAGGCCGCGCGCTGCGTCTTCGACGCGGCGGATGCGGTTCTGGACCTGCCGCTGTCGCGGCTCTGCTTCGAGGGTCCGGAGGACGAGCTGCTGCGGACCGAGATCCAGCAACCCGCGATCCTCACGACGGGAATCGCGCTGTTGCGCGCCCTGGAGGAGCGGATGGAGCTCGCGCCGGCCTACACCGCGGGGCACAGCCTCGGCGAGTACACGGCACTCGTCGCCAGCGGATCCCTGGCTTTCGAAGACGCCGTGCGCACCGTGCAGGCGCGCGGTCGCTTCATGCAGGAGGCGGTACCGGCCGGCAGGGGCGCGATGGCGGCGGTGCTCGGCGCGTCGCCCGAGGACGTCTCCCGGGTCTGCGAGCTGGCGCGAGCCGAGACGGGGAGGGTCGTGGCGCCCGCGAACTACAACGCCCCCCGCCAGACGGTCATCTCCGGCGACGCGGTGGCCGTGGAGGTGGCCTGCTCCCGGGCCCGCCAGGAGGGTGCTCGACGGACGATTCCGCTCGCCGTCTCGGCGCCGTTTCACTGCTCGCTCATGCGACCGGCGGCCGAGAAGCTCGCCCTCGAGCTCGAGCGTGTTCGCTTCGGCGATCCGCATCCGCCGGTCATGAGCAACGTCGAAGCCGCGCCCGTCGAACGCGGCGCCCGCTTCGCGGATCTGTTGGTGCAGCAGGTGACCTCACCCGTGCGCTTCACCGAGATGATCGCGGGCATGGAGCAGCGGGGCGTGACCGGGTTTCTCGAAGTGGGACCGGGGCGGGTGCT
>JAOTWP010000061.1 GCA_029862975.1 Acidobacteriota bacterium
AGATCGGGGACCTCGTCGCCGCCGAGCACGTGATCGGCGCCGAGGCGCTCGGCGGCGACGAGGTCCCCGATCTGCTGGCCCTGGGCTTCTCGGCGACCGACGCCGTCGGCCACGCCTACGGACCGGACAGTCCGCAGCTGCTCGACACCCTGCGCCGGCTCGACGCGACCCTGGGCCAGCTGTTCGACCTCCTCGACCGCCGCATCGGGCTCGACCACGTCGTCCTGGCGCTGAGCGCCGACCACGGCTCGGTGCCGGTTCCCGAGCTGCAGCGGGCGCGCGGGCTCGAAGGACGGCGGGCCGACACCGCCGACGTGCTCTGCATGCAGCGGGTCTACGAGCGGCTGCAGGGGCGCTTCGGCGCCGGCGCCTGGCTCCTGCCGGGGCCGTTCGTCAATCGCGAAGCGGTGGCGGCGGCAGGGCGCGAGGTCGAGGAGGTCGAGCGGGCGGCGGCGGAGCTGATGGCCGGCTGCCCGGCGGTCGCCCACGTCTGGACGCGGACCGAGCTCACGGCGCCGGCGACGGCGGCGGACCCGATGGGCCGCCTGTTCGTCCACAGCTTCCCGCCGGAGCGCGGTCCCGACCTCCTCGTCGAGAACGGCGAGTTCTTCCTCTCCACCCGCACCGTCGCCTCGAGCCACGGCACGGCATGGCCCTACGACACCCACGTCCCGCTCGTGATCGCGGCGCCCGGCCTGCCGGGGGGCCCGCGCGGCGAGCGGGTGCGGACCGTCGACCTGGCGCCGACGCTCGCCGCCCTGCTGGCGGTCGAGCCGCTGGGCGAGATCGACGGCGTCGAGCTCGACCTCGCGCCCCGGTGACTCGTCCACGAGGCGGCCTTGACCTGCGGCGCTCGGCGGTAGAGACTGGCAGCTGCCCAGGGGTGGCCGGCCGGCCTGAGATCACACCCTCGAACCTGACCCGGGTCATACCGGCGTAGGCAGCGGCGCCCGCAGCGCTCCCACGACAGTTCGAGGGAGTCGAAGCGGCGGCTCGGATCGGCCGCTCCCGAGGCGGGAGAAGGACGATGACGAGCAAGATGGCCGAACGACCTCTTCGCGGCGGGCGACGCCCGCGGCCCGGCAGCGCGCTGGGCCTCGCCGTGGCCTTCGCGGCGGCGATCCTGGCGCCGCCGAGCCTGGCGGCCGGCGGCGGGCCCGAGCCGGCGCTGCGCGGCGTCGTCCTGGCTCCCGCCGGCGAGCCGCTGGCCGGCGCGAGGGTGGCCGTCGACGGCCGGGAGGGGGTCGGCGAGCGCTCGGCGGTCACCGACGGCGAGGGCCGGTTCGCGATCGCCGTGGGGCCGGGGGAGTGGAGCGTCCGGGTCCGCCACCCCGCCTACCTCGCGGGGGTCTACCGGGTGACGGTCACGCCCGAGGGTGCCGAGGTCGAGCTGCGGCTGGCGGCGCCGCTCGCGGTGTCGGAGGCGATCACCGTGCAGGGGATCCGGGCCGGCGAGGAGCTGCCGGTGACGCAGCGCACCCTCGAGCGCGAGGAGCTCGAGCGGGCGAGCTACGGGCAGGACGTGCCGGCGCTCTTGCAGTACACGCCGTCGATGACCTGGACCTCGGACTCCGGGACCGGGTCCAACTACTCCTACTTCAGCCTCCGCGGCATTCAGCAGACGCGGATCAACATGACCTTCGACGGCGCGCCGCTCAACGACCCGGCCGAGCACGCGCTCTACTTCAACAACTTCCACGACTTCGCCGCCGCCGTCGACTCGATCGAGATCCAGCGCGGCGTGGGCACGTCCTCGGTGGGCTCGCCGTCCTTCGGCGGCTCCGTCAACTTCGCGAGCCGCCCCCTGTCTGCGAGCCCCGGCGGCGACGCGCGCCTGGTGCTCGGCTCCTACGACACGCGGCGCGGGTCGGTGGGCTACGAATCGGGGCTCCTGGGCGCCGGCTTCGCCCTCTCCGGACGGGTCTCCGCCGCCACCACCGACGGCTACCGGGAGCGCTCCGGCACCCGCCACCGCACGCTGTTCCTGAACGCGAGCTGGCAGGGCGAGCGGTCGTCGCTGAAGCTCGTCTCCTTCTCCGGCGACGTCGAGTCGCAGCTCGCGTTTCTCGCCGTCGACCCGGAGACGCTGCGCGCGAACCGGCGCTTCAACCCGCTCGCCGCGGAGGAGCGCGACGACTTCGGGCAGGACTTCGCGCAGCTCAAGGTCACCCGGGCCCTGGGCGACGACACCCTGGTCACCGCGTCGCTCTACGCCAACGGCGCCAGCGGCTGGTTCCGCCTCTGGGACGACCCGGAGGCGCGCGACGAGCTGCTGCAGTTCGGCATCGACCAGCGGTTCGTCGGCTCGATGGTCACGGCGAGCCGCAGCCGCGGCCGCCTCGCGGCGACGGTCGGCGTCCACGTCAACGACTTCGCGGGCGACCACACCCTCGACGTCGCCGGCGAGCGGCGCTACGCCAACACCGGCTACAAGAAGACGGCGAGCGCTTTCGCCAAGCTCGAGCACGACGCCGGCGACTGGCTGCTCTTCGGCGACCTGCAGGCGCGCCGCGCCGAGTTCTCCTACGCGGGAGACGTGGACCTGGGAGCCGTCGACTGGAGCTTCCTCGACTACCGGATCGGTGCCCGCCGGCGGCTCGCTCCCCGGCTCAGCCTCTACGGCTCCCTCGGCCGGGCGCAGCGCGAGCCGACGCGGATGGACCTGCTGCTCGGCGAGGACGACGCCACCGTGCGCCACGACCTCGAAGCCGTGCGCCCCGAAGAGGTCGTGGACCTCGAGCTCGGAGTCGACTGGAGCACTCCGCGCCTGGCCCTGGCGGCCAACCTCTACGCCATGGAGTTCACGGACGAGATCGCCCTGACCGGCGAGCTCTCCGAGGTCGGGCTGCCGCTGCGCCGCAACGTCGACGCCTCCTACCGGCGGGGGCTGGAGGTGGACCTGCGCTGGGCGGCGAGCCGGCGCTGGTCGGTGCTCCACAGCGCCAACCTGAGCCGCAACCGGATCGCCGAATGGACGCAGTTCTACGACGTCTACGGCGAGCGGGGCGAGTGGATCGGCAGCGAGCCGATCACCTATCGCGACGTGCCGCCGCTGCTGTCGCCGGAAGCGATCCTCAACCTGGGTCTCGAGTGGTCGCGCGCGGGCGCGCGCGCCGGGCTGACGGCGCGGTACGTGGGCGACGCCCACCTCGACAACACCGGTCTCGACGCCTTCCGGCTGCCCTCCTACGCCAACCTCGACCTGCGGGCCTCTGCGGATCTCGGGCGCTGGTGGGCCGCGGCGCGGCCGCGGCTCACCCTCGACGTGACCAACCTCCTCGGCCGCGACGACCAGTTTCCGAGCGGCTACAGCTATCAGTTCATCGACCGCGACGCCGTGCGCGGCGACCGCCTCGACGGCATCTCCTACTACTACCCGCTGGCGACCCGCGCCGCCTTCCTCGCGCTCGAAGTGGACCTGTGAGCCGCGACGGGACGAGATCGTGAGCGCTCTCGAGCTCGTCGCCGTGGCCGTCACCCTGGCCGCGGTCTACCTGACGACGCGCCAGGTCATCTGGTGCTGGCCGCTGTCGATGGCGAGCGTGTGCATGTACGCGCTCATCTTCCGCGACGCCCGGCTGTACGCCGACATGGGCCTCCAGGGCCTCTACTTCGGTCTGGCCGCGTACGGCTGGTGGGCATGGCTCCACGGCGGGACGGACCACGGAGAGCTCGAGGTGTCCCTGGCGTCCAACCGCCTGCGGGCGACCGCCTGCGCGCTGGCGCTGGTCGGCGGCACCCTCCTGGGGGGCGTCCTGGGCCGTTTCACCGACGCCTCGCTGCCCTACCTGGATTCCCTGCTGACGGCCTTCAGCATCGCCGCGCAGTGGATGCAGACCCGCAAGCTGCTCGAGAACTGGATCGTCTGGCTGGGGGTCGACGTCCTCTACGTCGGCATGTTCCTCTACAAGGGCCTCTACCCGACGGCGGCGCTCTACGCCGTCTTCCTCCTGCTCGCGGCCCTCGGCTTCGTGAAGTGGCGCCGGTCGATGGGCCGGCCGGCGGCGGGGGCCCGGCCCGCGGTGCCGGAGGCGGCTGGATGATCCGGGTCGTCGTCACCGGCTCGGAGTGCACGGGCAAGACCACCCTGGCCGCGGCCCTGGGGGAGCACTTCGGCGTGGCGTGGGTGCCCGAGTACGCGCGCCGGTTCGTGGCGGAGGCGGGGCGCGCCCCCGAGGAGGGCGACGTCGAGGCCATCGCCCGCGGCCAGATCCTCCTCGAGGACGAGCTCCGCCTCGAGGACGAGCTGGCCGCCGGCGCTCCGGAGCTTCTCGTCCAGGACACGGATCTGCTGAGCACCGTGGTCTACAGCCGGCACTACTACGGCCACTGCCCGCCGTGGATCGAGGAGGCGCTCGGTGCGCGCGCGGCCGACCTCTATCTCCTGGCCGGCATCGACGTGCCCTGGGTCCCCGACGGCGGCCAGCGCGACCGCGGCGACCGCCGCGAGGAGATGCAGCAGCTCTTCCGGCAGGCGCTGATCGACCGTGACCTGAGCTTCGTCGAGGTCAGCGGCTCTCGCGAGGTCAGGCTCGGGCGCGCGATTCGCGAAGTCGAGAGACGGTGCCGCGGGACGTAGTCGACCTGGCGAGCGGCCAGGCCCGCGGGTGACTCACCGCAATCCGAGGAAGAGCCTCAGCCCCTCGTCGAGGGACGCGAGCTCGCCAGGCGCGATTTTCCCGAAGATCCTCCCGATGCGGCGCTTGTCCACGCTTCGGATCTGATCCAGCAGGGCGAAGGAGCGTCGAGTCAGGCCGCCGGGCCCGGCCTCGATCGGCGGGTACAGGGCGCCACGGCCCGGGGTGCTGGTCACGGGAACGACGCACAGAACCGGGTACCGTTGGTCTTCCGTGACGTCGGGGTCACTGACGACGACGCATGGCCGAGCTCCGCGCTGCTCGTGACCGAACGTCGGATCCAAGCCGACCAGGACGAGCGTGCCGCGCGTGAGCCTCACTCCTCGACCTGGACCCAGCCCTCGCCGGGCCTCCAGCGCACCGCGGTGCCGGCCGCCGGGTCGAGGAGATCTTCGTCGCCCGGCGAGGCCAGTGCTCCCCATTCGCCGAGACCGGCCTCTGCGATCTCTTCACTCCGTGGATGGGGCTCTACGATCGAGACGAGCAGCTCCTGTCGCCGCCGCGATTCGATCTCGTGCTCGACGGCCTCGAGAATGAACCTGCTGCGGTTGCGATCGCGAAGATCGATCTCCCGCACGACGGCGGGGGGAAGGGTGACGGTGACTCGGGCTCGGGGAGTCATATCCTGAGTAGGATCATATCATGGATCCTACTCCCCGGGCGCTCGCCGGTCATGCAGGCTAGGTGCCCATCATCGACGACGGCTGGCCCGTCGAGGCGAGCACGCGCTGCCAGATCTCGCCGTCCGGGTCGACCCGCTTGCGCTCGGACGCGGCGAGGGCGATGGGGACGTGGGTGAAGCGGTGGTTCCAGAACCCGACGACCATGTCCGTGCGGCCGGCCATCGCGGCGTGCACGGCATGCTGGCCCAGGATGAGGCAGAAGCGCGAGTCGAACGAGTTGGCCGCCCGGCTGCGGATCGTGTAGCTGGGGTCGATGTACTTGACCTCGATCGGAATCCCACGAGCGGAGAAGTGCTCGCGGATCCTCCGGCGCAGGAAGACGCCGACGTCGTTGAGCAGCAGGTTGCCCGAGGCGTCGAGAACCTCGCCGCCGGAGGCGATCAGCTCCTGGCCCGCGCCCTCGGCCACGACGACGACGGCGTGCCGGCGATCCGCGATGCGGGCCTGCAGCAGCTCGAGAAAGCCGCCTCGACCCTCGAGCGTGAAGGGCGCCTCCGGGATGAGACAGAAGTTCACGTCGGCGTCGGCGAGCGCCGCGTGGGCCGCGATCGACCCGGAGGCGCGGCCCATCAACTTGACGAGGCCGACGCCGTTGAGAGCCGCGCGCGCTTCGTTGTGCGCCGCGACCACGGCCGCCCGCGCCTCCTCGACGGCGGTCGCGAACCCGAAGCTCTGCTGGGTCCACTGGAGGTCGTTGTCGATCGTCTTCGGGACGCCGACGACGCTGATCGCCAGGCCGCGGCGCGCGATCTCCGCGGCCAGGGCCGAGGCGCCGCGCAGCGTGCCGTCGCCGCCGATCGTGAAGAGGACCTGGAGATCGAGCTCGACGAGCCGGTCGGCCATCCGCCCGAGATCCCGCGGACCGCGGGAAGTGCCGAGCATCGTCCCCCCCTGCTGGTGGATGTTCTCGACCATCTCGGGAGTCAGCGCCACCGGCGGGCACGGGCTCTCCGGCGAGAGCCCGAGGTAGCCGTAGCGGAACCCGAGGATGCGGCGCACCCCGTAGGCGTGGTTGAGGGTGAGCACGATGGAGCGGACGACGTCGTTGAGGCCGGGGCAGACGCCGCCACAGGTCACGATGCCGCAGCCCACGCGCTCCGGCGCGAAGAAGATCTTCGCGCGCGGTCCCGCCGCCTCGAAGAAGGGGGGCGCCTCCCCGCGGTCCAGAAAGGGCTGCTGCTGCCCGACGTCCTGCGCGACGAGCACGTCGTTGGCGGCGGTGACGAAGCCCTCGCGCTTCACGGCCGGCGGCGGCGGCAGAGTCGCCTCGCCGAGCGTCCGGATTGCGAGATCCGCTTTGTCGGGCAGCTCTCTCATGTCGAACTCCGAGAGGATACTGGCAGAAAAGACCTCCAGAGAATGGAACGGAAGGCCGGGTCCTCGGCGCAGCCGAGCCACGAAGGGACGCATGGGCCCTATTCCCAGCCCAGAGATCTCTCGACGACCTCGGGCTCAGCCTACCGGATCGACCTCGAGCAGGGCGAGATCGGATGCCCGGCATGACCGTGACATGGTCCCGCGGGTGAGACTCAACCTGCCAGCGGATCCACGGTCTCCACCCCGGGGAACTGCAGGTAATCCCTGTCCGAGGTGTAGATCTTGCGCACGCCGTGCTCGCGCATCAGGGTCGCGGTGCGGATGTCGAAGAAGAGGTTGCCGGCGGGATGATGCAGCTCCGCCACCAGCTCGCCGAGCGTCTTCCAGTGGCGGGCCGACGCGGCGAGAAGCAGGAAGGTCTCGCGCTCGAGCAGAGCGCCGAGAAAGGACAGTGCCTCAGCCGCCGACAGCGGCCGCGGGAAGACGGCCGGGTGGGTCGAGACCCGCAGGAACTCGTAGCAGATCCCCTCGGTCAGGTACCAGACTTCGGCCGAGGCCGCGGTCCGGGTGAGGAGCTCTACCGCGGCGGCGTTCTCGGGTGCGTCTGCGTTGGCAGCGTAGAGGAGGACATTGGCGTCCAGCACCCCTCCCACTCAGGACTCCATGGCCTGCTCGAGGGCGTCGCGGTCGGCCAGGTTGACTCGTGGTCGGCCCATCGAGAATACCGGGAGCTCCAGGGGCGGCGCCACCCGCGGGATTCGCCGCGCCAGTCCCTCGGCCAGAAGCTCGTTGACCACTTCCGAGATCTGACGGCTCTCTTTGTGGGCGATCTCGCGGACGCCATCCATGCAGCCCTCTTCGAGAACGAGCGTCGTGCGCTTCATGAGCTGATGATGCCGGTCTGCCATCCGTATGTCAATCGTGTACATACAGATGCTCGACAGGGACGCGGGTGGGTTGCCGGCGGGGCGGAAGTCCGGCGAGAAAAAGGCTAGAGTCGGGGGTACGGGGAGGTCACGGAATGCGTTCGACGAATCCGATTGCCGCTCTCTTCGGCAAGTCGCCCATCCGGCCGATGCAGAAGCACATGGCGGTGGTCGCGGAGTGCGCGGCCAGGCTCGGGCCGCTCGTCGCGGCGCTCCAGGTCGGCGACTGGAGCCGGATCGCGGAGATCAAGGACGAGATCTTCGCCCTCGAGAGCGAGGCGGACGACCTGAAGAACGAGATCCGGTCGCTCTTGCCCAGGTTCATGATGTTGCCGGTGGACCGGCGAGATCTCCTCGACCTGCTGTCTTCTCAGGACGACATCGCGGACGCCGCCCAGGACGTCGCCGGCCTGCTGAGCGTCAGGCGAATGGCGGTCCCGGCCGAGCTCGCGGACAAGGTCGAGGTCTTCGCCGCCCGCAACATCGCTGCCGTCTCTCAATGCCGCGACGTGATCAACGAGCTCGACGAGCTGCTGGCGACCAGCTTCCGCGGCCGATCCGCGGACAAGGTCCTCGCGATGGTCGATGAGCTGGCCGGTATCGAGAGCGAGGCGGACGCGCTGGGGATGGAGCTCGCTGCGGCGTTGTTCGAGCTGGAGGACGACCTCGAGCCGCTGGACGTCTTCTTCTGGTACAAGCTCGTGCACATGATGGGCAGGATCGCGGACCAGGCCGAGAACGTCGGCGACCGCATCCGCCTGCTCATCGCTCGGTAGAGGAGGGGCGAGCATGGAATTCGGGATGGTCTTCGTCACGCTCGCCATCGTCTTCGGCTTGTACATGACCTGGGGCGTCGGGGCCAACGACGTGGCCAACGCCATGGGCACGTCCGTGGGGTCGGGAGCGATCACCATTCGCAACGCGATCATCATCGCCGGGATCTTCGAGTTCTCGGGAGCGTTCCTGGCCGGCGGGCACGTCACGGGGACGATACGCAAGGGCATCATCGACGCGTCGATGATGCCCTCGCCGGAGATCCTGGTCTTCGGAATGCTCGCGGCCCTGCTGGCGGCGGGAATCTGGCTGATGGTCGCGAGCTACTACGGCTGGCCGGTCTCGACGACGCACACGATCGTGGGCTCGTTGATCGGTTTCGGGCTGGTGGGGCTGGGGGCCGAGGCGGTCGAGTGGCGGAAGGTGGCCAGCATCGTCGCGAGCTGGGTCGTCTCCCCGATCCTCGGCGCCACCCTGGCCTTTCTGCTGGCCCAGAGCGTGCGCAAGCTCATCCTGGACACCGAAGAGCCCTTCCGCAACGCCAAGCGCTACGGCCCGGTGTACGTCTTCTTCATGGGCGTCTTGATCGCGCTGGTGACGCTGTTCAAGGGTCTCACGCACCTCGATCTCGAGCTCACTCAGTGGCAGACGGTCGGCATTGCGCTGGCGGTAGGGCTCGTGGTCGCGGCCGCCGGCAAGGTGCTGCTGGACCGGGTACGGGTCGACGCCGAGGCCGACCGGGACTTCCACTTCGCCAGCGTGGAGAAAGTGTTCGCGCCGCTGTGCGTGTTCACGGCCTGCTCGATGGCCTTCGCGCACGGCTCGAACGACGTCGCCAACGGCATCGGCCCGCTGGCCGCGGTCGTGACGGCGGTGAAGACCAACCAGGTGACCCAGGAATCCTCCCTGCCCCTGTGGATTCTCGCGCTGGGCGGCGGCGGGATCGTCCTGGGGCTGGTCACGATGGGCTACCGGGTGATGCGCACGATCGGGACCAAGATCACGGAGCTGACGCCGAGCCGGGGCTTCTGCGCCGAGCTGGCAGCGGCCGCCACGGTGGTCATCGCGTCCCGCCTGGGGCTGCCCGTGTCGACCACCCACATCATCGTCGGCGCCGTCCTCGGCGTCGGCCTGGCGCGGGGCGTGGCGGCGATCGACCTGCGAGTCGTGCTGGGCATCGTCACCTCTTGGCTGGTGACTCTCCCCATCGGCGCCGCTCTGGCCGCCTTCTTCTTCTTCTTCTTCAAGGGTCTCTTCCTCTAGGGGCGGTCCGCCCTGCGGTCTCCCCCTCCCTCGCATGGACTTCGACAAGCTCCGCGAGGTCGCCAGCCTGAGATCGATCAAGGGGATTCCCTATCCGTCGGACGTCGGGTTCCGGCGGCTCATCGTCACGGGCCCCCCGGGCTGCGGCAAGAGCTCCCGGATCGAGACGCTCGGCGGCTGGCCGGGCGAGGCGTTCCTGGATCTCACCCGGGCCGGCTGGTGGCGCGACCGGGTGCTCGCGACGCTGCCGCGGGAAGTCCATCTCGGGCTTCCGTTCGCCGGTCACAAGGAAGGCCTGGCGCTCTTCGAAGAGGCTCGGGAAGGGGCGCCCGAGCTGATCTTCGAGCCGCAGCGGCTGCGCGTGCCGCCGACGAGGCAGGGCCTCTTCCCCGGGGACTGGTCTCGCCGCTTCGTTCTCGAGTTCCTCCTGCCGCCGGCGGAGAACGTGCTGGCGGTGCGCCAGGCACGGGCGGCCGTGGGCACCCATCCGGTCGACCGCGCGATCTACCTCGAGCAGATCCGGCATCAGCTCGAGACCTACTTTAGGGTGGCCGAGATGCTGCACGATGGCGGCCTGCGAGTGCTGGTCCGCAGCGGCTTCGAATCGGCGCCGCTCGTGTTCGTCGCCCCGCCGCGCGGCACGCTGCGCTACGGGCGAGAGCGGAGCCACGGAGGTGGATGGCGCCGGGCGCTCCTCGGGCGCTTCCTGAGCCGCCGCCCCGACCAGGTCATCCAGCAGCTCGATCAGGTGCGCCTCGCGGGAGAGAGCCTGATGTTCGACGATCGCCTCCTGCCGCTCGAGATCCGGCAGAGCGGGGTGCGGCTGCGCCTCTACCGGGACCTTCCCGTGCTGCCGGCGAAGCGGTGGCGCGAATCGATGATTCTGTTGAACGCGGACGAGCTCGACGCCGGCGTCAGCGGCTTTGCCAGTCTCGCGCCGGGAGAGCTCGTGCGGTTGACGCATGGCGACAAGGTGGTCAAGGCGTCTCTGCCGCTACCCGCCGGCGTCCACTTGAAGCTCGAGATCGAGCACGCGGAAGAGGGAATCGTGATCACGGATCTGCACTCCGAGCGCGGCACGGAGGTCGTCGCGCTCGGCGACGGCTCGTCCGAGAACCTCCCCGGGCTGCGCCACGCCTCCAACCTGGCGCGGCTCGAGAGACTCTTCGGCCGGCCTCTCGCGCCGCGGCCGGCCGCCGCGGCCCACGGGACCCTGAGGGCCGTGAACGATCGGCTGCGGCAGGGCACCTGGCGCCCGATCAACGGGGACGGAGTGCCGGGCGCTCTCATCGAGCTTCCCCCCGAGCTCTGCCCGGTGCTCGTCGGCGACCTCCACGCCAACGTCGACAATCTGCTCAAGATCCTGTGCGCCAACGGCTTCCTGGCCGAGGTCGAGGCGCGGCGAGCCGTGCTGATCTTCCTCGGCGACGCCGTGCACTCGGAAGAGGAGTCGCAGCTCCGGAGCATGGACAGCTCTCTCCTCATGATGGACCTCATCCTCCGTCTGATGGAGGCCTGTCCGGATCACGTCGTCTACCTGCGCGGCAACCACGACAGCTTCTCGTCCGAGTGGACCAAGGAGGGCGTGCCCCAGGGACGACTGTGGCGGCAGCACGTCGAGGAGGCGCGAGGCAGCGACTTTCTCCGCGACTTCGAGGTCTTCTACGCCCTGAGCCCCCTGATCGCGGCGAGCGACGACTTCGTGGCCTGCCATGCCGGTCCGCCGCAGGGGGTGGTGTCGCGCAAGCGCCTGATCAACGCCGGCAAGCACGGGCGCCTGGTGCACGAGTTGACGTGGAATCGCTTCCTGGGTCCGGGGAATCCCGGCGGCTACGCCAAGAAGGACGTCAAGGCGCTGAAGGCGGCCCTCGGTCTGTCGCCGAAGGCGACGATGGTGGTCTCCCACAACCCCCTGCGCGACGGCCAGTCCGTCTGGCTGAATGCCGCCGGGATCAAGCGCCACCACGTGGTCCACAGCGCCGGAGTCGACGAGCTCGCCGTCTTCACCAGGCTGGGCGATCGGCTCCGGCCCCTGACCTACCAGGCGGAGCCCCTGTTGGAGATGCTGAGCCGGGACGCTGGTCCCGATCCGGAGAGCTGAGACCCGCGCCGTCGCGGCTTCACCAGGTCGCGCGCGCGCTGGTGCGCCCCGCGGCGTAGGCCTCGAGCTCCGCCGCCATCTCGGCCTCGAGGCCGCTCGCGCCCGTCTGCTCGGCGAGGGCGATCGCCCGTCGCTGCCAGTCGATCGCGGCCGCGAAGTCGCCGCCCGCGGCCTCCGCCATCGCCACCGTTCGCAGATGCTCGAACGTGCCTTCGCTCCCGGCCAGGGCGAGCGCCTCGGTGAGCGCCTGCGCCGGGTCCCGCAGGGCCGGGTCCGGGCAGATCGCCAGAAAGCGGGCTCTCACGTGCCGGCCGAAGGGCTCCTGCGGGTGAAGCGCCAGATGATCTTCGATCGCCCGCAGCGCTTCCCGGTGGCGGCCGAGGCCCATCAGCGCCCGCGAGCGCCAGAGCCGGCCCGAGAGGTGGTTGGGATCGATCTCGAGCAGCGCGTCGAGCTGCTCCAGCGCCTCCTCGTGACGCCCGGACCGGGTTAGCCGGCGGCCGAGCGTGGAGCGCGCCGCCTTGTGGGTCGGGTCGAGCTCGACGGCGCGGGTGAGCGCCGCGAGCGCCTCCTCGGTGCGTCCCAGGCGGCCGAGGACGAAGCCCAGGTTGTAGTGCACGGTCGCGGCCCCGGGCTCGAGCTCGGCGGCCGTGCGGTACTGGGCCAGCGCCCCCTCGAGATCGCCGAGGCGAGCGAGGGCGGCGCCCAGATGCAGCCGGATGTCGTGCCGCTCCGGCGCCAGCGCCACGGCTCGCGCCAGATCGCGAGCCGCGGGCCGCGGGTTGCCGGCCCGCAGGGCGTTGAGGCCGCGAGCGGCCCACGCCTCGCTGTTGCCGAGGACCACCTCGTCGAGGACCGGGTCGAGAACGCCGGGGACCAGCTCGCCGCGCCGGGCCAGATGCTCGGTGGCGCGCTCGATCTCGCCCAGCCGGCGATAGGCGAGGGCGAGGGGGTAGTGCAGAGAGTTGGCCTCCGGACTCGCCGCCAGGGCCGCTTCGAACGCGTCGACCGCCGCGTGCGTCTCCCCCCGCTCGACCGCGATGCGACCGAGGCCGGCCCAGGCGCTGGCACAGTTCTCGTCGACTGCCAGCGCGCTCCGGTAGAGCTCTTCGGCCGCCGCCGTCTCGCCGCCCGCGAACCGCAGGTCCGCCTCGAGCAGGATCGCCGCCAGATAGCGCGGTCGCTTCACCCGGGCCGCCTGCGCCATCTCCAGCGCCTCGCTGCTTCCCTCCTCGCGCAGGACGTGGGCCAGGTAGTACGGCCACCGGAACTCGGCCGGTTGGAGTCGAAGGGCGTTGCGGTAGGGCGCGACCGCCGACGCCGGGTAGCCGAACGCGTGATAGGCCTTGCCGAGCTCGCCGTAGGCGGCGCCGAGGTCGGCGTCGGAGACCTCGGGCGCTCGCAGCCGCTCGCGGAGGAACAGCTGGCGGCGCTCGACGGCCTGCCGCGCGCTCGCCTCCAGGCTGGCGAGGTCCGGCGGCGTCACCGGCTCCAGCCGCTCGTCGCGCGGCTCGATCACGGCGCCGGGCGCCGGTGAGCGGTCTCCCGGCCGGTCGCACGCGGCCAGCGCCGACAGCAGGCACGCTCCGACTGCGACCAGGCGCACCCTCAGTCCCCTCGGCCGACCAGGTAGGCGCCGGCCGGGACGTCGCTCCAGCGCGTTCTCGAACGAGCCGGCGTGGTGACGTCGAGGGTGACCGGACCGCCGGTTCCGCCGAGCCCGAAGCGCAGGCGCGGGTCGTTGGCGGAGGCGTAGCTCGCCGCGGTGCGCACGTGGCGCGTCAGCCGGAGACCGTCTCGACGCAGGACGGTGGCCCGGGTGCCGATCGCCTCGCCGCCGGCGCCCGCCAGCCAGCGCAGGCCGGCGAACCCACCGGCCGCGCCGATCCGGTTCTCCAGCAGGCGGACCGGACCGCTCAGGTTCGAGATCACGACGTCCGTGTCGCCGTCGTTGTCGAGGTCGCCGGCCGCCGCTCCGCGGCCGGCCTCGGAGAGGTCGAAGGCGATCCCCGCCCCCGCGCTCACCTCTTCGAACACCCCGGCGCCGGCGTTGTGGAAAAGCTGGTTGGTCTGGTGGTAGGGAAACGGGTCGCCGATTCTCTCGAGGGCCTCGAGGGCGGAGACGGCGCCGTTGACGGCCAGCACGTCGAGCCAGCCGTCGCCGTCGTAGTCGAACAGCAGCGCGCCGAAGCCGGTGAAGTCGAGGCTCGGTCCGCCGAGGCCCGTCTTGTAGCTGGCGTCCGAGAACCAGCCGGTGCCCTCATTGACGTAGACCGTGTTGGTCTGCGCCCGCAGGTGCGTCATGAACAGGTCCTCGTCGCCGTCGTTGTCGATGTCCCCGGCGTCGACCCCCATGCTCGCCTCCATGCTGCCGTCGGCGCCGAGAGCGGTCCCCGAAAGCAGCCCCTGCTCGTCGAAGGTGCCGTCGTGCCGGTTCATCCACAGGAAGTTGGCCATCTGGTCGTTGGCGACGAACAGGTCGGGCCAAGCGTCGCCGTCGAAGTCGGCGCTGACGACTCCCAGGCCCGCTCCGTAGTGGGACACGATTCCCGAGCTTGCCGAGACGTCGGCGAAGCGGCCGTCCCCGAGGTTGCGGTAGAGACGGTCGGGCTCGGGCTCGTACGACTGCGGCCCGCAGTAGTCGTGATTCCCCGTTCTCGAGCGACAATCCTTGTGGTTGTCGAAACCGAAGTTGGTGTAGTTGGCGACGTAGAGATCCAGCCGGCCGTCGCGATCGAAGTCGAGAAAACAGGCGCTGCTGCTCCAGCGCGGCTCTCCGGTGCCGCTCTCGTCGGTGCGGTCGGAGAAGGTGCCGTCGCCGTTGTTGCTCAGCAGCTGATTGCGGCCGAAGTTGGTGAGGTACAGATCGACGTCGCCGTCGCCGTCGACGTCGGCGGTGGCGGCACCGACGCCGTATCCGCGGGCGTCGATCCCCGCCTCCGCCGTCACGTCGACGAAGCGCGGCACGCCCGCGGCGAGGTCGTTGCGGAACAGGCGATCGCCGGCACGATCGGCCGCAGCTCGATCCGGGCCCAGCGCGCCGCCCTGGACCAGGTAGACGTCGAGGTCGCCGTCCCCGTCGTAGTCGAAGAGCGCCGCGCCCGCGCCTCCGATCTCGGGGAAGTAGTAGCGGCCGGTGGCGCCGCGGTCGTGGACGAACTCGAGGCCCGAGGCGGCGGCGATCTCGACGAACCAATCCCCGGACGTCGTCGCCTCGACCGCGACGACGGGGGCCGCGGAATCGGGCTGATGACAGCCCGGGAGCGTCAGGAGACCGATTCCGAAGGAGACGACTCTCCGGCAGCCGTTGCGCATCGCGGGGCTCAACCCGGCGCCAGGGCCTCCCGCACCCGATCCTCGAAGTACTCGAAGTCGGCGGCCTTCAGGGTCCGTTCGACCGCGGCTTCGTAGAGCTCCTGCTGATGCCGGGCGAAGTAGTCGTCGAGAACCCTGTCCGCCGCCTCCTCGAAAGGCAAGGGCCGGGGAGCCTCGCGCTCCAGCACCTCGATCATGGCCAGCCGATCGTCGAGGTGGTAGGGGGTCGAGAACCCGGTGCCCGGCACCTCGAGCACGTAGCTGCGAGCCTTGGGGTCGAGATCCTCGAGCGCCGCGCCCTGCCAGCCCAGGTCCTCCACCTCGCCGCCGAGAGATCCGGCCACCGACTCGAGATCGGTCTCGCCGGCGGCGAGAGCTTCGCGCGCGGCCGTCAGCGCGGCCACCTGGGAGGGGGCGTCGCGCAGCGGCACGCGCAGGACTCGCACGCGAGCTCTCGGCTCGGTTTGATAGAGCTGCTGGTGATCGTGATGGAACCGCCGCAGGGTCTCTTCCGGGATCGCGTCGGAGCTGCGGCTGGCGGCGATGAGGGCCTCTTCGACGATCTGGTTCTGGCGGGCGTTGCGCAGCGCCGTCGCGACCTTTCGCCGGACGTCCTCGCGATCGACGAAGCCGCTCGAGCCGGCGAGCTCGAAGAGCAGGTGCGGCCGAACGAGGTTCCGGTAGGCCGGCCAGTCGGGAGCGCCCGCGGCGACCTGTGCCGCGAACTGGCCCCAGCGCACCTCCCGGTCGTGAATCGCCAGGATCACGCGCTCGGGGTCGGCGGCGGCTCGCGCCGCGGCGAGCTCGGCCGCGTCGAGAACGATCGCCCCGGCGGGCGGCTCGACGCCGGCGACGAGGTCGTCGACGCGCGCGGCGACCCGCTCGCGGTGGAGCGCGGCGCCGATCGCGTCGCGCACCTCGGCCAGCGTGAAGCGTTTTTCCGGCACCACCTCGAACGCCTGGAACAGGACGTAGCCTCCGGCGACCGCGACCGGCTCGCTGATCCCTCCGCTCGCGAGCGCGAAGGCGACCTTCTCCAGCCGCGGCGGCAGGGTGCCGCGGCCTACCCAGCCGAGCTGCCCCCCCAGGGCGGCGGTCTCGGATTGGGAGTGCTCGCGCGCCAGCTCGTCGAAGCTGGCGCCGGCGAGCAGGCGAGCCCGGAGGTCCCGCATCAGGGCGAGGGTGGCGGCCGGATCGTCCGCATCCTCGTGGCGCCGGAAGAGGTGCTTCAGGAGGCGCCTCTCGGGGCGCTGGAACTGTTCCGGATGCTCCTGGTAATAGGCCTCGATCTCGGCCTCGGAGACCGAGATCTGTCCGACTTCCGCGTTCTCTTCGCCGAAGAGGCGATTGACCAGCTGACGATGGAGATCGGGAAAAACGGCCTTCCACTCCTCGTAGCCGTCGCTTGCCGCCGGCAGATCGGGCGCCAGGATGCGACCGAGCGCGAGCTGACGGGCCACCGAGCGATAGGTATCGAAGATCGACGCCTCGAGGCTCAGGCGCCGCTCCGGCGGCAGCGCCAGAATGACCGCCTCGACGTCGGCGATCGACACCGAGCCGCCGTCGAAGGCGGCGATGGCGCTCGGGTCCCGCGCGGGGCGCGCGCAGGCGATGGCGAGGCAGGCGATCGCCATCCAGGGGGCGGGCCGACGAGCTCTCATCATCCGGCGTCCATCCTCTACGACCCGAGCAGGAGATCGAAGGCCGCGCCCGTCGCCTCGGAGTCGGGACAGGCAACCTGCAGCTCGTCGAAGGTGGCCAGCGCGGCGGGCAGCCGCTCGCGGGCCATCTGGGCCGTGATCAGCCCGAGGTAGGCGTTGCAGTAGGTCCGGTCGAGCTCGATCGCTCGCGCGAAGCGGCTCTCGGCCTCGGCGAACCGGCCGCCATCGACGAGCAGCTTGCCGTAGTTGAAGTGGCTGCGCGGGTAGAGAGGGTTGTGCTCCAGGGCGGTCCTGAACTCGCTCTCGGCCCGCCCCGGCTCCCCCCGCCCGGCGAGCGCCACCGCCAGGTCGAGACGGGCCGGAACGTGGCCCGGGTCGGCCGCGAGCGCGTCCTCGAGCGCCGCGCGGGCGGCATCGCCGCGGCCCAGCCGCGACAGCAGCTCGGACCGCAGCAGATGGCCGGCCGCCGTCGGCTCGTAGGCGAGGACCTTGTCGACCAGCCCGAGGGCGCGCTCCTCGTCTTCGGCGGCCAGGCGGACGGCGAGGCCGTGGTAGAGGCGCGTCAGGCCGCGCGGCGGCACGTCGACCTCGTCGATCAGCCGCAGCGCCTCGTCCTGGTTCCCGAGGCCGAGCTCGGCCGTGGCGAGCATCGCCGTGTAGTGCTCGTTGCCCGGGTCGTCCGCCAGCAGGAGGAGCGCCAGCTCGCGCGCCTGGGGGAAGTCGTTCTCGGCGAGCGCCTTCTTGAGGCCGCTGAAGCGCCCGAGGTCGCCCACCCAGTCCTGCGGCGGCTTGCCGCCCTCGCGCAGGACCTCGGCGAGGGACTCCGGGGCCACTCCGGCGCCGGTCAGGTAGCCGAGAGCCTCCAGCCGGAGGAGCGTGGCCTCGTCGGCGGCGTGGGTCGCCTTGACGGCGAGCTCGCCGGGCTCGGCGGCGAGGAAGTCCGCCAGCTGCTGCTCGAGATCGGCGGCCAGCTCGGCTTCGTCCGCGACGAGGTCGTGCAGCTCCTCGGGATCGGCGTCGACGTCGAAGAGCTCGGGCCGCGGGCCGTGGATGTACTTGTACGGCCCCCGCCGCCAGGCCCGCAGCTCGCCGAGGCCGAAGTCGATCGCCGGGGCGAGCGTCTCGGCGTAGTAGCTCGTCCGCGCGCGGCTCGGGGCTCCCGTCAGCTCGGGGACGAGGGAGCGGCCCTGGACCCCCGCGGGCGCCGGCAGGCCGAGCAGCTCCAGAATCGTCGGCAGGATGTCGACCGTGCCGACCGCCGAGGCGACGCGCCGGCCCCCCGGCCGGCCGGGGACGCTGACGATCAGCGGCACGTGGAGGGTGGCGTCGTAGCACAGGGTGGCGTGGGTGCGCTCCTCGTGCTGGCCCCGTCCCTCGCCGTGGTCGGCCGTCATGACGATGACGGTCGTCTCGAGAGCGCCGAGGGCCTCGAGCTCGTCGAGGACCCTTCCGAAGGCGGCGTCGGCGTTGGCGATCTCGCCCGCGTAGAGGTCGTTGGCGAACTGATACCGGTAGGGCGCGGGCGGAATGTGGGGCTCGTGGGGATCCCAGTAGTGGATCCAGGCCAGGAAAGGCCTGCCGGGCTCGTCGCGCAGCCACGGCAGGATCGCCTCGTTGACGTGCGAGGCCGGCCTCTCGTCGAAGAAGAGCCCCTCCTTCTCGACGACCCTCCGGCCGCGAAAGTCCTCGTAGGTCTGGCCGACCTCGTCGTTGAAATAGTCGAAGCCCTGGCCGATGCCGAACTGGCCGTCGAGAACGAAGGAGCCCACGGCGGCCCCGGTCCGGTAGCCCTCGGCGCTCAGGATCTCGGCCAGGGTCGACGCCTCGTCGGGAAGCGCGAAGAGGCTGTTGTCGCGCACGCCGTGGCGCGGCGGGTAGGTACCGGTCATGATCGTGGCATGGGACGGCATCGTGAGCGGCGCGGCCGAGTAGCAGCGCTCGAACACGATACCGCGCGCCGCCAGGCGGTCGAGCGCCGGGGTGTGGGCGCTCGCCCGGCCGTAGGGTCCCAGGAAGTCGGCGCGGGTGGTGTCGAAGGTGACGAGCAGGACGTTCCACTGCGCCGGTTGCCGGCAGCCCGCGGCCAGGCACAAGAGGACGGCGGCGCACGCCGCGGGCGACGCGGCCCTAGAGGGCATCGGCGACCATCGTGAACTCGTGCTCCAGCAGCAGCCGCTCTTCGAGAGCCTGCTGAGCCTCGTGGAGCCGCCGGGCCCTGACCGCTACGACGACGCGGTCGCGCGCCTCCTCGAAGGTGGGCTGGTGGGCGGGCCGCGTGGCCAGCTTCTCGAGCATCAGGAGATAGGGACCCTGCTGGACGAGCGGCGTGCGCGCCCCGACGCCGAGCTCGCCGGCCAGGGGCTGCAGACGGAAGCCCAGATGGAAGAGGCTCTTCTCGTCGAGCCAGCCGAGGTCGCGGATCCTGGCGAAGGCCCCGCTCGAGTCGATCTGCGCGGCCGCCTCCTCGAACGTCATCTCCCCGGCCGCGAGCGAAGGCCCCAGATCCTCGGCGCGGGCCACGACGGGGGCGGGCGTCTCCTTGCCCAGAGCGACCTCGAGCAGGCGCAGATGCGACCTCTCGGGGACGGCGAACTTCGCGGCGTGCTCCTCGAAGGCGGCGCGCAGCTCGCCGTCGTCCGCGTGCGGCAGCGTGCCCTCCACCTGAGCCGACACCCAGAGGTTGGCCACGAGGTGGCGCCGGCTCCAGAACAGGTCGTTCTCGAACTCCTCGGTCTCGGTGAGGCCCCGCCGCGCCGCCTCGGCCGCCCGGCTCTCGGCCAGCACCAGCGCCTCGCAGCTGCGGCGCCACGCATCGGCGGACGGCGAGGTCGAGTCGGGTGAGGGGTCCTGGCCGGCGCGGAAGAGCTTCACCTGTTCGACGGTGAGGAGGTCCCTGCGCTCCCCGTCGCGGTACGAGACAGCGATCGCCGATCCGTCGGAGTCTCCCGTGGCGAGCGTCACCTCGATCGGCGCCGCGCGAGCAAAGAGCTCCCGGTCGAGATCGTCAGACAGTGGGCCGAGCCTTTCTTTCGTGAGGCGGCTGTGGAGCTGCCCCCGCACCCGATCGAAGTCCAACACTCCGGCCGGCGTCCTGTCGACCACCCGCACCAGGGTCCACCCCCGCGCGGTCGCGATCACCGGCGACACGTCGCCGACCTCGAGCGGCTCGAGCGCCGCCGCGACCGGCGCCAGGAGACGATCCTCGTACGCCCACCCCGTCAACCCGCCGCGGTCACGGGTCGTGGACTCGGAGTGGAGGGCTACCATCTCGCCGAAGTCCGCCCCCTCGACGATGGCCCGGCGCACGGCCTCGAGCTCGGCGCTCCGGTCCGCCGCCGCGTCCTGTCCCGAGCCCGTCTGCCGGGCCAGGAAGATGTTCTCGAGCTTCCACCGCCGCGGACGCCGGAACTCCTCCTGGTGGTCCTGCCAATAGCGAAGCACCTCCTCCTCGCTGGGACGCGCCGCCACGTTGAGGCTCTTCTCGAGCGCCGCGCCGGCCAGGGACCTCGACTGCTCCTCGGCCAGCAGCTTGCCGCGGCCGCTTTCGAGCAGCCCCGCGTCCGCCGTCGCCAGCTCGTAGATCTCGAGCAGGGCGACCGATCTCACCTGACGCTCGCGCAGCGGCTGCTCGCCGCTCGAGCGCCGAAAGGCGCGCCAGCTCTCGACCTCGCTCCGGGTCACGCTGCCGCCGCGGTAGAGCGCCACGATCTCGGGCTCTTCCGCCGCCAGGCGCGGCGCCAGCGCGCACGCGGCCAGGCACGCTGCGCTCACGATGATTCCCCGAGCCATCCCCCGCCTCGTCGACCTGCCTGAAAGAAAACCCCGCCTCCCGGCGGGGTTTTCGGGTCCTCGCTGCAATCCGCTTCTAGTTGTCGACCGCGAAGTCCATCAGCTCCACCGGCAGGTTGTTGCCGGTCATGCGGATGATCGCGTTGAAGGGGACGCCCGGGACCACGGTCGGTGCCGGGTTGAAGCCGCCGCCCCCGCCCACCAGGATGCTCATCCCGTGGAAGCCGAACCCGCCCGAATTGACGTCGACGGCCACGATGACGAAGGTCGTGTTGATGGTCGTCATGGAGCCCGACTGATTGACCCCGGCCAGGAACGTGCCCGAGAGATTCGTCAGCCCGGGCAGGGGCAGGGGGATCAACGTGTTGATGGGTGCGCCGGAGAGGGTCGCCGAGAACAGCACCGGGGCCGCGGAGCCTACGGGTGCGCCGAACACGGTGATGTCTCCGGCGGCCGCGAAGTTCCCGGCCAGCTGGAAGGTCACCGTCGACAGCGTGTGCGGATTGCCGAAGCCGCTGTTGAACTGGTTGCCGACGGAGTTGGTGGTGCCGACGCGGTTGGTGTGGGGAACCCCCGTGTCGTATTGCAGGGTGGGGTTCGGGCCGCGCGACGGCCGACGACCGGCGAAGTTGCCGCGGGAGCCCAGATAGCGGGCCCGCACGCTCTCGGGAAGGGCGCGGAACTGCTCGTGCAGGGAGCGCAGCTCGGCGGGGGACAGACCGCTGGTGGCATCACCCCAGGCCGACGGGGGCAGCTGCATCAGCTCCTGGATCGACATCGCTCGGGCGTCGGTAGGCATGCCAAGGCCGATGAGCAAGGCCACCATGGCGACGGATACGGCAGAGCACGCGGTCAGCTTCTTCATTGGGACCTCCCTCGAGATCGGAACACCCTTCGGCTAGTGAGCCCGGCCAACGTACACCATCGATGGGGGCTAGCGCAAGCGCAGGCGCCGCGGCCCCGCCGAGCGGGCGGGGCTGGCCGTCTCGCCGATCGCGCGGACGGCTATTCGAGGGCCGCGGGCAGGGCCAACGGCAGCGCCGGGTCGCCGAGGAGGTTGTAGGTCTCGATGAGATCGGGATCGCCGAGCCGGCGCTTTGCCCGTACGAAGGCCTCGCCGACGGTCCCCGGCCGGGTGAACTCCTCGACGAAGGCCCGGCTCAGGGGAAAGGTCGGCTGGTTGCGCCACGAGGCGGCGACGACGGCGACGGCGCCGCGCCCGGCGAGACGGAGAAAGCGCTCGCCGATCGAGTCGGCGTTGGGGTGATCGAACGGTCCGGTGTGGCAGGTCAGGCTCAAGACCACGGGCAGGCGGGAGCTGGGCGCCAGCGCGTCGAGGTGCTCGAGGGTGAAGAGCTCGGTGTTCGAGTCGAGGCGGGGGGGACCGGTCTGCCAGATGAAGCGCCCGCCATGGCCGACGAAGTGGACGAGGAACGTCCCCTCGTCGAAGGCCGCCTGCAGCGTCCGCTGGTGCTCCTCCAGAGCCTCGCCGGCGCCCGGAAACACCTTGATGGCGGAGAAGCCGCGCGTGGCGAGATCCTCCGCCAGCCGGTCGCTGCGCCGCTTGAACGCGGTCGAGCTGTTGGTGATCCACAGCACGTTGCGCCGCCACGGCCCCGCGGGAGGGTCTAGGGCGTAGGCGATGCTCTTGTCGATGATCGCCCCGAGGTCGGCCTCGTCGACGACCGGCAGGCGGCCGATCGCCAGGTCGGGATACGGGTCGTCGCCGGCGACCGAGACGAACCAGTTGTCGCTCGCCGAGTGCCCTTCCGGCGAGGCGTAGCTCCAGGTGGGGATCAGGTTGCGCTCGTTCCACTGCGGCCGCTCGGCGTAGAGCGGGTTCTCGCGCGCCCTGAAGCGGCCGGGGTCGAGCAGCTGGCGGCGCGTCCAGTTGGCGTAGTTGGCGTCGTCGACGGTCGAGTTCTTGGTGTCCCAGCTGGCGTCTCCCACCAGGAGCACGTAGCGGGGAGCGGGCGGGCGCCAGTTGTGGAAGGCGTGGGCGATGAAGCTCTTGATGGCGAGCGGATCCTCGATGCCGTGGTTGAACTCGTCGTAGACGTCCTGGACGTCGATCAGCTCGACGGCCAGGCCGCGGGCGGCGTGGAAGCGGGCCAGCTCGCGAGTCCGCGCCAGCAGCGAGTGGTGGGCGAGGATCAGGTAGTCGGCCTGGCGGTCGAGCGATCGCAGGTCGGACGGCCGGTCCGCCTCGATCGCCGCCGGCCGCAGGAAGCGCCCGTCCGGGACGATCCAGAACCGGGTCTCGCCGGCGGCCGGAAACCGGAAGCTCCCCTCCGCGCGAGACAGGGCGCGTCGCGTCCGCTCGTCGCCGAAGACGACGAGCCGCTCGGCCGCCGCCGTGAGCTCGACCACTCCCCGATTGGCGGCCGGGGAGACGTGGAGCAGCCGCTGCTCGGCTCCCACCGAGCCGTTCTGCGGGTACTCGGCCTCCACCCAGTCGAGCATGACGACGTCGACGATCGGCTGGCCCTCGGGGTCTTCCCGGCGCGGGATGTCGAGGGCGAGCTCGCCGGGCGCGGCCTCCATCTGCACGGCGCCGAACAACGGCAGCTCGGCCAGCTGCGCCGTGCGCCCGTCCCACGTCCACCGCCCTCGCGGACGGCCGTTGAGCCTGACGTCGACCCGGTGGTCCCAGGCGGGCGGCCGTCCGGCCCACTCCGCCTGGGACGACAGGCCCATCAGCTGGACCCGCACCGACACGGTGTCGTGGGTCTCGTTGTCGACGTCGCTGAAGTCGATCGGGATCACGAGCGGCTGCGGATCGGCGTGGGAGAGCTTCTTCCAGTACCACAGGTCGGGCGGGGCTCCCGCCCCCAGCTCGTCGCGGCCCAGCCGGATCAGCAGCTGATCGCTCTCCAGGTGCAGCTTGCGCACCAGCCGGACCGGCGGTCCGTCGGGCGGCGTCGCCGGCGCCGGCGCCTGCCCGACGCGCCGGGCGGCGACCCGGTCCCAGGACAGCCAGTACACGTTGTGGGCGGCGTAGGGGTGGTAGTAGGAGCTCTCGCCGTGCAGCTGCTCGGCGACGAACTCGAACGAGTCGCCGGCACCGAAGACGCCGTCGCCG
>JAOTWP010000062.1 GCA_029862975.1 Acidobacteriota bacterium
TGGGTGTGATGCTGTACGAGATGCTCACCGGGGAGAGGCCCTTCAAGGGCGAGAACGACATGGCGGTTCTGAACGCCCTGACGAGCGCCAAGCCGGCTCCCGCGCCCGCCCTCGACCCGGAGCTCCCGGCAGAGCTCGGGAGGGTCGTGCTCAAGTGCCTGCAGAAGGACAGAGATCGACGGTACGACAGCGTCGATCAGCTTCTGCAGGATCTGAGGAGCTTTCTGGCGGTCGGCTCACAAGTGCTCAGCAGCGTCTACGACCCTGCTGCAATGGCCCGACCCCGGCCGCGACGATGGCAGGCGGCAGCGGGCGCGGGGGGCGCGGTGGTGGTGCTCCTGGCACTGGCGCTGGCGGTGCCGGCGAGCCGGGCAATACTCCTGCGCCCCTTCAGCGGAGCGCAGGCCGCTCCACAGCGACTCGTGGCCGTGCTGCCTTTCATCAACAGCCTGGGCCCGGGACCCGAGAATCAGGCGCTCGCCGACGGCTTGACCTTCTCTCTGACCGGCATGGTGGCGCGTCTGGGGACGGTGCAGGACTCTCTCTGGATCGTGCCTGCCAGTGAGATCGTCCGGCAGTCGGTCACGACGGCCGGCGATGCTCTCAAGTACTTCGGGGTGGACACGGTCCTGACCGGCAGCGTCCAGCAGACCGGCAAGACCATGGAGATCGTCCTGTACTTGATCGATCCGACCCGGCAGCCCCCGCGCACCCTGGATTCGAGAACGGTGGCGGCACCTTTGAGCCCGAGCCTGACGCAGCGGATGGTGGACGAACTGGCCCAGCTGCTCGGCGTGGAGTCCGACGTCCGCTCTCGCCTGTCCGCCGACGCCGAAGGAGGCACCTCCGCCGAGGTCTACACCCTTTACCTGCAGGGACTCGGGTTTCTCCAACGCTACGACCAGGCTGGGAATCTCGACAAGGCGATCTCGGTGTTCGAGTCAGCCCTGGAGGGAGACGCGTACTACGGTCCGGCCCACGCGGGCCTCTGCGAAGCGCTGTGGCAGAAGTTCAACCAGACGGACGACGTGAGCTTGACCACCCAAGCGGTCGCGAGCTGCGAGAGCGCAGCCGAGCTGGCCGCCGGGCAGGCATCGGTGCTCGCGACCGTCGCCAGGAGCTACCTGGAGATGGGCGACAACCGACGGGCCGAGGCAGAGCTCAAGCGAGCCCTCGAGCTCGAGCCGGCCAATGCAGACGCCTATCGGTGGTTGGGGTGGGCCGCCTTCCTGGATGGGCGGTCGGCAGAATCGGAGGCCGCGTTCCGGAAGGCGATCGAACTGAATCCTCGGCTCTGGCTCAACCACAATGACCTCGGGGAGACCCTGTACCAGTCAGGCCGCTTCGAAGAGGCCCTCAGCGCGTTCGAGGAGAGCCGCCGCCTGACTCCCGAGAACTACCTCGCCTACAACGCCCTGGCCGTGGCGCACGACGAGCTGAATCACGTGGACGTGGCGTTGGAGCATTTCCGCCGCTCCATCGAGCTGCAGCCGAACCCGATGGCGTACCGCAATCTCGGTTACATCAGGTTTCGCGAGCAACGCTACGACGAGGCGGTCGACGCCTTGGAGAAGGCCCGCGACCTGCTCGCGGAGTCCCCTTCTTTCAACGACTGGCCTCTCTGGGGCTCGCTGGCGAGCGCCTACTACTGGGCCGGCGACCAGGCCGCGGCGGAGCAGACCTGGGAGCGCGTGATCGCGGTCGCTACTCCGCTCTACGAGGTCAACCCGGAGGACGCCGATGTGCTGGTCTGGCTCAGCGACGCCCACATCGCGCTCGGCGATCTCGAGCGCGCCCGATTCTTCCAGGACCGTCTCCTGGCGCTGGCTCTCGAAGCGAACTACGTGCAGTACCAGATCGGGCGAAACTATGAGAGGCTTGGCGACAGGAAACTGGCTTTCAGCTACATCCGACGGGCCTTGGAGCAGCGGTTCGACCCCCGGGTCGTGGACCGCGATCCTTGGCTGGAAAACCTCCGGGCGGCGCCCGAATACCAGGTCCTGAGGCAGCAGTACATGCCTGCCACCGGGTAGGTGCGACTCAAGGGGGACTCAATGCAATACACCAATTTCGTTGTTCGGCTGTTCGACTTCACGGGCGAGGACTTCAGGGCGGAAGTCGTGAACTCCAAGGTGGGGCGCATGCGGGTCGCGGAGACCGTACCCTACCGGTTCGAGGTCGATCCGCTCCTGGACAAGCTGCACTATCCGCGTACGTTCGGGCTCCTGAAGCCGCGCGAGCTGGCCGCCATGGGCTCTTTGCTCGCAGAGATGCTGCTGCCCCTCCAGGTCCGCGGGCTGTTCTTCAAGAGCCTGCACGAGGTCTGGGGCAAAGACGAGCTCGCGCGAACGGAGATGGGGGTCCGGCTGCTGCTCGTGATCGACGATCAGTGGCTGACAACACTGCCGTGGGAGTACGTCTATCTCTGGGAGTACGCCTACGTCCGCAAGGTCTGGGAGCTGGAGTTGATCGCGACAGGGGTGCCGCTCTCCGCACGCACTCCGACCGAGGAAGGCGAGCCGAGCCTCGATGGCTTTCTGGCACGTGACGAGCGCATCTCCATTGCCCGCTACGAGTCGTTCGTCGGGTCGCAGGAGGGGACACCGATCGAGGACGACTTGAATGTGCTCTTCGCTTTTGCCGAACCGGATGACTTCGGCGCCAACATAGACCTGCTGGGCACCTTCAAAGCACTCTCGAGCTCCATCTCTGGACCCAGCCTCTTCCCGGGCAAAGAGATCAACGCCTGGATGATCCACCCCCTGACGGAGGAGAAGCTGAGGGCCCTGAAACCTGCCGAAGAGGGCAAGGGGAAAGTGCAGCTCCGGGCCACGAACATCAAGGCTCTGGAGACGGCGCTGGAGGAGGAATGGGCAGAAACCGCGGGAACTTCGACCACCGAGACGGATCCGATTCGCCTCGAGGCCATGAAGCGACTCGAGGAATCGACCATGAGGCATGTCATCAACAAGGTGAGCGTCTCCTCAGAGCTCGATGAGAAGCTCGACCTGCACATCTTCGACTACTCCGGGCACGGCGGTTTTTTTCCCAAGGATCTGGTGGACCGTGACGGCAAGCTCCTTTTCGATCCTGAGCTCCTCCAAGCAGAGGAAGAGGACGGGGAATCCAAGCGCGGCGGACGGCTGGGGCGCGGCGGACGGCTGGGGCGCGGCGGACGGTTGGGGCGCGGCGGACGGCTGGGGCGCGGAGGACGCCTGGGGCGCGGCGGACGGTTGGGGCGCGGCGGACGCTTGGGTCGCGGCGGCAGGCTCGGGCGCGGCGGACGGCTCGGCCGCGGTGGGCGATTGGGGCTCGGCGACCCGTGGGAGCAGGATCTCGACCTCAGCGCTCTGCTCGAGCCCGAGGATGCCCGCTTACACGGCATGCTGGTGTTGGAAGACGATGAGCGGAAGCACCGCATCGTCTGGGCCGACGAGATCGCGAAGGTCCTCAAAGCCAGGAACGTCCGCGTGGTCGTGCTCAACACCTGCGAGAGCGGTCAGCGATCTGAAGGCTCGCTGTTCGAGTGGAGCGGCTTGGCGGCGGCACTGCTCGAGGCCGGGATCCCGGCGGTAGTCGGGATGCAGAAGTCGATCTCCGATCCGGCCGCCCTGAAGTTCGCCGAGGGCTTCTATACGAGCCTCGTGGACGGAGGCTCCCTCGACGAAGCCGTGGCCGAGGCGAGACGCGCCATTATGGATATTGAGCGGAACGAGTTCCATGATCACGAAGACTGGGGAGTCCCGGTGCTCTACCTGCGCTCGCCGGAAGGTGTCGTTTTCAGGGACCAGAACAGTGTCTCCTTCAGCGTGCTGCTAAAGGACGTCTCAGTGACGGACCTGGAGATGCTGGCGAAGGAGCTCAGGGTCGAGCTTGGAACAGGCCTCAAGCGGGAAGAGATGATAAAAGTGCTGGCGGAAAAGCTGGATTCCTACGCGGGGGGCAAGAGTGTCAGGAAGTTGAGGCAGCTCCTTCGGTTCTCAGCTGACGAGGATCAGCTCTTGGGCTAGATCGGCCGGGGAATGGCAGTGAGTGGATCTAGCCTCCCGCGCGGAGAGGGCCGGGCCCCCACGATGATGACGGTCGGCGAGGTGATCACCTATCAGCTCGTCCTGCTGTCGGACACCCTCCGTGTAGACAGCTACCGCGAGGCGATCGTGAGGACGGTGGAGCCGGGCCAGGTGGTGGTCGACCTCGGCTCGGGTGCCGGAGTCCTGGCTCGCTTCGCCGCGCTCGCCGGAGCGTCGCGGGTGATCGCGATCGAGCAGAAACCAGAGCTCTGCGCGCTCCACGAGCACATCAACCGCGCGCTGGGGCTCGACGAGGTGATCGAGATAGTGAACGGGCGGGTGGAGGACGTGCGCCTGGATCGCGAGGTGGACGTCGTGGTTTCGGAGCTGATCGGCGACCTGGTGGACGATGAGGGCATGTCGGGGATCATGGCCGCATTCCTGGCTGCCCAGGGTCGGCATCTGGCCCCGGACGTCCGACTGATCCCTCTCGAGACGGTCCTCTTCGGGCAGGTGGTAGAGGTCCCCGAAGACCGGGAGCCGACCAGCAGAGGAGAGAAGGAGGCCGTCGCTTGTTTCGAATGCGTCCTGGCCGGCGAGCCTCGGGTCTTGACCCGTCTCGGAGGTCTGACGACCGTTGGTGAGCCGTTCCGGTTGCTCTCCGTCGACGCCCATGGCGTTCGCAGTGGCGGCATGGGAGAGCTCGTCGAGGGCTTCAGTGCCGCAGGCTCGAGCTCGCTGCCTCGCGTCATGGCCTGCTGGTTCGACGCCTGCCTCGCCGAGGGCGTCCACCTCGACTCCCGTGGGACCTCCAAGGTCAGCAGCTCCTGGGGCTGGCCGCTCGTTCCCTTGCTCTCGGACCCGGCAACCGCCAAGACGCCGCGCGACGATCTCCAGCTGACCTTCAGCCTCGATGGAGTCAACCACGACATCGGCTCACCGGTTGTGGAAGCTCGACTCTGTCGGGGCTAGGTCATTGCCACGGGGTGAGCAGGCGACCACGACCTTCCACGGCGCGAAGTCCGGGAGGCGACCCCGACGATTCGAGACGTGGTCGTCTCTGGGGCACCCGCGGGCGCTCACTCGATGGCGGCCAGCATGCGCGGTAGGGCCTCGACGCCGACTTGCCGGCGTCGTGCGCGTAGCCGCTACTGCGGGGTGACGACGACCTTGCTGCCGGCGGGTCTGCCCCAGTACTGGAACAGCGCCTCTCGCGCCTCCGGCTCCTTGAGCGAGAAGTCGCGGTCGTTGCCGCCGGGGATGCCGGGCATCCATTTCCACCAGAACATGCCGGCGATCCAGGGCTCGCGCTCGATGCGGTCGAGCGCGGTCTCCATGAGGAGGCGCCGCAGGGCGCGGTTGGCGGGGGTGTCGTAGGTGCCGTGGGCCCAGGGCTCGCGGGCGGCGTGGGCGGCGCGGTTGTAGCCGATCTCGGCGAAGAGGACGCGCTTGCCATGCTCGGCGGAGAGGCTCTCGAGGTCGTCGAGGGGGGCGTCCCAGCCGGCGGCGAGGGCTTCGTGGAGGGGCCAGTCCTCGGCCGCGAGGGGGAAGTAGGCGTGGACGCCGATCAGGTCGACGGCGTCCCAGAAGGCCACGCGGCGGATGCCGTCCCAGTTGGCGGCGTAGGTGATCGCTCCCGAGTAGACCTCCCGGACGGCGGCGACGACGGCGCGCCAGTCGGCCTCGCGGTGCATCGTCCGCTCGTACTCGACGCCGACGGCGAAGAGCTCGACGCCGTGGCGCTCTGCGAAGCGGGCCTGGTCGACGATGAACTCCGTGTAGCCGGCGAAGAACCGCCGCCAGGCGGCCTCGTCGGCGCCGAGATCGATCGCGCCGCGCCATTCGAAGCTGCCCCAGTAGCCCAGGTGCGGCTTCCAGAAGATCTCCATGCCGGCCTCGCGCATCCGGCGAACGGACTCGTCGAGATAGCCGGTCTCGGCGGCCGGGCGGTGGCGGACCTCGCCGTCGCGGCCGATCCAGGCGTAGGGGTGGATGGCGATCCACTCGCCGCCCAGCGCGCGGATGTCGGCGAGCGCTTCGGACATGAGCTCGGTGCCCCAGATCTGTCCGGACCGCGGGCAGGAGACGACGACGCCGCGCATGAAGGGGCTCGGCCGCGTCGCGGCCGCCGCGCGGCCCGGGAGCGCGCCCGCAAGCAGGCAGAGGCCGGCGGCGGCGAGCGCCGGAACGCGCGCCATCCGCCGGTCAGTTCTTCCGCCGGCTGAAGAGGCGCACCAGCTGCTCGCGGGTGGCGCCGGCGGCGGAGCGCTGCTGCGCTTCGATGCCGCGCGGGCGATCGGCCTGGTGGCCGGCGGCGGCGGCGTCGCGGGTGCGGCTCGCCGCCAGCCGCTGGCGGTAGTCGTGGACGCAGACAAGCAGCGCCCGCCGCTCCACCACGCCGATGAGCCGCCCGTCGTCGACGACCGGCAGGGTGGGGAAGTTGCAGCTCAGGAAGAGCTCCGCGACGCGGAAGAAGTCCATCTGGGGAGTGCAGCGCGAGAAGTCCCGCGACATGTGATCGCGGACGGCGCCGGTGTCCGCGGTGGCGTCGTAGAGGAGGCGGGAGAGGGCCCTGATCGCGTCCTTCTCGGTGAAGATCCCGACCAGCTGTCCGCCGTCGAGTACCGCGGCCGTGGGCAGGCCGGCCGCCAGCAGCCGGTCGATGGCCGCGAAGACGTCGTCGCCGGGCCGCAGCGTCAGCTTCGGCGGGCGCATCCAGTCGCGGGCGGTGGGCAGTGGCAGCTCGCTCATGTCTCTCTCCCGAGGTCCCCAGGATACAAGAGCAGCGCCGGGGATCCCCTCCGGGATCCTACAGCGCCGCGCCGTCCGGCGCCGAAGCGGCCCGCTGCCTGGCCTCCGCGATCAGCCGCTCGCGGTTGGGACAGGCCGCGCAGGTGACCGGCTCGCCGCTGCCGTCGAGAATCGCGGGGCCGCCGCAGGAGCCGCGGAGGCACCTGCCGCTGACGATGACGCCGACCGACATGACGAGCATGACGAGCGCGAAGAGGCCGAGGGTGAGCAGGAGCAGGGTCATGATCGAGGTCCGGGGCGGCGGCTCGCCCGACGGTCTACGGGGCTGGCCGCTCCATGGATTCTACCAGCGCGTTGAAGGGCGAGGAGGCCTTTTCGACGAAACCCGTGGTGGAGCGGACGAGCAGCAGGACCGCCCAGCCGTTCCTCTCGGCGAGCGGCAGCCCGTCTTCGCCCAGCACCATCATGGCGGTGGCGAGGCCGTCGGCGGCGGCGCAGCTCTCGTGAAGAACCGTCGCCGAGGCCACGCGATGATCGATGGGCTCGGCGCGGCGGGGATCGATGATGTGGCTGATCCGGCGCCCGGCGATCTCGCGGTAGCGCCGGTAGTCGCCGCTCGTGGCCATCGCCATGTCGGCCAGCGGAACGATGCGCTGGACGGTGCCGTGCGCCGCGTCGGGCCTTTCGATGCCGATGCGCCAGACGGAGCCGCGCTCGTTGCGGCCGCGGGCCCGCACCTCCCCTCCGACCTCGATCATGTAGCTCGTGACGCCCAGCGCCTCGAGGGCCAGCGCGGCGCGGTCCACGCCGTAGCCCTTGGCCAGCGCCGAAAGGTCGATCGTCAGCTCGGGGTGCCCCTTGCGCAGGCGGTCGCCGGCGTCGACCGTCAGGAGGCGGTAGCCGACGCGGGGGCGCAGAGCGGCGAGGACCGCCGCGTCGGGGATCGCCGTCGGCGCCGCCGGGCCGAAGCCGAAGGCGTCGACGAGCGGCGCGACGGTGACGTCCAGAGCTCCGCCGGATAGGGCCGCGAGGGTCTGGGCGAGAGCCGCGACCTCGGCGGTCGCCGGCGAGACGGCGAAGGGCTCGGTGCTCGCCCAGGCGTTGAAGCGGGTCACGTCGGAGTCGCGGTAGGTCGTCATCCGGTCGTCGACCTGCGACAGCGCCGTCGCGACCGCCTCCTCCATCCGCTGCCGCAGGGGCTCGGCGAGGGCCACGCCGGCCACGCGGACCGTGTACGTCGTCCCCATGACCTCGCCCCCGAAGACGGCCAGCTCCGGCGGCGCGGCGGCGGGCGGCGGCGCGCAGGCGGCCGCGGCCAGGGCGACCACGCCCAGGAGACCGGCCGCCAGCCGGCCCGGCGTCCGGAAGCTGCGGGCCGGCGGCTCAGCCGCCGAAGTCGTCATAGAGGACGTTCTCCGGCTCGACGCCGAGGCCGTCCAGCATCTCGCGGCAGGCCTGTAGCATCATCGGCGGGCCGCAGATGTAGTACTCGCAGTCCTCGGGCGCCGGGTGGTCCTTCAAGTACTCGTCGTAGAGGACCTGGTGGATGAAGCCGGTGAGGCCCTGCCAGTTGTCCTCGGGCAACGGGTCCGACAGCGCCAGGTGCCACTCGAAGTTGTCGTTGGCGGCGGCGATCTGGTCGAACTCCTCCTGGTAGAACGCTTCGCGCAGGCTGCGGGCGCCGTACCAGAAGCTGACCTTGCGGTCGGTGTGCAGCCTCTTGAACTGATCGAAGATGTGCGAGCGCATGGGCGCCATGCCCGCCCCGCCGCCGATGAAGATCATCTCGGCCTGGGTGGGCCGGGCGTAGAACTCGCCGAACGGCCCGGAGATCGTCACCTCGTCGCCGGGCTTGAGCCCGAAGATGTAGGAGGACATGACGCCGGGCGGGACGCTCTCGGGCGCCCGCGGCGGCGGCGAGGCGATGCGGACGTTGAGCATGACGAGGCCCTTCTCCTCCGGGTAGTTCGCCATCGAGTAGGCCCGCTGCGCCGGCTCCTCGACCGTGGAGACGTAGCGCCACAGGTTGAACTTGTCCCAGTCTTCGCGGTACTCGCTCTCGACCTCGTAGTCCGAGTACTTGACGACGTGCGGCGGGCACTCGATCTGGATGTAGCCCCCCGCCTTGAAAGGCACCGACTCGCCGGGCGGCAGCTCGAGGACGAGCTCCTTGATGAAGGTGGCGACGTTGCGATTCGAGCGCACCTTGCAGGTCCAGCGCTTGACGTCGAAGATCTCGGCCGGCATGCGCAGCGCCATGTCGCCCTTGACCTTCACCTGGCAGGAGAGCCGGCACCCCTCCCGCGCCTCGCCGCGGCTGATGTGGCTCGTCTCGGTCGGCAGCATCGCGCCGCCGCCCTCGACGACGTCGACCTTGCAGACCCCGCAGCTCCCCTTGCCGCCGCACGCCGAGGGGATGAAGATCCCCTTCTCCGCGAGGGCGTTCAACAGGGTGCCGCCGGTGCGCACCTTGAGGGTCAGGTCCGGGTTGTCGTTGATGGCGATCGCCGCGTCGCCCGACTGTACGAGGCGGCGCTTGGCAAAGAGCACGACCGCCACCAGGGTGACGATGACGAACGTGAACATGAAGACGCCGAGACCGATGGTCGACATCTGGTTGCCCCTAGAGCTGGATCCCGGAGAAGGCCAGGAAGGCGATGGCGAGGAGACCCGTCAGCAGGAACGTGATCCCGAGGCCGCGCAGGCCGGCGGGGACGTTGCTGTAGCGCATGCGCTCGCGGACCGAGGCCAGCGCGACGATGGCGAGCGCCCAGCCGAGGCCGGATCCGAAACCGAAGATCGTGCTCTCGGCGAGGTTGTACTCGCGCTCGACCATGAACAGCGAAGCGCCGAGAATCGCGCAGTTGACGGCAATCAGCGGCAGGAACACGCCCAGGGTGTTGTAGAGCGCGGGGGCGTAGCGATCGAGGGTCATCTCCACGATCTGCACCGCCGCCGCGATGCTCCCGATGTACGAGAGCAGGCCGAGGAACGACAGGTCGTAGCCCCCCAGCGAGCTGCTGATCCAGGAGAGCGCGCCCTCCTTGAGCAGGTAGGCGTAGACGAGGTTGTTGAGCGGCACCGTGACGGTCATGACGAAGATGACGGCGGCGCCGAGGCCGATGGCGGTCTCGACCTTCTTCGAGCAGGCGATGAACGTGCACATGCCGAGGAAGAAGGCGAGCGCCATGTTCTCGACGAAGACGGCCTTGATGGCCAGATTCAGGTAGTGCTCCATCAGTCCTCCTCGGCCTGCTCGGGCTTCCAGGTGCGCAGCCCCCAGATGAGGAAGGCGATCAGGAAGAACGCCCCCGGCGACAGCAGCATGAGGCCGTTGGGGTTGTACCAGCCGTCCTCGGTGACGAGCGGCAGGACCACCTGGCCGAAGAGCTTGCCCGAGCCCAGGAGCTCGCGGCAGAAGGCCACCGCGAGGAGCACTACGGAGTAGCCCAGTCCGTTGCCGATGCCGTCGAGCAGGCTCTTGCCCGGCGAGTTCTGCATCGCGTACCCCTCGGCCCGCCCCATGATGATGCAGTTGGTGATGATGAGGCCGACGAAGACCGAGAGCTGCTTGCTGATTTGGAAGAGATACGCCTTGAGGATCTGGTCGGCCACGATGACGAGCGAGGCGATGATCGTCAGCTGAACGATGATGCGGATGCTCGCCGGGATGTGGTTGCGCAGCAGGCTGACGGAGAGGTTGGATCCCGCCATCACCGCGATCACCGCGCCGCACATGACGAGCGAGGTCTCGAGCTTCGTCGTGACCGCCAGGGCCGAGCAGATGCCGAGCACCTGCAGGGCGATCGGGTTGTTGCTGAAGAGCGGATCGAGGAGGATCCGCGAGCTCTTCTCGGCCATCAGGCGGCGCTCCTTTCCGACCGCAGGTTCGCGAGATAGGGGCCGTAGCCCTCGGGGCCCAGCCAGAAGTCGATCATGTTGGTCACTCCGCGGCTCGTGATGGTAGCGCCCGAGAGGCCGTCGACCCGGTAGGGATCCTCGGCGGCCGGGCCGGCGGCTCCCTTGACCACCTGGAGAGCCGGCCGCCACTCGCGGTCGTACACCTCGCGGCCGGGCCAGAGGGCCTTCCAGCGCGGGTTCTCGACCTCGCCGCCGAGCCCGGGCGTCTCCTTGTGGTCGTGGAAGGTCAGGCCCACGACCGTGCTCGTGTCCCCCGCGAGCGCCAGGAACCCGTAGAGGGTGCCCCACAGCCCGTAGCCCTCGATCGGCAGGACGACCGTCTCGAGCCGGCCGGCCGCGTTCTCGATCTTGTAGACCACCACCCGGTTGGGGAGCCGGGTCACCCGCGAGCGGTTCTCGGGCGCGAGGTGGCTCTGGGCCGGGTCGCGCTTGGCCTTCTGCTGATCGTAGGTCTCCGGGTCCCCGTCCTCGACCTCCTCGCCGGTGGCGAGATCGACGAAGACCTGGTCGATGGCGGCGAAGAGGCGGTCGACCTCCGCCGCGGACAGGTCGGCGCCGGGCGCCTTGAGGCCCGCGGCCTCGAGCACGTTCAGCTTGCGGTCGAGCGCCTTGTTCGCCTCCTGGGCGTCCTTCAGCACGACGGCCGAGGCCGACACGAGGATCGCGCAGGCGACGCAGAGCAGCGCCGAGAAGACCAGCGTGTAGAGGACGCTATGACGCATAGCGGGCTTGCCTCCGGCGGAGGTTGGCGCGAACGACGAAGTGGTCGATCGTGGGCGCGAAGACGTTCATGAAGAGGATGGCCAGCATCATCCCTTCCGGGTAGGCGGGGTTGAGGACGCGGATGAGGATGGCCATGACGCCGATCAGGAAGCCGTAGATCCAGCGCCCCGCGTCGGTGTGCGCCGCCGTTACCGGCTCGGTGGCCATGAAGACGGCGCCGAAGGCCCAGCCGCCGAGCACGATCTGCCAGTGGAAGGGCACCTCCAGCAGCAGGTTGGTGTCCGAGCCGACGGCGTTCAGAAGCGCGGTCATCGCGAACGAGCCGAGGACCAGGCCGGCCAGGATGCGCCACGAGCCGATGCCGGTGAGGACGAGGACGAGGGCGCCGGCCAGGCAGGCCAGAGCGGAGGTCTCGCCCATGGAGCCGGGGATGAAGCCGAGCAGCGCGTCGCGCCAGGCGAGGCCGCTCTCGAGCCCCGGCGTGCCCTCCACCGCTGCGCGGGCGAGCCAGGTGGCGCCGCTGTAGCCGTCGGGGCTCGTTTGCGCCGCGATCCAGACATTGTCGCCCGAGATCTCGGCGGGGTAGGCGAAGAACAGGAACGCGCGCGCGGTGAGCGCCGGGTTCAGGATGTTCATCCCCGTGCCACCGAAGACCTCCTTGCCGACGATGACCCCGAAGAGGGTGCCGAGCGCCACCTGCCACAGGGGGATGGTGGGCGGCACGGTCAGCGGGATGAGCATCCCGGTGACGAGGAAGCCCTCGTTGATCTCGTGCTTCCTGACGATGGCGAAGAGCGTTTCCGCCGCGCCGCCGGCGACGAACGTGACGACGAGGACCGGGAAGAAGTAGAGCGCCCCGTGGACGACGCAGGCGAGGACGTCGCCGGGATCGAAGCCGAGGCCCAGGGCCTGCATGGCGGCCGTCTGCCAGGTGTCGAGGGCCAGCGCCCCGGCCGCGATCGCGCGGTGCGCCTGGAGGCCGGTGTTGTACATCGCCATCGCGATCGTCGGGATCAAGGCGACGACGACGGTGATCATCAGGCGCTTGAGATCGAGGCCGTCGCGCACGTGCGTCGAGCCCTTCGTCACCTTGCCCGGGGTGTAGAGGATCGTGTCCTGGGCCTCCCACAGGGCGTGGAGCCCGTGCAGCCGGCCGCCGGGCTCGAAGTGCCGCCCCTGCTTGTCCAGAAACCCGCGCAGAGCCTTCATTCAGCCTTCCCTCTCGATCGTCGTCAGGATCTTGCGCAGGTAGCTGCCGTAGTCGTGCTTGCCCGGGCAAACGTAGGAGCACAGCGCCAGGTCCTCCTCGTCGAGCTCGAGGACGCCCAGCGACTCCGCCTGCTCGAGGTCGCCGGCGGCCAGGGCGCGCAGCAGGTGGGTCGGCGGAATGTCGAACGGAAACACCTTCTCGTAGACGCCGATGGGGACGATGGCGCGGTCCGAGCCGTTGGTCGTGGTCGTGAACGAGAAGCGCTTGCTCGGGGTGAGCCGCGACAGGAAGCTGCCGGTGACCGAGAAGCGGTCCCTTCCCGGCGTCAGCCAGCCGAGGAACTCGCGCTCCCGCCCCTCGCGCAGGACCGTGACCTGGTGGTGACGGCGGCCGAGGTAGCCGTGGACCTCGCCCATCGCCGCGCGGCCGTAGAGGGGAGAGCCCGAGACGACGCGGTTCTCGCCCGCGGCGACCTCGCCGGCCACCAGTTCGTCCAGGAACGCGCCCGCCCGGGTGCGCAGGAGCCGGGGCCGGGTCACGCTGGGTCCGGCGAGGGAGATCACGCGCTCGACGTCGAGGACGCCGCCGGCGAAGAGCTTGCCGATCGCCGCCACCTCCTGGTAGCCGATCCACCACACCGTTCGCGCGCGGCTCACCGGCGCCAGCCGGTGGATGTGGAGCCCCGCCGTGCCGGCGGGGTGGGGGCCCGCGAAGCTCTCGCGCCGGAAGTCGCCCGAGGAGGGCAGCGCGACGTCGACACCCGGCGCCGTGCAGACGTGGACGGCGCCGTCGGTGAGCTTGCCGAGCGCCGTCAGGCCGCGCTCGAAGTCGCCCGCTCGCTCCGCCAGGACGATCGCCGGGTCGGGCGCCAGCGGGCTCGAGTCCGTCGCCGTCACGAAGATGGCGAAAGGCGCGCTCTCGGGGGCCGGCACGCTGCCGAACGGGCGCTGGCGCAGCGCCGTCCACTGGCCCGACTCGACGAGCAGCGCCCGCACCTCGTCGCGCGACATCCCGTTCGGGTGCCGGCCGGTGAAGCTCGCGAACCGGCCGTCGCCGCCGCGGCCCCCGCGCTCGGCGGCCGTGAGCTCGATGACGACCGACTGCAGGGCCCGGCGCTCGCCGCGGTGGATGGCGACGACCTTGCCTTCGCCGGGGGCGGTGTAGCGCACGCCCGGCGCCTTCTTGTCCTCGAAGAGGGATTGGCCGCGCCGTACCGAGTCGCCGACCCGGACGCTCATCGTCGGCTTCATGCCCACGTAGTCCGCGGCCATCACCGCCACGCGCGACACCTGCCGGGCCGCCTCGACGGCCTGGCTCGGCTCTCCGGCGATCGGCAGATCGAGGCCGCGGCGGATCTTGTGCAATGCCATGAAAGGAAGATCTCCCTCTAAAGCGCGCTCGACCGGACCGGGCTTGTGAAAACTTTCACAAGCGTCTCGTGACGCTTGCTTGCTGGGCCCGGGCCGAGGTTCATGACTCTACCGGTCGCGTCGATTCGGGAACAGAGGAGCCGGGAGACCGGGAGACGTCCTGGTCCCCGCGAGGGGTCCGCCGGCGCCGGTGGCGGTATTGTCTCCGAGCCCGGCGACCGAGGTCAATCGGCGGCTCGATCGGCGGCGCCGCGGCGCGCCATCCGGGCGCGGATTGCGGGCAGGGAATCGTCGGGCACGGCGGCGATGAGCGCCCGGGTGTAGTCCTCGCGGGGCGCGGCGTAGACCCGCTCGGCGGCGCCGAACTCGACGATCCGGCCGTCGCGCATGACGGCGATCATGTCGGCCATGAACTTGACCACCGACAGGTCGTGGCTGATGAAGAGGTAGGTGAGACCGCGCCGCTCCTGCAGGTCCTTGAGGAGGTTGAGCACCTGGGCCTGGACCGAGACGTCGAGCGCCGAGACGCACTCGTCGCAGACGAGGAAGTCGGGGTCGACGGCCAGGGCGCGGGCGATGGCGATGCGCTGGCGCTGGCCGCCGGAGAACTCGTGCGGGAAACGGCGCAGGTGGCCGGGCTCGAGGTCGACCTCGGCCAGGAGCGCGGCGGCCCGCTCGCGGCGCTGCGCCCGGTCGCGGCCGATGCCGTGCACCGCCATCGGCTCGGTGAGGATCGTCTCGACCCGCAGCCGCGGGTTGAGCGAGCCGTAGGGATCCTGGAAGATCATCTGGAAGCGGCGCCGCAGCCGGCGCAGCTCGCGGCCCCGCGGCGCGGCCAGGTCGGAGCCGTCGAAGAGGACCTCGCCGGCGGTGATCTCGACGAGCCGGAGGAGAGCGCGCCCGGTGGTCGTCTTGCCGCAGCCCGACTCGCCGACGAGGCCGAGCGCCTGGCCGCGGTAGACGTCGAAGCTGACGCCGTCGACCGCCTTCGCCGCGGGGGCGGCGCGGGAGAGCCAGCCGCGGGCCCGGAAGTGAACGGCGAGGTCGCGCACCGCGAGCAGCGGCTGGCTGCCCTCGTCGACCCAGGCCGGATTCTCGTCCGGCCCCGGATCGGCGCCGGGGTGGAGGAGGCGGCGGCGGGTGCGCGGCGCGGCCGGCGCGGCCGCGCCGCGGCGCAGGAACTCCTCGACCGTCGGCAGGCGGTCTGGAGACGACTCCAGCCGCGGCCGGCAGGCGAGCAGCCCCTGCGTGTAGGGGTGGCGCGGGCGCTCGAAGATCGACAGCACGTCGCCCTGCTCGACGACCGCTCCTTCGTACATCACGGCCACGTCGTCCGCGATCTCCGCGATCACCCCCAGGTCGTGGGTGATGAAGAGGATCGCCATGCCGCGCTCGTCGCGCAGCCGGCGCAGCAGATCGAGGATCTGCGCCTGGATCGTCACGTCGAGCGCCGTCGTCGGCTCGTCGGCGATCAGCAGCCGCGGTCCGGCGGCCAGCGCCATGGCGATCATCACCCGCTGCTTCTGGCCGCCCGACATCTCGTGCGGGTAGCTGTGGAAGCGGCGCTCGGGCTCCGGGATCCCCACCTCGCCGAAGAGCTCGAGCACCCGCCGCCGCGCCTCGCGGCGGCTCACCCGCTCGTGGACGCGGATCGCCTCCGCGACCTGGCTGCCGACCTTGAACACCGGGTCGAGGGCGGAGCTCGGCTCCTGGAAGATCATCGAGATCTCGGCGCCGCGCAGCTTGCGCAGGTCGCGCCGCGGCAGCCGCACGAGATCGCGCCCGAGGTACGAGATCCGGCCGTCGACGATCGCCGCCGAGTCGGGCAGGAGGCCCATCACGGAGAGCGACGTCACCGACTTGCCCGACCCCGACTCGCCCACCAGCCCCAGCACCCGCCCGGGCGCGATCGCCAGGCTCACCCCGTCGACGGCGGCGGGCTCGCTGCCCTCGAAACGGGTCCGCAGCCCCTCGATCTCGAGCAGCGCGGGCCGATCCGGGAGACGCTCCATGAGGTGGAGAGTCTAGTCTCTCGGCCGCGCTCGGCTAGAGGTCCGCCCGAAATCCCGGTGCCATCGCGACACGCCGTCCCTGTTCGTTTGCCCTGCCCAGCCAAACCCCGCGACTTCGGCCGGAGCCGATCCGAAACCCGGGCGACATGCCGGTGGAGATCTCGGGAGCGCTGGGAAGGCCGCCTGGCAGCGGCCTTCTCCCCGAGAAGACCAGTGCTCCTCGTCTTGGTCTCGGAGTCGCAGACGGGACGACGTATGATCGACGCTGAACGGCAATGAGGAGACTCAAGTGAGCTCGGTACGCCCCATCACGGAAGTGGCCCGCGATCTCGGCATCGGGGAGGAGCATCTGGTCCCGTACGGCAGCGACAAGGCCAAGGTGCGCCTGGCGGCGGCGGCCAACGGGCGGCCGCGGGGGCGGCTGGTGCTGGTGTCGGCGATCACCCCGACGAGCGCCGGGGAGGGCAAGACGACGACCTCGATCGGCCTCGCCCAGGGGCTCGCGAAGATCGGCGAAAGCGTGTGCCTGGCGCTGCGCGAGCCGTCGCTCGGGCCGACGTTCGGCAAGAAGGGGGGCGCGACCGGCGGCGGCAGGTCGATCGTCGTGCCGACCGTCGACATCAACCTCCACTTCACGGGCGACTTCCACGCCATCACGAGCGCCAACAACCTGCTGGCGGCGATGCTGGACAACCACGTCTACCACCACAAGTCGCCCAAGGTCGATCCCCGGCGGGTGCTCTGGCGGCGGGTGATCGACTTGAACGACCGCGCCCTGCGCCACACGATCGTCGGGCTCGGCGGCAAGCTCGAAGGGGTGCCGCGGGAGACGGGGTTCGACATCACGCCGGCCTCCGAGGTCATGGCGATCCTCTGCCTGGCGGAGGGGGAGGCCGACCTGCGGGCGCGGCTGGGGCGCATCCTCGTCGGCTTCACCTACGACGACGAGCCCGTGGTGGCCGCCGATCTCAAGGCCGTGGGCGCCATGATGGTGCTGCTGCGCGACGCGCTGATGCCCAACCTCGTGCAGACGATCGAGGGGGTGCCGGCGTTCATCCACGGCGGCCCGTTCGCCAACATCGCGCACGGCTGCAACTCGGTGCTGGCGACGAAGATGGCGCTGGCCCACGCCGACTGGGTGATCACCGAGGCCGGGTTCGGCTTCGACCTCGGAGCGGAGAAGTTCTTCGACATCAAGTGCCAGTCGGCGGACCTCGACGCCGCCGCGGTGGTGCTCGTCGCCACGGTGCGGGCGCTCAAGCGCCACGGCGGGGTTCCCCAGAAGAAGCTCGGCGACGAGAGCCCGCAGGCGGTGGCGAAGGGCCTCCCCAACCTCCACAAGCACATCCAGAACATCCAGGCGTTCGGCGAGATCCCGATCGTCGCTCTCAACCGGTTCTCCACGGACACCGAGGCCGAGGTGGACGTCGTGCGGCGCGCCTGCGCCGAGGCGGGCGTGCCGTTCGCGGTGTCCGATCACTTCGAGCGCGGCGGCGAGGGCGCCATGGATCTGGCCCGCACCCTGTGCGAGCACTGCGAGCAGAGCCCGTCCCGCTTCCGGCCCCTCTACGACTGGAGCGAGCCGATCCCGACGAAAATCGAGAAGGTCGCCCGCACGATGTACGGGGCCTCGGAGGTCGTGCTCTCGAAGCTGGCCGAGACCCAGATCAAGCGGCTCACGGAGCTCGGCTACGGCGGGCTGCCGGTGTGCATCGCCAAGGCGCCGACCTCGCTGACGGACGACCCGCGGATCGCCGGCCGGCCCGAGGGGTTCGACGTGACGGTGCGGTCGATGGAGCTCGCGGCGGGCGCCGGGTTCGTGATTCCCCTGCTCGGCGACGTCATGCGGATGCCGGGGCTGCCGCTCGCTCCGCAGGCCGAGGTGATGGATCTCGTGGACGGCGAGACGGTCGGCCTGATGGGCGCCTGAGGCCCGCAGCGCGGCTCGGGTGACGCGGCGATGAGCGGCGCAGAGCACGTCGTGCTCCTCCACGGGCTGTTCCGCGGCCCGAGCTCGATGGCGCGGCTCGCCCGCCGCCTCCGGGAGGCCGGCTTCCGGGTCCACAACCTGCGCTACCCGTCCCGGCCGCGCTCGCTCGAGCAGGCCGAGGAGGCCGTCGCCGGCCAGCTGCGCGACCTCGGCCTCGACTGCGTGGAGAGGCTCCACTGGGTCACCTACTCGCTGGGCGGCATCGTCGCCCGCTCGCTCCTGACGGCCCCCGGCGAGCGCCCCCGCGGCCGCCTCGTGATGCTCGCCACCCCCAACCACGGCAGCGAGATCGTCGACGCGATCGGCGGCTCGGCGATCTTCCGACTCGTCTTCGGCGAGCTCGCGACCCAGCTCGGCACGTCCGGGGAGGGGCTGCCGCAGCGGCTCGCGGTGCCCGACACCGACATCGGGATCATCGCCGGCTGCCGCTGGATCAACCCGGTCGGCCGCCTGCTCCTCACCTCCGAGCACGACGGCTCGGTGACGATCGCCAGCACCCGCCTCGAGCGGATGGCCGACCACCTCGTCGTCCCCCGCACCCATACGTTCCTCATGAACGGCCCCGAAGTGGCGCGCGAGGTGGCCCACTTCCTGCGCCACGGCCGCTTCGCTGGCTCGCCTGCCCCACTCGGAGAAGGACGGATCAGGAGCGTGTGAAGGCGACGTCCTGGAGTCGCTTGGTGAGGACGTCGGAGCCGAAGCCCCAGAGGAAAAGCGGCACGTAGTCGGCGATGCCGTTCGCCCCGAAGGTGCTGTTCTCCGGCCCGCCGTAGAGCAAGAAGACGCCGTAGACGGTCAGCGTGAAGAGCAGCAGGACCGTCGCCGCGGGCTGCAGGTACCAGTACCTCGCCCGGATGCTGAGGTTGCGGGTGCCGGCGAGGACCGCCAGGAAGAAGACCAGCCGCGGCAGGCGCGGCCTGGCCGTTCCGGCCGGCGGCGGGGCCGGCGCCTGCGGCGCCGGGCTGCGCGCGGTCCTGGCCGCCGCTTCGGCGGGCTGCAGAATGACCGTGACGCCCGCGGCATTGCCGCCCGCCTCGACCTCGGAAAGAGCGAGACGGATCCGCTCGACGCTCTTCTTGACCTCGTCGATCGGACCGGCCCGGACCATCCTCCCGGTCGCTGCGATCTCCTCCTGGACCAGGGCCAGCGCGTCCGCGTCCTTGCCCTCGTTCTGGAGTCGGTCGTGCTTGACCTGCGCCGCGCCGAGATCCTCCGCGGCATCGATCTGGCCCCGCAAGCGATCGAGAGCCGTTCGGATCTCCGCGTCGGGCCGCTCGACGTCCTCGACTTCGCTCCGGATCTCGGCCAACTGCTCGCCCAGGAAGCTCGCCAAGCTCGCCAAGCTCGCCAACGCCGGATCGGTCAGCCGGTTGATGCGATCGCGCAGGGTGACCGTCTCGTCGTAGAGCTTGAGCCGGGCCTGTGCCTCCGGCGTCGAGATCTGGCGGTTCAGCCGCCCGGCGACGATGCCGACGAAGATCCAGAAGATCACCCAGCAGACCCCGGAGCGGACGGAGACCTCCGCCGCCACGGAGACCTCGGCTCGGTTGCGAACGACGGCTGCGCCGTCCGGACCCCGACTGCGGAGCGGCGGCTCGCCGTGTGGCTCGGCGACGAAGGCCAGGTTACCCTTGTAGCTCCCCGAGCTCAGCAGGCTCCGCCGGACGCTCAAGGTGAACTTCGCCGGGTCCGCGTCCCGAGCGATCACCGCACCGGTCTCTTTGCCGTCCTCTCCAACGACCGCCTCGGCCTCCGCGGCGGGCCCGAGCACGAAGACCTCCCCGCCGGATCGGGTTCCCTCCCGCAGCAGGCGGGCCTGCGGACTGATCCTGACCGGTCCCAGGGAGTCGTTTCGCAGCTCGACCGGCCAGGGCCCCGGCGTGGTCTCGTCGGCCACGAACAGGCCGGCCAGAAAGCACGATGGCGGCCAGGAGCACCTCACCAGGTTGAGCTTCAGCTCGGCCTCGGGCGCGACGATGCGCGGCTTGGTCCTGACGTTGAGGCTCAGCGCTATCTCGCCGTCGATGCCCGCGGCGGCTCGCGCGAGCACGGCGAGGGTGTCCTCGTCCTTGTCCTCCTTGGCCGCTTCGGCCTTCCGCGCAGCGTCCAGCTGCTGTCTGTTGCCGGCGATCCGGTAGCGAAGCTTGCCGGTGTACTCCGCCGGCCACTCCACGTCCTTGACGGTGACGTCGAGGCGTGTCGACTGGAGGGTGTCGAGTACCGTCTCGGCCGGCAGGGGCAGATCGGTGAGCCGGTGCTCGACGCCGGCCACGGTGCCGACCACGGCCTCGGTGAGCCATAGCCTGAGCTTGGGCGCTTCCTGGCCCTCCGGCCACCCCTCCAGGGTGACCCACAGCGGACCCGAGAGCGCGATCGGCTCGCGCTCGATCAGGCCCTGCAGCGTCAGCGTGTCGCCGAGCGGCACGAGCCTCGGCAGCTCCTGGGCACGCGCACCCTCGGCAAGGACGGCCAGGACCACGAGACCAACGACGACGTGAGCCTTGCGCTCCATGTCCTCCAACGCTAACGCGTTGCGGCCCACAAAGTCCACGCACGGTCCCGTGCCGGCGACGATCCAGCGGCACGAACGGCCTGATGGCCGTCATCCTGGGCCGATGACGGGCCCCAGGGCGCACGCCGCTGGAGAGGGTCTCAAACTAGGGGTCGAGAAGGGCGTTCTCTCGCACCCTGCCGGCGTGGCGGCTCTCGACCCTATTCCCTTTCTACGGGCACCATGACGTGGACGTAGGGTGTGCCTTTCCACATCACGTACGGCCCGCCGTTCGACGGGTCGGTCGACATGCCTTCGAGCTGCGCGGGGTCGGGGACCAGGAGCATCAGGTGCGCGCCTTCCTTGATCCACTGGTTGTCGGCGGTCGGCCCCTCGGCGTAGGGGTCGATGTTGCTCGCCCCTTCGTCGCCGGCCAGCATGTACGAGACTCCGAGCTTGCCGCCGGCGTAGTCCTTCTTGTTGAGGTAGGCGTCCGCCCATTCCATCCAGGTCGCGTCGTTGCACATCGGTGAGGTCCCTTGGAGATGTGGCGGCGTCGGCATGCAGGTCCAGCCGTTGTCGCCCTGCTTGAGGACCTTCATCTCCCAATCCATGACGGTGGCGCCCGCGGCCAGCTCCGGCGGCGCGGCGCTCAGGGCTTCCTCGATGATCGCCGCCTCATGGTGATCGGCGAAGGCGGCAGGCATCAGACCCGCTGTGTTCCCAACACCCAGAACAACGGCGAACACGAACACGGTTCTCATCGAACGCATTGAGTCTCCTTTGAGGAATGTGCGCGCAGCCTGGCACGCCGAGCGTTCTCTCCCTCGGGAGCTTCGGCGTCCGTCACGTCGGAGACCCGGCGTGGCCGTACTCGAGTCGATGAAACGGCGGGTTCGGCCGAGCCGCCCTCTCGACGTAGACTCGCCGCCTATGCGGCGTTCCCTGGGGGAGCATCTCTTCACCTTCGCGGTGATCTCCGACTCCCACGTCAACGAGGCGGAGGACCGATCGGCTTCGCCGTTCGCTTCCAACCGGCTGGCCAACGGCCGGTTCCGTTACGTCGTCGAGTCCGTGAACCGCCGCGGCCCCGCGTTCACCGTGCACCTCGGCGACATGGGCAACCCCTTGCCGGAGCTCTCCACCTACGCGGCCGCGGCGGCCAACTTCCAGGCCATCGCCGGCGGCCTCGAGTCGCCCCTGCATCTCGTTCCCGGCAACCACTGCGTGGGCGACAAGCCGGGCGGCTGGGTGCCGGTGCCCAGGGTCTGCGCGGATTCCATCGCCCAGTACGAGCGCCTCTACGGTCGCGCCGCGTACTCCTTCGATCACGCGACCTGCCATTTCGCGGTGCTCAACTCGCTGCTCGTCAATTCCGAGCTCGAGGGCGAGCGCGAGCAGCGGCGATGGCTGGAAGCGGATCTCGACCGGGCCGCCGGGAACGGGCAGCGGCTCTTCCTGATGATGCACTACCCGCCCTACGTGGCCGCGCACGACGAGCCCGCCAGCTACGACAACCTGGACGAGCCGGGGCGCTCCTGGCTGCTGGGCCTCTGCGAGCGCTTCGGAGTGGAGGCGGCCTACACCGGCCACGTCCACAACTACTTCTACAACCGGGTCGCGACCACCCACCTGTACACGGTCCCGGCGACGAGCTTCGTGCGCCAGGACTACAGCGAGCTGTTTCGCGTCCAGCCCGGCGACGCGGAAGGGGGCCGCAACGACGCCGCCAAGCTCGGCTACCTGCTGGTCCGGGTGCACGAGCGCGGACACTCGAACGAGCTGGTCCGGACCTGCGGGCGGGTGCTCGGCAGCGGGGCGGCGTCGCCCCCGGAAGAACGCCTGGAGGTAGCGCGGAGGCCGGCGTCGCCCCTGGGGACCGAGATGCGCGACAACTGGCTGTCGCGAGAGGTCCTGCGTCCCAACAACTCGGTCAGCCCCTTCACCCGCAGGCTCGCCCGCAACGACTGGGCGATTCTGGCGCTCGAGGAGATGGGAGTGTCCAAGGTGAGGCTGGCCCTCCAGGAGCTGGTCAAGACCGACGTGTGCGAGCGGATGGCGCCGCTCGTGGACGCCGGCTTCGAGTTCACCGTCTATTCGCACGGCATCCCCGGGGATCTCGAGTACGGCGCGATCCGTCAGCACCGGTCGCTGCTCGCGGGCTGGGAGCTGATGCTGGCCCCCGAGCAGATGGAATCCGTGGCGGCGCGAATCCTCCGCGACGGTGGAGGAGGCGTAGGAGACGGGCTCTCGTGCTATCTCGACGAGGTGCGCGACGCGAGCGCCGGCGACATCGACGACGCCAACGTCAAGCACGTGGCCAACTACGGCTTCCAGCTGCACGACGCGAAACTGCTCGCGCGACTCTCGGGCTCCGAGAAGGTCCGGCAGGCGTTCGCCGGCTTCGTCTTCCGTCTCCGCCGGCGCGGCGAGCCGGACCTCGAGCTGTGGCCGGCGATCCGCGAGATCAGCGAGCTCGGGCGCGCCTCCGGCATGCGCCACCAGATCCACGTGCTCTTTTCCGGCAACGTGACCGCCGAGCGTTTCGAGGACGACCTGGCCTCCGCGAACCGGGTCGCCGAGTCCACCCTGGCGGCTCTGCTGGCGCGCAACGTCGACCTCTACTTCGACACCTTCGAGGACATCGACCGCGGCTACTTCGTGCGCCACGGCCTGGTCGATCGCCGCTACAACCCGCGGCTCGCCGCCAGGGTCCTGCGGCACCTGACCGCGGCCCTGGCGGAGCTCGGCGGCGGCGAAGCCGGCCTCGAGGCCTTTGCTGCCGCGGACCTGCCCGGCGGCCGGACGGTGAGCGGGTCCGCCGGCGATCTAGCTCTGTGGCTGGTGCTCCCGAGATCGGCGTGGACGCTGACGGAGCTCGGAGCGGCCGGCGCCCGCGGAGAAGGCCCGGTTCGCCTCGAGGCGATCGACCTCGAAT